>NZ_JBIWKB010000013.1:0-171192 GCF_044765425.1 Streptomyces sp. NPDC102462 | reverse complement strand
CGCGAGCCATGCCTTCACGTCCGGGGTGGTGTGCGTGGAAAGGTTGTCCAGGACGACATGGATCTCCTTGCCCGTATGGGGCTTGACGGCCTTCTTCAGGAACGCCAGGAAGTTGGCGCCGTTCCGGTTCGGCTTGCACTCGCCCAGTACTTCACCGGTCGTGACGTTCAGCGCGGCGAACAGGTTCGTGGTGCCGTGCCGCACATAGTCGTGGGTGCGCTTCTCGGTGGCCGCGAAGGACACCGGCAGCACCGGCTGGGTCCGGTCCAGGGCCTGCACCTGCGTCTTCTCGTCGATCGACAGCACCACCGCGCCGCCGGGCGGGGCCAGGTACAAACCGACGACATCGGCGACCTTCTCCGCGAACGCCGGGTCTTTCGAGATCTTGAACGTGCCCGAGCGGTGCGGATTCAGATTCTCCTCACGCCAGACGCGGGCGACGTAATGCCACGACACCGAGATACCCTCCCGCCGCTTCAGATGGTCGGCCAGCGTCCGTGTCGACCAGTGCGACAGACCGGAATCCACCGGCGGGGACATCCTCGTCAAAGCGATCACCCGAGCCCGCACCTGCGGCGGCACCTGGGTACGCGGCCCGCCGCGGCGCTTCTCCTCCAGACCGGCCAGGCCCCGCTCGGCATAACGGGCCTTGCAACGGTCCACCGTCAGCGGCGCCACCCCGGCGAGCTCGGCGATGTCCTTGCGCCGCCGCCCCTCACCGGACCACAACACGACCCGAGCACGAAGCGCCACATCGGCCGGAACATCCCGCGACCCGGCCAACTCCCGCAGTTCTGCCATCTGTTCAGAGGAGAGATCCATACCTGACTCAACGATCACAGAAGCCTCAGGTTCCATGAACAGGATCACGAGACACTAGGTGCTCCGCTGAAAGAGCCGCGATGGGCCGTCGGTCGGCTGCGGCGGCGTCGTGGCCGGTCGCGCCCACGCGGCGGAGCCGCACAGGGGTACAGCCCCGCGCCCCTTCGGGGCGCTGCCGAACAGGCGTCCGGCGCGCGGGTTTGAGTGCGGCGCGCAGGGGGACGCGGAGGGCTCGGAGCAGTCGTACCGCCGGAGGCCCACCGTGAGGCGACCCCGCATCGTGATCGTCGGAGCCGGCTTCGCCGGGTACCGTGCGGGCCGTGCCCTGTCCCGGCGCGCCCGGGGGCGCGCCGACGTCACCGTGCTGAACGCGACCGATTACTTCCTGTACCTGCCGCTGCTGCCCCAGGTCTCCGCGGGCATGCTGGAGCCGCGCCGCGTCGCCGTCTCGCTGTCCGGCACCCTGCGCGACGTGCGCCTGGTGCTCGGCGTCGCGGACCGCGTCGACCTCGACGGGCGGGCCGTGCACTACACCGACCCCGAGGGGCGCACGGGCACCCTCGACTACGACCGGCTCGTGCTCGCCGTCGGCAGCGTCAACAAACTGCTGCCGGTGCCCGGTGTGGCCGAGCACGCGCACGGCTTCCGCGGCCTGCCCGAGGCCCTTTACCTGCGCGATCACGTGACCCGGCAGCTGGAGCTGGCCGTCGCCGACGAACCGCGGGCCGCCGCGGCGCGCTGCACCTTCGTCGTGGTCGGCGCCGGTTACACCGGCACCGAGGTGGCCGCGCACATGCAGCGGGCCACCGCGGGCCAGACGCGCGGCAGGGGGCTGCCGGACGGGGTGCGACCCCGCTGGCTGCTGCTGGACATCGCCCCACGGGTCCTGCCCGAGCTGGACGAACGCCTCTCGCGCACCGCGGACCGCGTACTGCGGCAGCGGGGCGTCGAGGTCCGCATGGGCACCTCGGTGCAGGAGGCCACCCACGACGGGGTACGGCTCAGCGACGGCGAGTTCGTCGCGACCCGCACGCTGGTGTGGTGCGTCGGTGTCCGGCCCGATCCGCTCGTCGAGGACGTCGGCCGGCCGCTGGAGCGCGGCCGGCTGATCGTCGACCCCTATCTGCAGGTGCCCGGCCACCCCGAGGTCTTCGCGTGCGGGGACGCGGCGGCGGTGCCGGACCTGGAGCACCCCGGCAACCTCACGCCGATGACGGCCCAGCACGCCTGGCGGCAGGGCGCGGTCGCGGCGGACAACGTGGCCGCCTCGCTCGGCGCTGGACAGCGCCGCCCCTACCGCCATCGCGACCTGGGCTTCGTCGTCGATCTCGGCGGCGCCCGGGCCGCCGCCGACCCGCTCGGCATACCGCTGTCCGGCCTGCTGGCCGGGGCGGTCACCCGCGGCTACCACCTGGCGGCGATGCCCGGCAACCGGGTCCGGGTCGCCGCCGACTGGCTGCTGGACACTGTACTGCCGCCCCAGGCCGTCCAGTTGGGGCTGGTGCGCTCCTGGTCGGTGCCGCTGGACACCGCCTCACCCGAACTGGCCCGGGTGCCGGGCGGACCCGGAGCGCACACCGGGAGCCACCCCGCGCCCGGCCCGGTGCGGCGCACCGACACCCCCGCGGAAGGAGACTCATGAAAACCGCCGAACTCAACGAGCTCGCCCAGCAGTTGCGCGTGGACAGCGTGCGCGCGTCCGCGGCGGCCGGATCCGGGCACCCCACCTCATCGATGTCCGCAGCGGAGCTGATGGCGGTGCTGCTCGACCGCCATCTGCACTACGACTTCGAGCGCCCCGACCATCCGGCCAACGACCGCTTCGTCCTCTCCAAGGGCCATGCCTCGCCGCTGCTGTACGCCGCCTACAAGGCGGCCGGTGCCGTGGACGACGCCGAACTGCTGACCTTCCGCGCGCTCGGCAGCAGGCTGGAGGGCCATCCGACGCCGCGGCGGCTGCCCTGGGTGGAGACGGCCACCGGCTCGCTCGGCCAGGGGCTGCCGGTCGGCGTCGGCATCGCGCTGGCCGGCAAGCGGCTGGACCGCACCGGCTACCGGGTGTGGGTGCTGTGCGGGGACAGCGAACTGGCCGAGGGATCCGTCTGGGAGGCCGCCGAACACGCGGCGTACGAACACCTCGACAACCTCACGGCGATCGTGGACGTCAACCGGCTCGGCCAGCGCGGCCCGACCCGGCACGGCCACGACCTCGACGCGTACGCCCGCCGGTTCCACGCCTTCGGCTGGCACACGGTGGAGATCGACGGCCACGACGTCGACGCCGTCGACCGCGCCTACGCCGAGGCCGAGTCCACCAGCGGGCAGCCCACGGTGATCCTCGCCCGCACCCTCAAGGGCAAGGGCGTGGCCGCCGTCCAGGACCGTGAGGGCCTGCACGGCAAGCCGCTGCCCGATGCGGAGGAGGCCATCGCCGAGCTGGGCGGCGCACGCGATCTGCGGGTGCGGGTGCGCGAGCCGCACGCAGCGCGGACCCTGCGCTCGGCCCCGACGGAGCCCGTGGACCTGCCCCGCTACGAGCTGGGCGACAAGGTGGCCACCAGGGACGCGTTCGGCAAGGCGCTCGCCGCGCTCGGCACCGCCCGAGGAGACGTCGTCGCCCTGGACGGGGAGGTCGGCGACTCCACCCGTACCGAGTTCTTCGCCAAGGAGCACCCCGACCGGTTCTTCGAGTGCTACATCGCCGAACAGCAGTTGGTCGCCGCGGCGGTGGGCATGGCGGCGCGCGGCTGGGTGCCGTACGCCTCGACGTTCGCCGCCTTCTTCACGCGCGCTTTCGATTTCGTGCGCATGGCGTCGATCAGCGGCTCCGGCATCAACCTGGTCGGCTCGCACGCGGGCGTCGCGATCGGCCAGGACGGGCCCTCCCAGATGGGCCTGGAGGACCTGGCGATGTTCCGGAGCGTGTACGGCTCGACGGTGCTGTACCCGTGCGACGCCAACCAGACCGCGAAGCTCGTCGCCGCCATGGCCGGCCTGGACGGCGTCCGTTATCTGCGCACCTCGCGCGGCGGCGGCCCGGTCGTCTACGGCCCGGACGAGGAGTTCTGGGTCGGCGGCAGCAAGGTGCTGCGCTCCTCGGCCGAGGACCGGCTGACCGTGGTGGCCGCCGGGGTCACCGTGCCCGAGGCCCTGACCGCCGCTGATCTGCTCGCTGGCGAGGGCATCGCGGTCCGGGTCGTCGACCTGTACTCGGTCAAGCCCGTCGACCGGCACACCCTGCGCCGGGCCGCCGAGGAGACCGGCTGTCTGCTCACCGTGGAGGACCACCACGAGGAGGGCGGCATCGGCGACGCCGTGCTCGACGCGTTCGCCGACGGCAGGCCGGTGCCCCGGCTGGTGCGGCTGGCGGTGCGGACGATGCCGGGGTCGGCCGCGCCCGACGAGCAGTTGCACGCCGCGGGCATCGACGCCCGGGCGATCGCGGCGGCGGGCCGGCGGCTCGCGCAGGCGCCGGAGACGGCCGCCGGGTGACGCCCGCCGGGCGGACGCCGCGAACGGGCGGCACGAGCCGGGGGCCGGGGCATGAGCCCCGGCCCCCGGCGTTCTCGCGCGGCGTTCTCGTCGGCGGTTGGCAACCGCGGGAAATCACCATCGATACCAGCGGCCCCGGCCTCCCGCGGTGGTGGTGCCGCGGACCAGGAACCCCAACAGCCAGACGACCAGCACCGCCAGGGCGATCCACCAGAGCAGTTTCACCGCGAATCCGGCGCCGAACAGGATCAGGGCCAGAAGCAGTACGAGCAGGATGGGAACCATAATTCGAACCTCCTGCATTCCGAGTGTCCCGAAATCCGCCGATCAGGCTTCCTTGCGGCAGAGGATTTCCGCGTGCAGCGCCGTGAACCAGCCGTCCTCGCGCTCGCCCCACTCCCGCCACGCCGCGGCCACGGCGCGCAGTTGGGCCTCGGTCGCGTGCCCGCCACGGACGGCCCGTTCCGCGTACGCCGAGGCGACGGTCCGATCCGCCCACAGCCCGCTCCACCACGCCCGCTCCTGCGGCGTGCTGAACGTCCATGTGGCGGAGGTGGCCGTGATGTCCCGCAGCCCCGCGGCCAGCGCCCAGGACTTCAGGCGCCGCCCGGCGTCCGGCTCCCCGCCGTTGGCGCGGGCCACCCGGCGGTACAGGTCCAGCCAGTCGTCCAGGCCCGGCAGCGCGGGATACCAGGTCATCGCCGCGTAGTCCGAGTCGCGGACGGCGATGAACCCGCCGGGCGCGGTGACCCGGTGCATCTCGCGCAGCGCCCGCACCGGGTCACCGACGTGCTGTAGCACCTGGTGGGCGTGGACCACGCAGAACGTGTCGTCCGGATACTCCAGCGCGTGGACGTCGGCCACCGCGAAGTCGATGTTGGCAAGGCCGCGTTCGGCGGCCGTGGCCCGGGCCAGGTCCAGCACCTCCGGCGCCCGGTCGACGCCGGTGACATGCCCGTCGGGGACCAGTGCCGCCAGGTCGGCGGTGATCGTCCCCGGGCCGCAGCCGATGTCCAGGATCTTCATATGGGGCTTGATCGAACCGAGCAGATAGGCCGCGGAGTTGGCCGCGGTCCGCCAGGTGTGCGAACGCAGCACCGACTCGTGGTGCCCATGGGTGTAGACGGCGGTCTCCCGCGGCTTCGGCATGGCTCTGCCCCTTCGCGTCGTCGCTGGGTACCGCGCACCAAAGCCCGGTCCGCGGTACGCATCACCGTACGCGCGCCAACCGAATGATGAGACCCGCGTTTCACCATATGGATGACGTGGGCGGGTGGGACGAGCGGCGCCGGCGCGCCGGGCGGTAGACGGCCAGCGCCCGCGGCACCTTCTCCACCGTCAGCCCGCCCCGCGCCTCGGTCACCTCGCCGTCGTAGGCGAGCAGCGTGCCCGGCATGACCCCGCCCACCCGCAGCCGGCCGGCCTTCACCGCCGCGTGGGCCGAGGAGCGGGTCAGCGGACCGGCGAGGGCGGCGGCGAGCAGCCGCAGGGCGGGCAGCCGGCCGCCCGGCACCACACGGACGTCGAGCAGCCCGTCCGCCAGGTCGAGCCGGCGGCCGGACGCCAGCCCCCTGCGGTGGTACAGGCAGTTTCCCGCGAACAACAGCCACAGCGGGCGCCTGTGCCCGCCGACCTCGGCCGTCACCGGATGCCGGTCCGCGCGCAGCACCCGCACGGCCGCGAGCAGCCCGGCCGGCCAGCCGCCGATCCGGTGCGACCAGCGGCCCCGCTCCCGCACCAGCTCCGGATAGACGCCGAGGCTCAGCGTGTTGAGGAAGATGCCGGCCCGCTCGCCCGCGGTGAACCGGCCCACGTCCACCCGCACCGCCTCGCCCCGCCGGACCGCCCCGGCGAGGTCCCGCACGTCCTCCACGCCCAGGTCGTAGGCGAAGTGGTTGAGCGTCCCGCCCGGCAGCACCGCCAGCGGCAGACCGTGCCGCAGGGCCGCGGTGGCGGCCGCGTTCACGGTGCCGTCGCCGCCGCACACCCCGAGCACCCGTGCGCGCGCCGCCGCCTTCGCCAACTCCTCCTCGACGTCCGCCGGTTCGCACGCCACGACGTCCGCCTGCGGCAGCGCGTCGCGCAGCGCGCGCACCCGGTCGGCGGTGCCCGCCCCGGCGTTCGCGACCAGCACCAGGCCGTCACCCTCCGGGAGCGCAGGAACCTCGGCACGCGGCCGGGCGGGCGGGGTGAGCTGGGCCCGGGTGGGCACCAGCCCCCGTACGGCGAACGCGGCCCCGGCGCCGAGCACGGCACCCGCGAGGACGTCGCTCGGGAAGTGGACGCCGGTGTAGACCCGGGACACGGCGACCGAGAACGCCAGCGGGGCGACGGCGGCGCCCCAGGCCGGGGACTCCAGGGCGACACCGGCCGCGAAGGCGGCGGCCGACGCCGCGTGGCCGGACGGGAACGACGTGGTGATCGGCTGCCGGTTCAGCCGCCGCACCAGCGGGACCGGATCCAGGAGCGGACGGGGGCGGCGCACCGAGCGCTTGCCGATCGTGTTGATGGCCAGCGAGGCCAGCCCCAGCGAGGCGATGCCACGGACGGCGGCCCGCCGGGCGCGCGGGGTACGGCTCGCCGCCACGGCCGCGGCTGTCGCGCACCACAGCACCCCGTGGTTCGCGCTTCGGCTCAGCCGCGGCAGTATCCGCTCGGCACCCGGCCAGTGCAACTGGGCGGCGGACTCGAACAGCCGGCGGTCGAGGTCGAGCAACCACGCCCGCGCGGCGGTCCTGCCCGGTCCGGAAGTGGTGAGGTCGACATCTGGGCTCATGCGGGTGCGGGTACCCTGAAGCGGTCGTTTTCCGACCGCCGGCGGCCGATCGGGGGATCGGCCGAGAGGAAGCGAGAGGAACACCGCATGCGTCTGCTCCTGGTCCGTCACGGCCAGACCCCCTCGAACGTCGGGGGGCTGCTCGACACCGCCGTGCCGGGTCCGGGGCTCACCCCGCTCGGGCAGCGACAGGCCGCCGCCCTGCCCGAAGCGCTCGCCGACGAGGACATCGAGGCCGTCTACGCCTCCACCCTGGTGCGCACCCAGCTGACGGCCGCCCCGCTGGCCGCCGCCCGCGGCCTCGACGTCCGGGTCCGTGACGGCATCCGCGAGCTGGCCGCCGGTGACCTGGAGATGCTGCCCGGCGACAGCGACCGGGGCCAGGAGTACATGACCACGGTGTTCGCCTGGGCGGGCGGCGACACCGAGCTGCGCATGCCCGGCGCGGAGACCGGCGCCGAGGCGCTGGCCCGGTTCGACGCGGTGGTCGCGGAGGCCGCCGCCGACGATGCCGCGACGGTCGCCATGGTCAGCCACGGCGCAGCGATCCGCATGTGGACCGCGGCCCGCGCGCACAACGTGGATGTGCCCTTCGTCGCCGCCCACCCGCTGGAGAACACCGGTGTGGTGGCCCTGGAGGGCTCCCCGGCCGACGGCTGGAAGGCGCTGTCCTGGGAGGGCGCGCTGGTGCTGCCCGCCGGAGCGAGCGGGCCGACCGGCCGGCCGCGGCCGGTGTCGCCCGGTGCCGCCGAGCCGGCCGGTGCCGCCGAGCCCGCCGGCCCGGACGACAGGGACCCCGCCCGATAAGGGTTTGCCGCAGGTCCGGGGCGCCCCGCAGAATTCCTCCCCATGGGACACCTGGAAGCCGCGCACCTCGAGTACCACCTCCCCGACGGGAGGACGCTGCTCGGCGACGTGTCCTTCCGGGTCGGCGAGGGCGCCGCCGTCGCCCTGGTCGGCCCCAACGGCGCGGGCAAGACCACCCTGCTCCGGCTGATCTCCGGCGAGCTGAAACCGCACGCGGGCACCGTCACGGTGACCGGCGGCCTCGGCGTGATGCGCCAGTTCGTCGGGTCCGTACGGGACGAGACGACCGTACGCGACCTGCTGGTGTCCGTCGCCCCGCCGCGCATCCGCGAGGCGGCGCGCGCCGTCGACGAGGCCGAGCACGCGCTCATGACCGTCGACGACGAGGCCGCCCAGCTCCAGTACGCGCAGGCACTCGCCGACTGGGCCGAGGCGCGCGGCTACGAGGCAGAGACGCTGTGGGACATGTGCACCACGGCCGCCCTCGGCATGCCCTACGAACGCGCCCAGTGGCGGCAGGTGCGCACCCTCTCCGGGGGCGAGCAGAAACGGCTCGTGCTGGAGGCGCTGCTGCGCGGCACCGACGAGGTGCTGCTGCTCGACGAGCCCGACAACTACCTCGACGTGCCCGGCAAGCGCTGGCTGGAGGAGAGACTGCGGGAGACCCGCAAGACGGTCCTGTTCGTCTCCCACGACCGCGAACTCCTCGCCCGCGCGGCCGAGAAGATCGTCTCCGTCGAACCCGGCCCGGCGGGCGCCGACGCCTGGGTGCACGGCGGCGGCTTCGCCACCTACCACGAGGCACGGCGCGAACGCTTCGCCCGCTTCGAGGAATTGCGCAGACGCTGGGACGAGAAACACGCACAGCTGAAGAAACTCGTGCTGAACCTGCGGCAGGCGGCCAGCGTCAGCCATGAGTTGGCCTCCCGCTATCAGGCGGCCCAGACCCGGCTGCGCAAGTTCGAGGAGGCCGGTCCGCCGCCCGAGCCGCCGCGCGAGCAGGACATCCGGATGCGGTTGAAGGGCGGGCGGACCGGCGTGCGGGCCGTGACCTGCGCGGGGCTTGAGCTGACCGGCCTGATGCACCCCTTCGACCTGGAGGTCTTCTACGGCGAACGGGTCGCCGTGCTCGGCTCCAACGGTTCCGGCAAGTCGCACTTCCTGCGCCTGCTCGCCGGCGACGAGGTGGCGCACACCGGGGCGTGGAAGCTGGGCGCACGGGTGGTGCCCGGGCACTTCGCCCAGACCCACGCGCACCCCGAGCTGACCGGCCGCACCCTGCTGGACATCCTGTGGAAGGAACACTCCCAGGACCGGGGCGCCGCCATGTCACGGCTGCGCCGCTACGAGCTGACGCACCAGGCCGAGCAGTCCTTCGACCGGCTCTCCGGCGGCCAGCAGGCCCGGTTCCAGATCCTGCTGCTGGAACTGGCCGGTGCCACCGCGCTGCTGCTGGACGAGCCCACCGACAACCTCGACCTGGAGTCGGCCGAGGCCCTTCAGGAGGGCCTGGAGTCCTTCGAGGGCACCGTCCTGGTGGTCACCCACGACCGCTGGTTCGCCCGCTCCTTCGACCGCTACCTGGTGTTCGGCAGCGACGGCCGGGTACGCGAGACACAGGAGCCGGTCTGGGACGAGCGACGGGTGGAGCGGGCGCGGTGAGGCTCGGGCGGTTCGACAGCGCCCCGAAGGGGCGCGGGGAACTGCGCGACCAGCCACGACGGTGTCGCAGACGACCTACGGCATCTCGCTGCGTTTCCAGCGGAGCGTGTAGCGGCCCGGCCGGATGTTCGTACAGTGGATTCAGGAACGTGAGACACGACGAGTGGGGCACACCATGACCGGAGTCGACGCGGACCGTCTGGACGACCAGCAGCTCATGAAGGAACTGGAGACGATCCACCGCACGCGTCACGACACGCTGCTGTACGGATCGAACGACGCGCTGCGCGCCCACAACGAGCGCATGGCGCAACTCGAGGGCGAGTATCTGCGCCGCAACCCGCGCCGGCTCATCGCCGCGGGCCGCACCCGTGAGGGCGCGCGCGAGCGGGGCTGCGGGGGCACGGTGACCCCCGGCACCCCCGCCACCTGAGCGGCGCGGCGCCACCGGCGCGCACCGCTCGCGGCGCGTGACGACGCGTCAGCGCCGTTCGCCGGTCAGTGCCTCGGCCAGCTCCTGGACGTTGGCGTACCGTGCCGAACGCGGCAGCCGCCGTACCGCCTCGATCAGGTCGTCGGGCGCACGCCCGTGGCGCAGGGCGTTCGACAGCTCGCGCGGGCCGGCCGGGAACATGCCGCGCCCGAGGAGCCGGGCCAGTTCCAGCCGCACCGACTCCAGCGACGTCCCGCGGCCGCTTCCCGGCACCACGGGGCCGCGCCAGATCTGCGGGTCGTCCTCGGCGGTGGGCTCCGGGTCGTACCACTCCTCGCTGCGGGTGGGGTGCCCGGACCTGAGCAGGCCCTTCAGCTCGTGCTTCATCTCGTCGTCCCGGTGGACGTTGAGACGGTCACTGCCTCGCTGCATGTCTCCCTCCAGATCTTTCAAGGGGTGCGCACCGCGTACCCGGCCAGGGACGGCCGACACACGGTTTCGGGGGCGAACCGGGCGCCGACCGGCGGGGTCACCCGCCCGGCGGTCCGCGTCCCGCTAATGGGGTCCGGCCGCGCGCGGGGCGCCGCCCGGCGGGCTGTGATGGCTGTGGGGGCACGCCCGCCGTGCTCCGCCCGCCGGGAGCCGGCCGCCGTGCTCCCGCAGTCGTCGCTTCCAAGGAGCCCGCTCATGCGCCGCACCGCCCGCGTCCTCGCCGTGGCCGCCCTGACCGGCTTCGCCGCGGGCGCCCCCGCGGCCGCGTCCGCGGCTCCCGCCGCCGGGGTCGCTCCGTGGCCCGCTGGGCCCGGCGGCACGACCGCCGTGTCGGCGCCGTGCCCCGAGTCCACCGGCGGGACCGCCCCGGACCTCCTCGACAGGCCAGGCACCCGGGACAGCGCGCCCATCACGACGGGATTGCGCGCCGCGGCCGGCCCGGACGAGCCGGGGGCGCCCCGCGCGGACTGCCCGGACGGGAGCGGCATGCGGGAACGGGTGCCCGGCCCGCCACGGGAGGGCGCGGCCCGCCCCGAGCGGACCGGCGAGGCCACCGGCAGGGACGGGACCGGCACGGACGGGACCGGTAGCGGTGTCACCGGCAGTGACGAGGCAGGCGTCCCCGACACCGGGCTCCCCGACGCGGGGATTCCCGACGCCGGGATCCCGGATGCAGGGATTCCGGATGCCGGGATTCCGGATGCCGGAATCCCCGGCACGGACCGGCCCGACGCACGCCGCACGGACACGCCCCACACGGACCCGCAGCGTACGGACCCGCCCTACCGGGACACGCCCGGCACGGACGGTCACGGCACGGACACGCACGGGGGCGACACCCACGCCGCCGACCCTCCCGACGCCGGCGCACACGACGGCACGACGCACGACGGCACGACGCACGACGGCACGACGCACGACGGCGGCACGCACGTGTGCGGGGCCGCCGAGCCGTGCGGTGACGGGCGTACCTGCACCGAACCGCGGGGAGGCTCCCCCTGCGAAGCGGCCGACGCCCAGCACGGCGTGGACGCCGGGGAAGGGGGTGCCTTCACCGATTCCGTGCCCGCCCTGGTCGCCGGCACCGTGCTGATCGCGGGCGCGTTCGGCGCCGCCGCGCACCGGCTGTGGCGCCGCGGCACCGACCCGGACGGCTGACGTGCCGCGCGCACCCGCAGAATCGACGCGGACATGACGAGGAGGACGGGGAAGACGGGGTAGACGGAGGCGAGCGGCGGGGCACGCCCGACAGGAACACGGAGCGGACCGCGGACACCACACGGCACCACGGACTGCGGGGAGGCGGAGATGCGGCGGACGGACCCCGAGGGCCACGGCCCCG
The DNA here is from genome assembly GCF_044765425.1 of Streptomyces sp. NPDC102462. Taxonomy (NCBI): domain Bacteria; kingdom Bacillati; phylum Actinomycetota; class Actinomycetes; order Kitasatosporales; family Streptomycetaceae; genus Streptomyces; species Streptomyces sp. NPDC102462. Next base: position 159,366 of record NZ_JBIWKB010000013.1, on the reverse strand, counting down.
TCCGGTACGGGCCGGCCCTGCCGGGCGACGGGCTGCCCGTCCTGCCCGCGCTCGCCGACGTGCTCGCCGAACACGCCCACCACGCCGGTGGAGAGCCGGTCGGCGGTGCGCCCGCGCTCCTCGACGCGGCCGACGGCTACTGGGCGCGGCGCGGTCTGCCGGCCGGCCGCGACCGCGTCGCCGCCGCGCCCGGGGCGCCGTCCCTGCTGCTCGCCCTGACCGCCGCGCTCGGCGGTGACGTGCTGGTGCCGCGGCCCTGCGCCGCCTGGTGGGCGCCGTACGCGCGCCTGCTGGGCCGGCCCGCGTTCCATGTGGCGACGCCGGCCGAGTGCGGCGGCGTCCCGGACTCGGCCGCCCTGCTGGAGACGGTCCGCCGGGTTCGTGCGGAGGGCGGCGACCCCCGGCTGCTCGTGCTCTCCGTCGCCGACGACCCGACCGCCACCGTCGCCCCGCCCGAACTGGTGCACGAGGCGGTCGAGGCGGCACAGGGCGAGGGGCTGCACCTGATCAGCGACGAGACCTGGCGCGACACGCTGCACGGCCCGCGCGAGACCGTGCTGCTCAGCCCGGCCGAGATGGTGCCGGACCGGGTCACCGTCGTCACCGACCTGGCGGGCGCCCTGCTGCCGCCGGGCTGGCCCGTCGCCGTCGCCCGCTTCCCGGACGGCCCGGCGGGGCAGGCGCTGCACGCGCGCGTACTCGACGTGCTCACCGCGCTCGGTGCCACCGTCGCCGGCCCGGTCGCGGCCGCCGCCGCGTACGCGCTCGACGAGCCGGAGCCGGTCGCCGTACGCCGCGGCGCCGCCGTACGTCTGCACGCGCGCGTGGCCGCCGCCGCGCACGCCGCCGTGGTCGCGGCGGGTGCCGTGGCCCGCCCGCCGCAGGCCGGCCGCCATCTGTACGTCGACCTCGGACCGCTGCGCCGCGCGCTGGGCGCGCACGGTGTTGGCGACGCACAGGACCTGGAGGACTTCCTCACCGCCCGGCTCGGCATGCCCGCGCCCGGCGGCCACCGGTTCGGCGACGACCTCCAGGCGCTGCGGGTGCGGCTGTCCACCGGGCCGCTGCTGGACGGCACGGACGAGGAGCGCGCGGAATGCCTCACCTCACCCGCGCCGTGGGAACTGCCACACGTGCAACGCGCGTTGATCTCCTTGAAGTCGGTCTTCGACGATCTTTGCGACGACGCTCAGCGATGGGAGCCTCCTCGATGACGCAGCAGACGCCGCAGTCCGGGTCAGCCCTCACGACCACGACGATCAGGAAGGCCGGCGCCACCGCGCCGGCCGCTTTCGCGCCTCCGTTCCCGCCGCTCGCCGAACCCCGCCCGCTGGGCGAACACCGGATCTGGCCCCGCACCTTCCACGACCGGCTCACCACGCCCCTGCCCGGCCTCAAGGCCCTCGCCCGCTTCGCCCGCGAGGGCTCCGTACGGCCCGCGCCCGACGGCCTGAAGGACATCCCGCGGCTGCCCTACGAACCGGGCCCGCTGCCCCGCGTCGACGCCCGTACGGTCGCCGTCAGCTGGGTGGGGCACGCCAGTTGGGTGGTCCGGATCGGCGGCCTGACCGTCCTCACCGATCCCGTGTGGTCCCGTCGCATCCTCGGCACCCCGGCCCGCATCACCCCGGTCGGCGTCGACTGGCACGCACTGCCGCGGGTCGACGCCGTGGTGATCAGCCACAACCACTACGACCACCTGGACGCCCCGACGCTGCGCCGACTCCCGCGCGCGACCCCCGTGTTCGTGCCGGCGGGGCTCGGCCGCTGGTTCCGGCGCCGCCGGTTCACCACCGTGACCGAGCTGGACTGGTGGGAGGCGGCGGAACTGTCCGGTGTCCGCTTCGACTTCGTGCCCGCCCACCACTGGTCCAAGCGCCGACTCACCGACACCTGCCGCAGCCTGTGGGGCGGCTGGGTGCTCACCGACCCCGAAGGACAGCGGGTCTACTTCGCGGGCGACACCGGCTACGGCCACTGGTTCTCCCGGATCGGCCGCCGTTACCCGGGCATCGACCTGGCCCTGCTCCCCATCGGCGCCTACGACCCGCGCTGGTGGCTCAGCGATGTGCACTGCGACCCGGAGGAGGCGGTGCGCGCGGCCCAGGACCTGGGCGCCCGCCGCATGGCCCCCATGCACTGGGGCACGTTCGTGCTCTCCGCCGAGCCCGTCCTCGAACCGCTCACCCGGGTACGCGCGATGTGGCGACAGGCGGGCCTGGCCCGCGACGACCTGTGGGACCTCCCGGTAGGCGGCTCCCGGGTGCTCACCTGACCGGCTGCCGGGCCGCGGCGGGTCCTGGGGCGGGCTTTCGAGGTCTGGTCACAGGGGTGTGGAGGGTGACGGCGGCGCACCGGGCCCCGGGCGGGTCATACGGGGCCGCGGGTGTCCGCCCGGGTGCCGGCCGTTCCGCGTACCCGGCGCCACACGCCCGGCGCCGCGCTGAGCGCCACGGTCAGCACGACCGCCGCGACCACGCCCTCCCAGGGCTCGCTGAACAGCGAGCCGCCCAGGATGCCGATCAGCTGGTACGTCACCGCCCAGGCGAGACAGGCCGGCGCATTGCCGCGGGCGAAACGGCGCAGCGGCCACCGCGCCATCAGACAGGCCAGCATCACCGGTATGCGGCCCGCCGGCACCAGCCGGGACAGCACGAGCACCGCCACCCCGTGGTCGGCCAGCTTCTCCTGCGCCTGGGCCAGCCGGTCCTCGGGGGCCCGCGACCGGATCGCCTCCAGCCAGCGCGAACCGTTCTTGGAACCCATCCCGCGCCGCCCCAGCCAGTACAGCGCCACGTCCCCGAGGTACGCGGCCAGCGACGCCGTCGCGAACACCAGCGCCAGTGCGAACGGCGCCGTCTGGTGGAAGGCCACCACGGCCGCCGAACTCACCAGCGCCCCGGTCGGCACCACCGGCACCAGGGCGCCGATCAGCACCAGCAGGAACAGCGTCGGGTAGCCGATCGCCTGCTGGGTGGACTCCGGCGGCACGTTCGTCGTCGCGGCGGCAAGCCAGCTCACCTCGCGACCTCCAGCCGTACGCTCTCCCCGTGCCCCAGCTTGTGCACCGCCACCCCCGGCGCGGCCTCGGCCGCGAGGCGCACGAACTCGTCGCCCGGCGCATGGAACTCATGGGGGCGCACGGCGTCCATGCCGATCGGCCAGTACGTCCCGTAGTGCACCGGTACCGCGCTGCGCGGGGCGAGACCGGCCAGCGCCCGCGCGGCCCGCGCGGCGTCCAGATGCCCCTCGCCGAGGTGCGGCCCCCAGCCGCCCACCGGCAGCAGGGCCATGTCCACGGGGCCGACCTCCTCGGCCATCGAGTCGAACAGCCCGGTGTCCCCGGCGAAGTAGGTGCGGGCCTCGCCCTCGACGACGTAGCCGAGCGCGGGGGAGCGGTGCGGGCCGACCGGCAGCCGCCGCCCGTCGTGCCGTGCGGACACCGCGCGTACGACGAGGCCGCCGGCCGCGATCTCGTCACCGGGCGCCACCTCGGTGACCCGTAGCCCGCCGAGCCTGCGCAGTCCGGGGACCGCGCGGGGCGCGCCGCGCGGCACGAGCAGCAGCGTGCCCGGGGCGAGCCGGGCCAGCGAGGCGAGGTGCAGATGGTCGGCGTGCAGATGCGAGACGAGTACCACGTCCGCGCGGTGGGCGCCCGGCGGCGGCAGTGCGCCCCGGCGGCGCCGCAGATGCGCGAGCCGTCGCGCGAAAAGGGGGTCGGTGAGCACACGCGTGTTCGAATCCTCGATCGTGCAGGTGGCGTGACCCCACCAGGTGACCTCCACCGGCACCTTCTTCGCCTCCTTCGTGCGACTCCCCGAAGCCTACGGGCAGGAGTAGGGTCGGCGGGGAAACCCGGAGGTGAGGGGGGCTCCATGGGATCGGTTCGGGTCACGGCGATCGCGAGTCTGACGCCGCTGGAGGAACTGGAGGAGGATCCCTTCCTCGTGGACTCCCGCAGCCAGCACGCGATGTGCGCACGCTGGGCCGCCGAGCACGGGTACGTCGTCGCCAGGGAACTGCTGGTGCGCGGGCTCAGACCGGACCACGAGGTGCTGTGGGACGGGGTGCGGCCCGGCGTGGACGTGTTCGTGGCGCCGAGCCGCCGGGTGCTGGAGAGCGCCCTGTCCTCGGTCGAGCAGTTCACCGCGGAGTGCGCGCGGCGCGGGGTGCGCGTCGAGACCGTGGGCCGGGCCGAACCCCGCTACGACGCGCAGATGAAGGCCCGGGTGCACCGCCGGCTGTCCATGCCCACCGCCGGGTATGACGGCGGGTGACCGCCGCGTCACGCCGGACCCGGCCGCACACCGTACCCATCTGCCGTATGACAAGGTGGGGCGGAAAGGCCCGCGCCGGCGACGGGCCGGGACGTGAGGTGAACGGGGAGTGCGTGGCGGGAAGTGGCGGCGGATAGCCAGTCAGGTCGGGCGGAGCGTCACGGTATGGGCGGTCTCCACGCTCACCATGCTGGTGCTCGCCGGGATCCTGCCCGACTTCCAGCTCCAGTCGGCCGACGGCGACAGCGCCACCCGCATCGCCATCACCGCAGCGCTCGGCGCGGGCGCCTTCGGCGTGCTGTCCGCGGTCGTCTGGCCCGTCCTCGTCCGGCTGCTGCTGCTCGTGCCCGCGCTCGTGCTCGGGCTGCTCGTCTTCTTCCTCAACGGTTCGCTGCTCCTGGTCGCGCTGCGCATCAACCCCACCGGCCGGGGCGCGGTGGCCCCCGAGACCGCCGTCATCGTGGCCGCCGTGATGTCCGCCGTCGCCTCCGCCACCGGAGCCGCGCTGGCCGTCCGGGACGACGACGCCTACCGGCGCCGCCTCTACCGGCTCGCCGACCGCCGCCGCCGTTCCCGGCCGCCGTGCGCGGCGAGTCCCGGCACCGTCTTCGTGCAGCTCGACGGCGTCGGCCACGACGTGCTCACCGAGGCCGTGGGCAGCGGGCTGATGCCGACCGTAGGCCGCTGGCTGGGCGCCGGCGACGGGCGGGTCCCCACCCACCGGCTCACCCCCTGGCACACCGACTGGTCCAGCCAGACCGGCGCCAGCCAGCTCGGCATCCTGCACGGCAGCACCTTCGACGTGCCCGCCTTCCGCTGGTACGAGAAGGACCAGCGCGAGGTGGTGGTCTGCAACCGGCCGACCAGCGCCGCCGAACTCCAGCGCCGCGCCGTCGAACGCACCGGCGACCGCGGACTGCTCGGCGCGGACGGCGCGAGCCGCGGCAACCTGTTCAGCGGCGGCGCCGACGAACAGGCCCTGGTGCTGTCCATCGCGGCCCGCCGCCGCGGCCGGGAGAACCGTTCCCGGGCCGGCTACTTCGCCTACTTCTCCGACCCGGCCAACGCCGTGCGCACCGCGCTGTCCTTCTGCGCGGAGGTCGGCCGCGAGATCGGCCAGTCCACCCGGGCCCGGATCCGCAAGCAGCGGCCACGCGTGGGGCGCGGCGGGCTCTATCCCCTCGTGCGCGCCTTCGCCACCGTGGTCGAGCGGGACGTCGTGGTCGCCGCGGTGGTGGGCGACATGCTCGTCGGCCGCACCGCCGTCTACGCCGACCTGGTCGCCTACGACGAGGTGGCCCACCACTCCGGGCCGCACAGCCAGGACGCCGCGAAGGTGCTGCACCGCCTGGACCGCTCGCTCGCGCTGATCGAGAAGGTCGCCGAGCACGCGCCGCGCCCCTACCGGATCGTCGTCCTGTCCGACCACGGTCAGAGCCCGGGCGAGACCTTCCGTGCCCGCTACGGCCTCACCCTCGGCGATCTGGTCCGGGCGGGGTGCGGGCTGCCCGTTTCGCGCCGCGCGGAACGCACCCGCAGCGGCGCGGAGGCGCGCGCGGCCGTGCGCGCGGCCCTGCGCCGTCCGGTCGAGGAGGGCGGCGAGCGGCACCGGCCCGCGCGGCGCCGCTTCGAACCGATCGTGCTCGCCTCCGGCAACCTCGGCCTGGTCTCCTTCCCGGACGTGCCGCACCGCATGACCAAGGAGGAGATCGACGCCCGCCACCCCGCCCTGCTCGGCACGCTCGCCAACCACCCGGGCATCGGCTTCCTGCTGGTGCGCAGCGCGGAGCACGGCGGGGTGGTCCTCGGCGCCTACGGTGCGCAGATCCCGCTCGACCGGCTCGACGAGGAGCCAGGACCGCTCGCCCGGTTCGGGCCCGGCGCCGCGGACGCGGTGCGCCGCACCCACTCCTTTCCGCACACCGCCGACATCATGGTCAACTCCGCGTACGATCCGGCGGACGGTGAAGTCCTCGCCTTCGAGGAGCAGATCGGCTCGCACGGCGGTCTCGGCGGCGCCCAGGCACGTCCGTTCCTGCTGTCGCCGCTCGCGCTGTCCGCACCGGCCGACGACGGCCGCCCCCTGATCGGCGCGGAACGCCTCCACCAGGTACTGCGCCGCTGGCTGCACGAGTCCGGCGGCCCCCAGATCCCCCTGCCCACGGCGGAGTCCGACCGAAAGGCCGCCTGACCGGCTTCGCGTGCTCCGCGAGCCGGACCGCCCCGACCGCAGGCGTCGGCCGGTGTTCATCTCGTGTGGCAGGGTCTTCGAGGTGCGTCGGGCGTGAATGTGATCGGATGGGTTCGGAACTCTCCCCCGGCCCGGGCCGGGAAGGGGGCGCCCCTCACCAGGACCACACGCGAAAGGAACAACCGTGGCTACCACGCGCACCGCACACACCGTCTGGGAAGGCAACCTGCTTGAGGGCAACGGCGTCGTCACCTTCGACTCCTCCGGCATCGGCGAGCAGCCGGTGTCATGGCCGTCGCGCGCCGAGCAGGCGAACGGCAGGACCAGCCCGGAGGAGCTGATCGCCGCCGCCCACTCCAGCTGCTTCTCCATGGCGCTGTCGCACGGCCTGGCCGGCGCCGGCACCCCGCCCACCAAGCTCGTCACCTCGGCCGATGTGACCTTCCAGCCGGGTGAGGGCATCACCGGCATCCACCTGACCGTCGAGGGCACGGTCCCCGGTCTCGACAACGACGCCTTCGCCGCCGCCGCCGAGGACGCCAAGAAGAACTGCCCCGTCAGCCAGGCGCTGACCGGCACGACCATCACGCTGTCGGCGAAGCTCGCCTGACGCCGGCGTGTCACGGTGCCGCGTCCCCACTCGGGGGCGCGGCACCGCCCGTTTCCGGGGTACCCGGCATTGACAACAGCCCACTCAAGTTTTGTGCTGGATTCGGGGCACGCCCGGGCGGAAGGGGACGGAGATGGCACGCGCGGTCGGAATCGATCTCGGTACGACGAACTCGGTGGTGGCCGTCCTGGAAGGCGGTGAGCCCACCGTCGTGGCCAACGCCGAGGGGGCGAGGACCACGCCGTCGGTCGTGGCGTTCGCCAAGAACGGCGAGGTGCTGGTCGGCGAGGTCGCCAAGCGGCAGGCCGTGACGAACGTGGAGCGCACCGCGCGCTCCGTGAAGCGGCACATGGGCGACGCGGGCTGGCGCTTCCCGGACAGCGGCTCCGTCGACGGCACCCGCTACCGGGCCCAGGAGCTGTCGGCGCGGGTGCTGCAGAAGCTCAAGCGGGACGCCGAGTCCTATCTCGGCGAGGACGTCACGGACGCGGTGATCACCGTGCCCGCGTACTTCGACGACGCACAGCGGCAGGCGACCAAGGAGGCCGGGGAGATCGCCGGCCTGAAGGTGCTGCGGATCATCAACGAGCCGACGGCCGCCGCCCTCGCCTACGGCCTCGACCGCGGCGAGGAGCAGACCGTCCTCGTGTTCGACCTCGGCGGCGGCACCTTCGACGTGTCCCTCCTGGAGATCGGCGACGGGGTCATCGAGGTGAAGGCCACCAACGGGGACACCCACCTCGGCGGCGACGACTGGGACCAGCGGATCGTCGAGTACCTGGTGAAGAAGTTCAAGGCGGAGAACGGCATCGATCTCGCGGCCGACAAGATGGCGCTGCAACGGCTGCGCGAGGGCGCCGAGAAGGCCAAGATCGAACTGTCGTCCTCCTCCGAGACCAGCATCAACCTGCCGTACATCACGGCGTCCGCCGCGGGCCCGCTGCACCTGGACGAGAAGCTGACCCGCGCCCAGTTCCAGGAACTCACCGCCGATCTGCTCGACCGCTGCAAGACCCCCTTCCACCAGGCGGTCACGGACGCCGGGGTGAAGCTCTCCGCCATCCAGCACGTCATCCTGGTCGGCGGCTCCACCCGGATGCCCGCCGTCACGGACCTGGTCAGGGAACTCACCGGCAAGGACCCGCACAAGGGCGTCAACCCCGACGAGGTGGTGGCGGTCGGCGCCGCCCTCCAGGCCGGGGTGATCCGCGGCGACGTCAAGGACGTGCTGCTGCTGGACGTGACCCCGCTGTCGCTCGGCATCGAGACCAAGGGCGGCATCATGACGAAGCTCATCGAACGCAACACGACCATTCCGACGCGCCGTTCGGAGATCTTCACCACGGCCGCCGACAACCAGCCCTCGGTGGGCATCCAGGTCTACCAGGGCGAGCGGGAGATCGCCGCGTACAACAAGAAGCTGGGCGTCTTCGACCTGACCGGGCTGCCGCCGGCGCCGCGCGGAGTGCCGCAGATCGAGGTGGCCTTCGACATCGACGCCAACGGCATCATGCATGTGTCGGCGAAGGACCTGGCCACCGGGCGCGAGCAGAAGATGACCGTGACCGGCGGCTCCGCCCTCCCCAAGGACGACATCGACCGCATGATGCGGGAGGCCGAGCAGTACGCGGAGGAGGACCGCAGGCGCCGCGAGGCCGCCGAGACCCGCAACCAGGCCGAACAACTCGTCTACCAGACGGAGAAGTTCATCCGGGACAACGGGGACCGGGTGCCCGCCGACACCAGGACCGAGGTGGAGACGGCCACCGCAGAGCTGAAGGCCCTGCTGGAACAGAACGCCGACACGGCCGCGTTGCGCGCCGCGGTGGACAAACTCGCGTCGGTCAGCCAGCGGATGGGCCAGGCGATGTACGCGCAGGCCGGGCAGCAGACCCACACGGAGGGCACGCAGGGCACGGGGCGCACCGGCCCGGAGGAGGACGTGGTCGACGCGGAGATCGTGGACGACGAACGCGACGCCAAGGGCGGCGCGGCCTGAGCGCTCCGCTGGTTGCGCCGCGATACGCCGTGGTCGTCTGCGGCGCCGTTGTGGCTGGTCGCTCCCCCAAGTTCTCGGCTTCGCTCGAACAGGGGGGACCCCCATCGCGGCGGAGCCGCATATCAATACAGCCCCGCGCCCCTTCGGGGCGCGCTGCCGGCGGCCGCACGGGCGGACCGGGTCACAGGTTCTCGCGGTACTCCCGCAGGATCTTCTCGGTGCGCTGGGCGGTCGCGGCGTGCGCCGTCATGTGGTCGAGGACTTCCAGGTGCAGGGAGACCTCCTTGCGGGAGTCCAGGTAGAGGGCCCCGGTCAGATACTCGGTGAACACCATGTCGGGCAGTTCGGGCTCGGCGAACCGGAACAGGGTGAAGGGCGCGTACGTCCCCGGGTGCGGTCCTGACGCGAACTCGGCGAGCTGGAGCGTGACCCGGTCCCGGGCGCAGTACTCCAGCAGCTTGTCCAGTTGCTCGCGCATCACCTCGGTGGGCGCCACCGGCCGCAGCAGCGCCGTCTCGTCCATGATCACCCACAGATGGGGAGGGTCGTCCCGTTCCAGCAGCCGCTGCCGGGTCATCCGCAGCGACACATGGCGCTCGATGGTGTCCGGCCCGGTCTGGCCGACCGTCCCGGCCTCCATCACGGCGCGCGCGTACCCCTCGGTCTGCAACAGGCCGGGCACGAAGTGCGGTTCGTAGGAGCGGATGATGCGGGCGGCGCCCTCCAGGCTGACGTACATGCTGAACCAGTCAGGCAGCACGTCGTGGAACCGCTGCCACCAGCCCGGCCGGTTGGCCTCCTCGGCCAGCCGGACGAACGCGGCGGCCTCCTGTTCGGGCACGCCGTATGTGGTGAGGAGCACCTGTACATAGGGGATCTTCAGGGCGACCTCGGCCGTCTCCATCCGCCGCACGGTCGCCGGCGCCACCCGCAGCACCCGGGCGGCCTGGTCCCGGCCGAGACCGGCCGCCTCCCGCAGTTCCTGGAGCCGCTTGCCGAGCACCACCTGGCCCACGGTGGGCGCGGGCCGCCGCTCGCTCACCCCACGTCCTCCCCTGTGTGCCGATATGTGCGAGCAGTGTGCCACGCGACGCCGCCGCGCACACCGGTCCGCCGTGACGGAAGTGTCACACTCTGGTCAACCCGCCTGGGAAAGCAGGTACTTGGCGGTCTCCGGATCGGCGGGCAGAAACATCTCCACGGCCAGTTCGGCGACGGTCACGTCCATCGGTGTGTTGAACGTGGCGATCGACGACACGAAGGACAGCACCCGGCCCTCGTGCTCGATCCGCATCGGCAGCGCGAAGTAGGCGACGGGCCCGGCCGTCTCCTCCTCGGCGGCCCGCGCCGGGACCGGGTAGGCCGCGACCTCCTCGTACAACTCGCGCAGCGCGTCCGAGCGGTGCAGGGCGATCTGCCGCTCCATCTGCGCGAGCAGATGCCCCCGCCACTCGCGTAGATTGCGGATCCGGGGCGCCAGGCCCTGCGGGTGCAGGGTCAGCCGCATCGCGTTCGGCGCCGGCGTCAGCAGGGACTCCGGGACGCCCGCCAGCAGCATCGCGACGCCCTGGTTGACGGCGACCACGGTGTACGTGGCGTCGACGACCAGCGCGGGGTACGGCTCGTAGCCGGCGATCAGCCGCTCCATGCCGTCGCGCAGCGCGTCGAGCGCCGGGTCGGCCAGCGGTGTCTTCGGATAGCGCGGCGCGTAACCGGCCGCCAGCAGCAGTGCGTTGCGCTCGCGCACGGGCACATCCAGGTGCTCGGCCAGCCGCAGCACCATCTCCTCGCTCGGCCGGGACCGGCCCGTCTCGACGAAGCTGAGGTGCCGCGCGGAGGAGCCGGCGCGCAGGGCCAGCTCCAGCTGACTGAGCCGCCGCCGCTCCCGCCAGGCACGCAACAGGGGTCCGACACCTCCCCGGTCGACGGGGACGACGGAGGCTGCGGTACTGGAGATGCTGACGGCCATGAACACGACCGTAACCGAGCCGACCACAAAGAGCGTGCGGCGGCCCGGGGCGCGGGTGTGCGCCGGTGGCGCTCGTGTGGCCGGCGGTGGCGTGGGAGGCTGAACGGGGGGCCGCAATGGGGAGGGCCGTCACGAAGGGAGCCGGGACATGGCCGTCGAAGCGCTGTCGCAGCAGGAGATCGAGGACCGGCTGGCCGACCTGCCGGGCTGGACGCTGGAGAAGGACCGCATCACCCGCTCCTACCGGCTCGGCTCGCACATCGCCGCCGCCGCGATGGTCGTGCACATCGCCCAGATCCAGGAGGAGCTGGACCACCACTCCGATCTGACCCTCGGCTACCACTCGGTGTCGCTGAGCGTGCACACACACAGCGCGGGCGGCGCAGTCACCGCGAAGGACTTCGCACTCGCCCGCCGAGTGGAGGACATCGCCCACGCCCACGGGGCACACTGAACCACGTGCTCGACTACGAGAAGGAGGCCGCCCGCTACGACGCGTCGCGCGGCGGCGAGCCGAGGGCGCGGGCGGCGGCCGACACGGTGCTCGGCATGGTGCCGGCGGACGCGGGCCGACTGCTCGACGTGGGCTGCGGCACCGGGACGGTCACCCGGCGGCTGGCGGCGGCCCGGCGGGAACTGCGGGTCATCGGCGCCGACCTGGCCCACGGCATGGCCCGGCTGGCCGCGGCCCGGCTGCCCGGCCGGATCGTGCTGGCCGACGCGCGCCGGCTGCCGTTCCCCGACGGCACCTTCGACGCGGTCACCAGCATCTGGCTGCTGCACCTGATGCCGGACGACGCCGGCGCGCGCCGCGTCGTCGCCGAGTGCGCCCGCGTGCTGCGGCCCGGCGGGGTCTATGTCACCACCGTCGACAAGGCCGCCGCGCATGATGTCGGCAGCGACATAGACGCCGTGCTCGCCGCGCGCCCGCGCCGTCCGGCCCGGGACGCCGCCGAGACGGTGGCCGCACATGCCGCCGCGCACGGCCTGCGGCCCGCGGGACAGGCCGCATTCCCCGGCCTCGGCCAGGGCCGCAGCCCCCGCGGCACCATCGCCGACCTGCGACGCGGCTGGTTCACCCTGCTCCCGCCCGGCGACCCGCGCACCGAACGGTTCGCCGCCGGCCTCGCCCGCCTGCCGGACCAGGACCGCCCACGCCCCGACCCCCGCTTCACGATCCGCGCCTTCTTGAGGCCACGGACGGGGTGAGCAGGGGCGCCACCCCCGTGCGTGGCGGTGCGGGGCACGGATCGGATTCCGGCCAGGGCGCTCCTCGCGTCCGCCGGCCGTGCGCCTCGCGAACCGCCGTGCCCGGACGCGGACTTCCAGGTCGGTGGGCCTGCGCGGGCGGGGCGACGGGCCGTGCCGGTGGCGGCCGGTTGGCCGAGAGGAGCGGCAACGTGCCTGCGGGCAGCGGCGACTGGGGGAGGAATCCGTCCGTCCGCCCGTTTGGGGAGGTACGCCACGTGAACCACCCGCACCCGCACCGCAGACGCCATGCCGCCGCCCTCGCCGCCGTGACCGCCACGACGGCACTGCTCGGCGCGGGGCTCACCGCACTGTCCGCCGGCACCGCAGCGGCGGCCACCGCCCGCCAGGTCGAGGCCCTGGATCGCGGTGTCGTCAGCGTCCACACCGACAGCGGCAACCTGGTCAGCTGGCGCTGGCTTGGTACCGACCCCGACAACGTCTCCTTCAACGTCTACCGCGCCGGTACGAAGGTCAACTCCACGCCAGTCACCGGCGCGACCGACTACTTCCACGCCGGTGCCCCCGCCCAGGCCGACTACACGGTCCGCGCGATCGTGGGCGGCGTGGAGCAGGCGGACTCCGTGCACGCGATCCAGTTCCGCGCCGGCTACAAGGACGTCCCCCTCACTGCGCCCGCGGGCGGCACCACCCCCGACGGGGTCGCCTACACCTACGAGGCCAACGACGCCTCCGTGGGCGACCTCGACGGCGACGGCGCCCTCGACCTCGTCCTCAAGTGGCAGCCGACGAACGCCAAGGACAACTCCCAGTCCGGCTACACCGGCAACACCATCGTCGACGGGATCAAGCTGGACGGCACCCGGCTGTGGCGCGTCGACCTGGGCCGCAACATCCGCTCCGGCGCGCACTACACACAGTTCCAGGTGTACGACTACGACGGCGACGGCAGGGCCGAGGTCGCCATGAAGACCGCCGACGGCAGCACCGACGGGACCGGCGCGGTCATCGGCAGCGCCGCGGCCGACCACCGCAACTCCAGCGGCTATGTGCTGTCCGGCCCCGAGTACCTGACCATGTTCAACGGGCAGACCGGCCGGGCGATGCAGTCCGTCGACTACGTTCCGGCGCGCGGCACGGTCTCCTCGTGGGGCGACTCCTACGGCAACCGCGTCGACCGCTTCCTGGCCGGGACCGCGTACCTGGACGGCTCACGGCCCTCGCTGATCATGGCGCGCGGCTACTACACCCGGACCGTGATCGCGGCCTGGGACTGGCGGGGCGGCGCCTTCACCCGCCGCTGGACCTTCGACACCAACTCCTCCACCAACACCGGCCGGGGCTACGACGGGCAGGGCAACCACCAGCTGTCCGTCGCGGACGTCGACGGCGACGGCAGGGACGAGATCGTGTACGGCGCGATGGCCGTCGACGACAACGGCAACGCGCTGTGGACGACGAAGAACGGCCACGGCGACGCCATGCACGTCGGCGACCTGGACCCGTCCCGGGCCGGCCTGGAGGAGTTCAAGGTGGACGAGGACGGCTCGAAGCCCGCGTCGTGGATGGCGGACGCGCGCACCGGCCAGACCCTCTGGTCCACCCCGGCGGGCGGGGACAACGGCCGGGGTGTCGCCGGGGACATCTGGGCGGGCAGCGCGGGCGCCGAGTCCTGGTCGGCGGCGGACAGCGGCATCCGCAACCCCAAGGGCACCGTGGTGGCGAGCCGCAAGCCGTCCAGCACCAACTTCCTGTCCTGGTGGGACGGCGACACGGTCCGGGAACTCCTCGACGGCACCCACATCGACAAGTACGGCACCTCGGCCGACACCCGCCTGCTGACCGGCTCCGCGGTCCACTCCAACAACGGCACCAAGGCGACCCCGGCGCTGTCCGGGGACATCCTCGGCGACTGGCGCGAGGAGGTGATCTGGCCGACCAGTGACAACACGGCGCTGCGGATCTACTCGACGCCGTACGAGACGAGCACCGGAATCACCACGCTGCTGCACGACACCCAGTACCGCACGGCACTGGCCTGGCAGAACACCGCGTACAACCAACCGCCGCACCCGAGCTTCTACATCGGCGACAACATGCCGACGGCCCCACGGCCGACGGTGTACACGCCGTAGCGGCGCAAGGAGGGCGCGTGCCGGATGGTGGCGCGCGCCCTCCCTGGTCAGGGGGTGGTGCAGGTCTGGTCGGCCAGGTGGAACGATGCCGGGCTCGTGTTGGTGTCCGACCAGCTTCCGGTGAAGCCGAAGCCCACCGAGGAGCCCGGGGCCACCGTGCCGTTCCAGGCCACGTTCTTCGCCGTGACCGTCGCACCGGACTGGCTGTACTCGGCGTTCCAGAGTTGGGAGACGCTCTGGCCGTCCGGGAAGGACCAGTTCAGCGACCAGCCGGACCAGGTGCTCGTGCCGGTGTTGGTGAGCCGCACGTCCGCCTGGAAGCCGCCCGACCACTGGTTGGTGATCCGGTAGCCCACGGCACACGCGCCGGCCGGTGTGGGGTCGGTGCCGCCACCGCCACCGTCGCCGCCTCCGCCGCTCGGGTCCGAGGTGTCGCCGTAGATCACACCCCGGCCGTTCGTCGCCACGTACACCCGCCCGTACACCCGCGGGTCGCCGGTGATCGCGGCGCCGGTCCAGCCCCACTGGTGGGCGTCGTCGTTGATCCGGGTCCAGCTCGCGCCCTTGTCCGTGGACCGGAAGATGCCACGGACCCCGCCGATCTTCGCGCTGGTGTACAGCGTCTGGTACGAGGCGCCCGTGGCCGCCTTGCCGAAGCCGATGGTGTCGGCCTGCTCGACGCCCGCCAGCTTGGTGAAGCTCGTCCCGCCGTCCGTCGAGTGCCACAGCCCGTACGCGCCGTCGCTCGCCCCGCCCGCCAGCCAGATGTCGCCCTTGGTGCCGGGCAGCGCCTTGAACCGCACGCTGTCGCCGCTCGGCAGCCCGCTCGCCGGGGACGCGGTGAAGTTCACGCCGCCGTCCGAACTGACGTAGAACCGGCCCGACTTGAACCCGTAGAAGGTCCTCGGGTCGACCCGGTCCGCCTCGACGATCGCGCCGGCCGGGATGCCGTTCGACGCCGACCAGGACGAGCCGAACCCGGTCGTGTACTGCACTCCGGTGCCCTCCGGGCTCCACACGAACCGGCCGCCGTCGGCCGCCGCCGCGACGGTGCCGCCGCCGCTGACACCCGAAGGGTCGCTGCCCGCGAACCAGTTGGCGCCGTTGTCCGTGGAGAACGCGACGTGCGGGCCCGAGTCCAGGTTGCCGACGCGCACCACGGTGTTCGGATTGGTCTCGGCGAAGTCCAGGCTGGTGGTCGTGGTGAAGGTGGGCGAGGTGTACATCATCGACGGGACCGCCGTCAGGTCCGTGTGCCGGAAGCCGCCGATGTCCCCGAGGGCGCTGAACAGCCGTGCCCCGCCGGAGGGCGGCGCGGCCAGGTCGTTGACCGCCGTCTCCTCCAGGCCCCGCACCATCGGCTTCACCGTGAACCGGCCGCCGCCGTCCCAGTCGGTCAGGTTCTCCGTGCCGTAGATCGTGGCGCCCGTGCCGTACATCATCCGCGCCGAGTCGAACGGGTCGATCTCCAGCGACTCCGTCATCCAGCCCAGTTTCGGGGTCTGTTCGGGCGGCGACGGGTTCGCGCCGAAGGTCAGCCACGGCGACGACGACACATCCATGGTGTAGCGGTTCGAGCGGTTCGGGTACGACGTGTAGTCCCAGGCCCTGGTCCAGCTGCCGCCGCTGTCCGTGGAGCGGAAGATCTGGGTGTCCGGCCACCAGGAGCTGTACGCGGTGGCCATGACGGTGCCCGGATGCTGCCGGTCGACGCTCAGCCCGCTGAAGCCGTAGTAGGTGTCGGCCTCGGCGACCGGGCTGATGTCCGTCCAGGTGCCGGTCGTGGTCGCGTACCGCCACAGCCGGCCCTTGCCGCCGTCGTACGGGCCGCCCTTGTCGCTGTAGGCGAGGTAGAGATAGCCGTTCTGCGCGTCGAGGACACCCTTGTGCGCGAGGTGGCCGGTCGGCTGGCCCGGCAGCCGCGACCAGGTCGCGCCCGCGTCCGTCGACCGGTACACCGCGTTGTCCTGGTCCGCTACCCCCACGTAGATCGTCTTCGTGGCGGTGGAGGCGGTGCCGGTGGACTCGTCGAAGGTGACCCAGACGATGCCCTGGTTGTCGCTCGCGTAGCCGGTGGTGTCGCCCGGGTCCTGCCGGTAGGTGCCGGGGTTGGGGAAGTTCGTCACCTGCGACCAGGTCACCCCGGAGTCCGTCGACCGCCACAGACCCTTGCCGCTGGGCGCGCCCAGGTACAGGACGCTGTTGCGGTGCGGGTCGACCGCCAACCGCTCGCCCATGCCCCGGCCGGGCATGTTGCCGCCCAGCTTGAACGGCAGATCGGTCTTCTGCCAGGTGGCGCCCCGGTCGGCGGAGCGCAGCACGGCCCCGTTGCCCGGGTCCCAGCTGTTGGTGTACGTGCCCACGGCCGCGTACACCCGGTCCGGGTCCACGGCGTCCGAGGCCAGGCTGACCACGCCGGTGTGCCCCCAGTCGGTCCAGCCGACCGAGTCCAGCAGCGGCGTCCAGGTCTTCGTCGACTGCTGCCACCGGTAGGCGCCGCCGATGTCGGTGCGGGCGTAGACCAGGTTCTTCTCGGCGCGGTTGAAGACGATGCCCGGGACAAAACCGCCCCCGTCGATACGGGCGTTGTGCCAGGTGTAGGTGTCGGCGGCGAGCGCCGCCCGCGGGGCGGGCGCGGCCAGTGCGGGCGGGGTGCCCGCGAGCAGGCCGGCGGCGAGCGCCAGCACGGCCGTCAGGATGCGGGTTCTGCGCACGGTGGGGGTCCTCTCCGGGGCGGCCTTGTCCGGGACCGCCCCCTTCGGGACGGGAAGCGGGGACGCGACGGCCGGGCGGCCCTCGGTGCGGGTGAGGGACCGCCCGGCCCGGTGACCCCGTCGCCGGATGACGGGGTCGCGCACGCGGGGCTCCAAGCACCCGCGGGAGGCACGGCTGGGCACCGGCCTGCCCGCGAAGCGCTCGGCGGGGACTATTCGAGGAGCTCCGCGTACGAGCCCATGGCCAGGGCGATGTCCGCCTGGGCCCAGAAACGGTGGTACGTGAAGACGGGCGCGGCGCCACCCGCCAGATAGCTCTCGATCTTCGACCAGGCCGGGTCGTCCTGGTAGAAGGACCGCAGCGACGCGAACGTGGAGGACGAGTTGATCGCGTCGCCGTTGGGCATCTTCCCGCTCCAGCCGCTCGGCACGTACACGCCGTCGTCGAAGCGGTTGTAGTCGGCGCGGGTCTCCGGAACGGCGATGCCCAGGCTGTCCTGGTGGTGCTCCCACATGCCGTCGAGCAGCGCCTTCGCCGTCGACTTCGCCGTCGCGTCACCGGACTTGGCGGCGTAGTACGTCAGGGTCTTGGCGTACGCGGCGGCCACGCCGACGTCGTCGGTGTAGTCGGCGACGGTGACGTGCAGGGAGCTGTTGGATCCCGGCGCCGACGGGTTCCAGGTGTCGGGCTGGCCGGTCCACTGGAGGGTGGAGGGGATCCGGTAGGTGCCGTCGGGGTTGATCGTGGTCTTTGACAGCGCCCACTTGACCCACTTGTCGAGGACCGTCTTCGCCGCGGCGCTGCCGGTCTGCTGGTAGTACTCGGCGACCCGCTCCATCGACCAGGCCTGGAAGCCGAACCACTGGTTGGAGGGCGGGTCGTGGTAGACGGGCTGCCAGTCGTAGTACATGCCGTAGAAGGTCGATGTGCCGGCCGGCGGGGTGGCGTAGCGGCCCTGCCAGCTGTTGGTCGCACCGCCCGCGATGGCGCCCTCGGACGACTGGAGCCAGCGGTAGAACTCCAGTTGCCGGTCCAGGGACTTCGCCCAGTCCGCCGCGCCCGTCGCCGACTTGGGCTTCAGATCGGCGTACGAGCTGAGCGCGTACGCGGCGAGCGGGTTCTGGTAGCCGCCGTGCACATGGCTGGAGCCGATGCGCCAGGCCCAGCCGGCGCTGGTGTCGCTCGCGCCGCCCCAGGCGTAGTACCAGGACAGCAGGTAGTCCGAGGCGTCCTTGCCGGTGCCCGCCGGGCAGCTGGAGGGACCGACACAGTTGCCGATCTTCTTGAAGTACTTGTCGTACATCGCGTAGCGCAGATAGTCGCCCATCTTGGCGGCCTTGCCGACGGTGGCCGACACGGCGGCGCCCTTGCCCTGCGCCTTCGCCCACACGTCCGCCCAGTAGGCGGCCTGCACCGCGCGTGCGTCGGCGTCCGGGGCGTTGGTGTACTTCCACTGCCTGGCGTAGGACGAGTCGCCGGTGAACAGGTCCAGATACCCGTTCGTGCCGCCGTACTTGAAGGCGTCGCAGGTCGGCTGCGGGACGGTCTCCCAGACCGACTCCTGCGGTCCGCGCTGGAAGGTGTTGATGTACGACGGTCCGGTGGCCGTGGGACCGGCCTCGCACTTGCCGGGCTCGTTGCCGTAGCCGTAGACGTTGTCGACGTCCTGGATCCAGTGCATGCCGTAGACGTCGTCCGTGCCGTACGCGCTCTTCAGCTCGCCCGCGATCGGGTCGGAGCCCACCGGGATCGCGGTGTCCAGCCGGGCCGGGTACTCGTTCGGGGTGTCCAGCTCGGGCGCGTAGGTCGCCGGTTTCGACGCGTTGTAGAAGGAGTTGGTCGGCTGGTCGGCGTGGGTCGGGATCATGTACTTCTCCATCAGATCCCAGGCGCCGTTGAACTTGGACCAGTCACCGGTGACCTTGCCGTACATGGCCTGGAGCCACAGCAGATAGCTGTAGGCCTCGGAGGTGGTCTCGTGGCCCTGGTCGGGGGCCTCGACGATCAGCGTCTCGACCGAGTGGTAGGGAATGCCCTCGGGGGAGAAGTAGCCGTTCGCCGGGTTGGTGATCTTCCCGTAGAGGTCCAGGAAGCGGGCGTCGTATGTCTTGGCGGCGGCCAGCTCCGTCGCGGTGACCGTCGCCTTGGCGTGGCCGGTCGCCGAGGCGGTGAACGTCGCGGTGCCGGTGCCCGAGGAGTCGGCCGTGATCGTCACCCGCTGCGCGGTGCTCCAGTCGGCCGGGGTGAAGGTCAGCGAGGACCCGCCGGTGACGCTGAGACCCGTGTTGCCCTCCGTGCGGGCCACGCTCACCGTCACATCGGCGCTCGGCCGGGTGGACAGCTTGACGTCGAACGTGCCCGACTTCCCCTGCTGGATGCCGAGTTGGGTCGGTGAGGCGACCACGGACGGTCCGGAGGCGACGGTGATGCCGACCGGCGTGGACTCGGCGGCGGCGCCCAGGCTGTCGTACGCCTTCGCCAGCAAGGAATGACTGCCCACGGTCAAACCGGAGGCGGAGAGCGAGTACGGCGCGCTGGTGTCGGTGCCGAGCAGTGTGGTGTCGTCGTAGAACTCGACCTTGCTGATCGTCGCGCCGTCGGCCGCCGCCGCGGTCGCCGCGAGCGGCACCGCGTCGCCCTGGGAGTAGACCGCGCCCGCGCTCGGGCTGGTCAGCACGGCGACCGGCGGCTGGTGGGCGCCGGCACAGGTGGTGCCGTTGATCGCGAAGGAGGCCGGGGCCGCGTTGGCCCCGCTGTAGGTGAACTGCGCGCCCGTGGTCACCGCCGCCCCCGCGGCGATCGTTCCGTTGTACGCGGCGTTCTGCACGGTGACCGACTGGCCGGACTGGGACCAGGTGCCGTTCCAGCCGTTCGTGAGCTTCTGGTTGCCCGTGTAGGCGTACGTCAGCGTCCAGCCGTTGATGGCGTCCGTGCCGCGGTTGGTCAGGGTGAGGTCGGCGGTGAAGCCGGAGCCCCAGTCGTTCGCCTTGTAGTCGACGCTGCACTGGAGGGCCGCCGCCTGCGCGGGGGCCGTGCCGGTGGCGAGCATCGACAGGGGGAGGGCGAGCGCCGCCACCACGGCGGTCCATAACCGCCGTGCGGCTCTTCGTCTGCGTCCGGGGTGCATGGTGCTGGTTCCTCCTTGTGCGGCTCGGAGAAGTCAAGGCTTGAACCAGTGGGAGCGCTCCCATAGTGGGGAAGGGGCCGGGGGCGGTCAAGGTGCTTGAAGAGTCGAAAAGATTCGATGAGCGCCGTCTCGGAAAAGTCAAGTAACTCCTCTGTTCTTTGCCGTCACTTGGCGCTACCTTCCTTCGCACCAGTGGGAGCGATTCCATTCAGTCGACGCGTCCGTCACGACGCGCCCGATCTGCAAGGAGTCGCTCATGCGACACCCCCCGCGTTCAGTACTTTTAGCCGTCACCGGTGCGGTCACCCTGCTCGCGACCGCACTGGTGCCGGTGGTCTCGGCGTCCGGGGCCACCCCCGCCTGCACGGTGGAGTACTCCGTCACCGGCCAGTGGGACAACGGCTTCCAGGGCGCCGTGACCATCACCAACAACCAGGCCGCCCTCAGCGGTTGGAGCCTCGGCTTCGACTTCGCGGGCGGCCAGCAGATCACCCAGGGCTGGAACGCCAAGTGGTCCCAGTCCGGCACCACGGTGACCGCGGTCAACGAGAGCTGGAACGGCTCGCTCGGCACCGGCGCGAGCGTCAGCGCCGGCTTCCTCGCCACGAGGTCGCAGGGCAACGCCGTACCGACGACGTTCAAGCTCAACGGGACCGTCTGCAACGTCGATTCCGGTCCGACCGATCCACCGACCGACCCGCCGACGGATCCGCCCGGTGACGGCACGGCACCCGCACTGCACGTGTCCGGGAACAAGCTCGTGGACGCCGACGGCACCGCGCACCGCATGCTCGGCGTGAACCGCTCCGGCGGCGAGTTCATGTGCGTGCAGGGCTACGGCATCTGGGACGGCCCCGTGGACGACGCGGCGATCAAGGCGATCGCCGACTGGAAGGCCAACGCGGTCCGTATCCCGCTCAACGAGGAGTGCTGGCTGGGACTTTCCAACATCAAGCCCGAGTACGCCGGCGACAACTACATCGCCGCGGTCAAGGACCTGGTGGCCCGCGTCGAGGCGCACGGCATGACACCGATCCTCGAACTGCACTGGAGCTACGGCCAGTACACCGGCAACTCGGCCGGCTGCTCCGACGTGCACGCCACCTGCCAGAAACCGATGCCCGACATGCAGTACACCCCGTCCTTCTGGGCCTCGGTGGCCGGCACCTTCAAGGACGATCCGGCGGCCGTGTTCGACCTGTTCAACGAGCCGTATCCGGACCGCGCCACCCCCACCCTCACCCAGGCCTGGCAGTGCTGGCGGGACGGCGGCGACTGCCCCGGCATCGGCTACGAGGTGGCCGGCATGCAGGACCTGGTCGACGCCGTGCGCGGCACGGGCGCGAAGAACGTCATCATGGCGGGCGGACTCGCGTACTCCAACGACCTCGGCCAGTGGCTGACCTACCGGCCCACCGACCCGACCGGCAATCTCGTCGCCGCGTACCACGTGTACAACTTCAACACCTGCGCGAGCGAGAGCTGCTGGAACTCCACGCTGGCCCCGGTGGCGGCGCAAGTGCCGCTGGTGGCCGGGGAGATCGGCGAGAACACCTGCTCCCACGGGTTCACCGACCAGGTCATGAAGTGGTTCGACGACCGGAACCTGTCCTACCTGGGCTGGACCTGGAACACCTGGGACTGCTCCTCAGGACCGTCGCTGATCTCCTCCTTCGACGGTACGCCCACGGCGTACGGCATCGGGCTGCGCGATCACCTGCGCGCCGTCAACCCATGACCCCCGAGGAAGACACCGAGAGAAAGAAGGAACCCGCACTCATGAGTCGTACCAGAACAGCGATGCTCGCCGCCCTGGCGCTGGTCGCCGGCGCCTCCGGGACGGCGTTCGCGTCCGCGTCGGCCGCGGACGCCGGTATCTCCGCCGTCCCCTGCACCGTCGACTACAAGGTGCAGAACCAGTGGGACAGCGGCTTCACCACCGCCGTCACCGTCACCAACAACGCGGCGGCCAAGTCGAGTTGGTCGGTGAAGTGGTCCTATGCCGGCAACCAGACCGCCAGCAGTGGCTGGAACGCGAAGATCAGCCAGAGCGGCAAGACCGTCACCGCGGCCAACGAGAGCTATAACGGCACGCTCGGCACCGGCGGTTCGATCAGCTTCGGCTTCAACGCCTCCTACAGCGGCAGCAACGCCCTCCCGACCGCGTTCACCCTCGACGGCGTCACCTGCAACGTCGACGACGGCAACGGCGGCGGTGGCGACGGCGGTGGCGGCGACGGTGGCGACGGTGGCACCGGCTCCCGCGTCGACAACCCGTACACCGGCGCCAAGGTCTACGTGAACCCCGAGTGGTCCGCGAAGGCCGCAGCCGAGCCGGGCGGCAGCCGCGTCTCCAACCAGCCCACCGGCGTCTGGCTCGACCGGATCGCCGCCATCAACGGCGTGAACGGCGGCATGGGCCTGCGCGACCACCTGGACGCGGCCCTCGCCCAGAAGGGCAGCGGCGAAGAGGTCGTCCAGCTGGTCGTCTACGACCTGCCCGGACGGGACTGCGCCGCCCTGGCCTCCAACGGCGAACTCGGCCCGACCGAGATCGACAAGTACAAGACCCAGTTCATCGACCCGATCGCGGCGATCCTGGCCGACCCGAAGTACGCCTCGCTGCGGATCGTCACCACCATCGAGATCGACTCGCTGCCCAACCTCGTCACCAACACCGGCAGCCGCGCCACCGCGACCCCGCAGTGCGACACGATGCTCGCCAACGGCAACTACGTGAAGGGCGTCGGCTACGCCCTCGCCAAGCTGGGCGCCATCCCGAACGTCTACAACTACCTCGACGCCGGCCACCACGGCTGGATCGGCTGGGACGACAACTTCGCCCCGTCCGCCACCCTGTTCAAGCAGGCGGCGACCAGCGAGGGCGCGACGGTCGACGACGTCGCCGGGTTCATCACGAACACGGCGAACTACAGCGCCCTGAAGGAGAACAACTTCACCATCAACGACACGGTGAACGGCACCTCCGTGCGCCAGTCCAAGTGGGTCGACTGGAACCGCTACGTCGACGAGCTGTCCTTCGCGCAGGCCTTCCGCAACCAGTTGGTCTCGGTGGGCTTCAACTCGAACATCGGCATGCTCATCGACACCTCACGCAACGGCTGGGGCGGCACCGCACGGCCGACCGGACCCGGCGCGCAGACCAGCGTCGACACGTACATCGACGGCGGCCGCTACGACCGCCGCATCCACGTCGGCAACTGGTGCAACCAGTCCGGGGCCGGCCTCGGCGAGCGGCCGCAGGCGAGCCCGGCGAGCGGGATCGACGCCTATGTGTGGATGAAGCCCCCGGGGGAGTCCGACGGCTCCAGCAGCGCCATCCCGAACGACGAGGGCAAGGGCTTCGACCGCATGTGCGACCCGACGTACACGGGCAACGCCCGCAACGGCAACAGCATGTCGGGCGCCCTGCCCAACGCGCCGCTGTCCGGGCACTGGTTCTCCGCCCAGTTCCAGCAGCTGATGCAGAACGCCTACCCGCCGCTGTCGTGATGCGGTGACGGCCCGTCGGGCCGGTTCCCCAGGGGACCGGCCCGACGGCATGCGCACCCGCCCGCGCGGCGCCGCCCCGGCTTTTTGCCGCACCGGCAACAGGACTGGTGCCCGCGCGGTGCGTCGGCGCACGCTGGCCGCATCCGGACGAGAGGCTGACCAGCATGGCGCACCGACAGCACGACCACCACGGCCGTCCGCACCCCCACGGGCACGGGCAGCGGGCGACCGACACCGACTGGTCCCAGCTGGCCTCGATGCTGGAGACCCAGGCCGAGCTGTCCGCACCGGTGTACGAGCGGATCATGGCCTGGCTCGCCCAGGAGGCGCCCAGGCCCGGGCTGATCGTCGACGTCGGCAGCGGCCCCGGCGTGGTGTCATGCCTGTTCGCCGAGGCGTTCCGGGGGGCCAGGGTGCTCGCCGTGGACGGATCGGAGCCGCTTTTGGAACGGGCCCGCGCCCGGGCCGCCCGGCAGGGCCTCGCCGACCGCCTCGACACGCTCGCCGGCGAACTGCCCGGCGTGCTCGACGAACTGCCCTACCCGGCCGATCTGCTGTGGGCCGGCCGCAGCCTGCACCACCTCGCCGACCAGCGTGCCGCGCTCGCCGCCTTCGCCGCCCGGCTGGCACCGGGCGGCACGCTCGCCCTGCTGGAGGGCGGCCTGCCCAGCCGCTTCCTGCCCCGGGACATCGGCATCGGACGGCCCGGGCTGCAGGCCAGGCTCGACGCGGTGCAGGAGGAGTGGTTCACCCGGATGCGGGCCGAACTGCCGGGCAGCGTCGCCGAGACCGAGGACTGGCCGGCCCTGCTGGCCTCCGCGGGCCTGCGTCGCACCGGCACCCGCAGCTTCCTGCTCGACCTGCCCGCGCCGGTCTGCGACCAGGCACGCGCGCACATTGCCGGGAGCCTCGGCCGGCTGCGTGACGTCGTCGCCGACAGCCTCGACGCGGATGACTGCGTCACGCTTGACCGGCTCCTCGATCCTTCCGACCCCGCGAGCGTGCACCGGCGCGCGGATGTGTTCGTGCTGTCCGCCCATACGGTGTACACGGCCGTCCGCCCGGTGGTGGAAGCGCCGTGATGTGACGGGCGGGGTCGTGTGCGGCGCCGTTGTGGCTGGGCGCGCCCGGTCGTCTGCTGCGCCGTTGTGGCTGGGCGCGCCCGCGCGGCGGAGCCGCACATTGACACAGCCCCGCGCCCCTGTGGGGCGCTGCCGTACCGCCAAGCCCGCATTGTGTTGGGTTGGTGGTCAGCAGTGGCCCGGACGGGCGTACACGGTGATGCGGGCTCCGCGTACCGTTCGGGTTGTGCAGGGGGTGAAGTCGGCTGCCAGCGCCTGGCGTTTCTCCCTTTCTTGCGGGGTGGTGTCCAGCGGCCGGCCTGCCGGGTCGCGCAGAACGATCACCCGCCGGGCCGTCAGCAGCCGGGACCGGATGAGCGCGGGGGCGACCTCGGTGCCGTACAGCGTGTGCGACTCGGCCGGTGCGCGCTCCAGCGCCAGGTCGTGCGGCCCGCGCACGGAGCCCGGGTCGACCAGCGACCACACCCGGCGCCGCGCCGGCAGGTAGAGGATCCCGTCGGCGCCCGCGCCCGCGGTGCGGACGGCGGCGGCCACGGCGGTCACGTCGTCGGTGCGGCTGTGCGGGGTGCGCAACTCCACGGCGATGGGCAGCAGCGCGGCGAGAGCGGCCCCGGAAGCGAGCACCGCCCCGGCCCGGATCCGTCCCGCCGACCGCGTCAGCCGGTCCAGCGCCGCCCCGACCAGCAGCGCGGTGCCCGCGTGGCCGTAGAGCACATAGCGGTCCACGTACAGTGGCTCGATCAGCGACGCCAGCATGAGCAGCAGCCCGGGGACCACGCACAGGGGCAGCGCCAGCGGCACCAGGCCCACCTGCCCGGCGCCCGGGCCGCGCGGCAGCAGCGCGGCGCACCCGGCCCCGAGCGCCGCGACCCCGGCGAACCCCGCCAGGGCGCCCGCCCCTATGCCGCCGATCCACGCCACCTGCTGCGACTGGCCGGTGCTCAGCGCGGCGAGCGGGGCCAGCCCGACCGCGACGGCGAGCGCGGTCCACAGCCAGGCCCGGCGGGCCGCCCGGGGCACGGCCGGCGCGTGCGCGACCAGCACCAGCACCGCGAACTCGTGCAGCAGACAGGCCACGAGCACGACGGCGCCGTACGCCGCCCAGGCCCGCCGGGTGCGGCACCGGACCGCCCGCGGCAGCAGATACGACGCCCAGACCACCAGCGCACACACCAGCGCGTACGACCGGCCCTCCTGCGCGTACCGCTGGACGGGCGGCAGCAGCGCGAACACCACCCCGGCGGCCAGCCCCGCGCGCGGTCCGGCGAGGCGCTGCCCGAGCAGGGCCAGCGTCCCGGCCGCCGCCGCGGTCGCCAGCACCGACGGCAGCCGCAGCACCAGCAGCGGGTCGGCCCCGCCGAACAGGCCGAACAGGCCGTGCATCAGCAGGTAGTACAGGCCGTGCACGGCGTCGGCCGCATGCAGTGTCTGCCACAGCCCGGGCAGCCCGCGGCGCGCCATGTCGTACGTCACGGCCTCGTCCCGCCACAGACTGCCCGCGCGCCGCACCCCCCACAGTCCGAGGGCCAGCGACAGGGCGACGGGGACGAGAACCGGGCCGCGGCGGCGCGGGCGCGCGGCGGACGCAACGCGCGGGGCGGGCGCGCGCGTCGGGGAGTGCGTGGTGGTGGCGATGACGGGCTCCGGTGCGGATCGGGCGGACCCCGCGGGCGGGGCCCGCAGGTGCGTGCACCGACGAGTCCAGACGCCCGTGGATTGATGGGCAGCCCCGGTCAGGAGCGCCCATCAACGGCCGTACGCGCGTTGTTAGCGTGGGGGACGGCCGCGCGTGGCGGGCAGGACGGGGGAGACGCGCATGGGGCGCCGGGAGAAACCGCTGGATCCGGCGGCGGGGGCGGTGCAGCGGTTCGCCCACGAACTGCGCAAGCTGCGCGACGAGGCGGGCACGCCGACCTACCGTGCGATGGCACGACGCGCCGGGTACTCCGGGCCCACCCTGTCGGCGGCCGCGTCGGGGGAGCGGCTGCCCACCCTGCCGGTGGTGACCGCCTATGTCCTCGCGTGCGACGGGGACGCCGAGGAGTGGGAGCGGCGCTGGCGGGCGGCCGTCGCCGACGCGGCCGACGAGCGGGAGCCCGACGACCACGACAGCCCCTATCCGGGTCTGGCCCGGTTCGACACCGCCGACCGCGACCACTTCCACGGCCGCGACGACCTGGTCGCCGAGCTGGCCGAGCGCACCCTCCGCACCCGGTTCGGGGCGATCGTCGGCGCGTCCGGCAGCGGCAAGTCGTCACTGCTGCGGGCCGGTCTCATCCCCGCGCTCCGCGAGCCGGCCGATCCCGGGCGGCGGCCCGCCGTCATCCGCGTGTTCACCCCGGGCGCCCGCCCGGCCCGCAGCCATGCCGCCCTGTTCGCCCCGCACCCCGCGCCCGGCGACACCCTGCTGGTCGTCGACCAGTTCGAGGAGGTCTTCGCGCTCTGCGCCGACCCGGCCGAACGCGAACGGTTCCTCGGACTGCTGCTCACCGCGCTGGACCCGGCCGCCCGGCTGCGGGTGATCCTGGCCGTGCGCGCCGACTTCTACGGGCGCTGCGCCGAACACGCCCGGCTCGCCGAGGCGTTGCGCGACTCCACGCTGCTCGTCGGGCCGATGGCGCCGCACCGGCTGCGTCAGGCGGTGGTCCGGCCCGCCGTCGCCCGCCGCGTGGTCGTCGAACGCGCCCTGACCGCCCGGATCGTGGCGGACGTCGCGGGCGAACCCGGCGGACTGCCGCTGATGGCCCACGCGCTGCGCGAGGTCTGGCGGCGGCGCACCGGCAAGACCCTCACGCTCGCCGCGTACGAGGCCGTCGGCGGCGTCCGCGGCGCCGTCGCCCACACCGCGGAAGAGGTCTACGCCCGCTGCACCCCCACCGAGGCGGCCGTCGTACGCGGGCTGCTGCTGCGCCTCGTCCATCCCGGGGACGGCACCGAGGACACCCGGCGCCCGGCGGACCGCGCCGAACTCGGCACCGACGACACCACCCGCCGCATCCTCGAACGCCTGGTCCGCGCCCGCCTGTTGACCATCGACGGCGACTCGGTCGAACTCGCCCACGAGGCACTGCTCGACGCCTGGCCCCGGCTGCGCGGCTGGATCGACGCCGACCGCGAACGGCTGCGCGCCCATCGGCGGCTGACCGAAGCGGCCCGTGACTGGGCCGAGTTGGACCGGGACGCGGGAGCGCTGTACCGGGGTGTACGGCTCACCGAGGCGGCCGAGGCGTTCACCGCGGACCCGGCCCCGAGCCCGCACGAGGGCGTGTACCAGGGGGTGTTGAGCCGTCTCGAACGGGACTTCCTGACGGCGAGCGTCGAGGCGCACGAACACGGACTGCGCACCGCGGCGCGCACCGCCCGGCGGCTGCGCGGGCTGAGCGCCGCGCTCGCCGTGCTGCTCTGCCTCGCCCTGGCCGCGGGCACGCTCGCCTGGCGGCAGAGCGCCGTCAACGCACGGCAGCGTGACGCGGCCGAGGCCCGCCGGGTGGCCGCGCTCGCCGGCACCCTGCGCGGCACCGACCCGCGCACCGCGATGCGTCTCGCGCTCGCGGCCTGGCGCACCGCCGACCTCCCGGAGACCCGCCGGGCCCTGCGCACCGCCGCGGCGCAGAGCGAACTCGACGTGTTCACCCAGCCCGAGGAGGGCGGCCGGACCCTGAACGCGCCGAACTGGCTCAGCCGGGACGGCCGTATCCTGTCGACGGTGGTGCACGACCGGCTCGTGCAGTGGGACGTGTCCACGCACCGGCGCGTCCGCTCGGTGCACCGCAGCGGACTGTCGGCGGGCGCGGTCGACGTCAGCGCGGACGGGCGGTACGTCGCCCACCGCGCCCCGGACCGCGACGGCCTGCTGATCGAGGACCTGGACGGCGGCGGCACCCACCGGCTGGGCACCGGGTCCTGGCAGAACACCGACGGCGCGTTCGGGCCGAGCGGCCGTACCTTCCTGATCCGGCGACCGGGCCCCGGCGGGCACGCACGGCTCGAACTGTGGGACGTGCGACGGCAGCGGACGGTGGTGCGCTACGACCGGGGCGACGCCGACGGCCCGTTGCCGGCGCAGAGCCCCGACGACCGCCGTCTCGCCTGGTGCACCGGGTACGGCGGGCGGCTGCGGGTCCTCGACGTGACCACGCGGCGGCCCGTCACCGTGCCGGTGCCCGCGACCACCGAGCGGGCGTTGTGCCGGGGCGACCGGCTCACCTTCACCGCCGACGGCCGGGGCGTGGCCACCGCCGGCTCCGCCGGGATCGTGACCTGGGACCTGCGCACCGGCCGGGAACGGCCCCGGCTGCCGCTCGCGGGCGGCGCACACGCCGTGGAGTTCACCGGCCGCTACGCCCTCACTTGGAGCAGCGGCTCCTTCGCGGTGTGGCGCACCGACCTGCCCGCGCCCGCCGACGACGGCCCGCGGGCGCCCCTGCTCACCGTCCCGACCACCACCTCGGCGGTCGGCGACATCCGTCTTGACCTCGCGGGCGGTGTGCTGCGCTACCGCGCGGGCGGGCGGACCGGCGCCGTGGGCACCGTCGCGCTGCACGGGCTCGCGGGCCCGGCGTGGCGGGGCGGCGCCGCCACGGCCGCCGCGTTCGACGGCCGGGGCCGCCCGGTGCGGCCCGCCCACCGCGCGGCGGACCCCGGTCCTGTGGCCGTCGACCCCGCGGGCCGCACCGCGCTGACCGCCGAGGGCACCCTGGTGGAGGTGGCAACGGGCCGCGAACGCAAGGGAGTCGGTGGAGAGGACATCCTCACCTCGGGCGCCTTCAGCGCCGACGGGCGGTTCGCCGCCGCCGCGGACTTCCGGGGCCGCGTCACCCTGTGGGACGCGCGCGCGTGGCGGCGGCTCGCCGTGCTGAGACAGGAGGACTCGGCCACCGGCGACACGGCCCTGGCGTTCTCCGCCGACGGCGCACTGCTGTCCGCCGGGTCCGGCGACGGGTCCGTCGAGGTGTGGGAGACGGCCTCGCCCGCGCTGCCCCCCGCCGTCCTGCCCGTCGGGGACGGCCCGGTGCTCGCCGTCGGGTTCACCGCGGACGGCGGCACGCTGCATGTGGCGACGCCCCATCTGCCGGACCGCGCCCGTCCGTCGGCGCCGCTCCGGGCGGCCGGCACGGTGTGCGCACGGGCCGGGGGCGGGCTGACCCGGGCCGAGTGGCGGCGCCATCTGCCCTCCGTGCCGTACCGGGACACCTGCCCGGTCACCTGACACGGAGCGTGCCCGGCCCCGCGCTCCCGATGGGGGCGTCCACCGTGCCGGCCGCGGGCTCAGTTGTTCTGGAGGAACTGGTTGGCCAGCCGGTCCCCGAGGGCGACCGCGGCGCCGTGGTCCTCGATGGGGGACACCTGCGAGTTCTGGAACAGGATGTAGGTCACACCGGAGTCGGCGCCGCCGGTCTCGGGATCGGGGTCGATGCCCAGCGCCTCGGCGGTGGCGTACGAGGCCTCGCCGATGATCCCGGTGGGGCCGGTGTCGCCGACGACCGCGTACTCGACCTTGCCGGAGTAGACGACGGCGACCACGCCACCGCCCCTGATGCCGGCGTTCGCGTAGTTCCAGACGCCGCTGGGGCTTGGCACCACGACGTAGGGCAGTGTGTCCGCCTTCAGCGGCCTGCCGTCGGACTGGTGGAAGGCCGTGTCGTCCTGGTACCAGGGGTCGGTGCTCTCATTGCAGTGGGCGGTGCGCTGGCCGTCGCAGTCGATGTCCATGTCGGCCTTCCAGAACACCGCGCCGTTCTTGCCGCACACGGGGATCGTGGCCGAGGTCTCCTCGTCGGTCCGGTACGTGCCGTTGGAGATCTGCTGACAGGACGTCACCTTGGCGAGCAGGGCGGCCGCGCTGACGGTGCCCTCCTGGGCCGCGGCGGGGGTGGTGGGGGCGGTCGAGGCGCTTGCGGGGAGCACGCCGGCCGCGAGCAGGGCGGCGGCGGAGGCCGCGGTCAGGGTCAGTGGTCGCATGCGCACTGTGGGGGACCCTTCTCTGTTAGGAAAGTTTCCTTACCAGTGCGCTCCAAGGTGGCCTTCTTTACGTGCCCTCGTCAAGCCCCCGTGCGACCGTGTGTCGCCCGTGCCGTTTGCGGCGGCCGGTGCCGCGGTCAAGACTGGGTCAAGCGGACAGGTCCGGATCCTCGGGGGTGTTCCCGCGCCGTTACCCGGCTTCCGCGGAGGTGAGGCGGCATGTTCGTCCGCACGGTGTACGCGACCGGAGACCCCACGAAGATCGACGCGGCCCTCCGCGCCCTCAACACGGAAGGGCGGGAACTGCTCGCGGACCGCCCCGGCTACCGCGGCGCGGGCGTCTTCGTGGACCGGGAACTCGGCAAGCTGCTCTCGGCCAGCTGGTGGGCCTCCGCGGCCGACCGGCACAACAGCGACGAGGTGATGCGCGTGAAACGGGCCGCGCTCCTGGAGCCGTTCGCGGGCACCGTGACGGTGGACAACTACGAGGTGGCGGCCCTCCATGTGCTCCAGCACCCCCGGATGGGCGGCGGACTGCGCGTCACCAGGCTGGAGTTCGACCCCGCCGATGCGGACCTGCTCAGCGACGTCTTCCGGGCGTCGGTGCTGCCGCGGCTCGAAGCGGCACGCGGCGTCGCCGGCGCGTCCCTGTTCGTGGACCGGGAGCGCGGACGCGGCATGGTCGGCATGCTCTTCGTCGACCGTGACGCACTGGCCGCGTCCCGGTCGGGCCACGCACTCGCCCGGCACGAGGGCGTGGCCAAGGCGCATGCGGCCGTGACCGCGCTGGAGGAGTTCGAGGTCGTGCACGCGGACGTACGGCCCGACTGACCGCCCCGCGGCACGCCCGAACGCCCTGCGGTGCAAGAATCGCGCCGCGGGGGCGTGCGGAACATCCGGTCCGGGCGGCTCAGCGGGGGTCGAACGTCGCCGGGTCCGGGCCCAGCCTGCGGTCCTCGTTGAGCGCGCCGATCGCCGCCAGGTCCTCGGCGTCCAGGCTGAAGTCGAAGACCTCGATGTTCTCCCTGATCCGGGACGGCGTCACGGACTTCGGGATCACGATGTTGCCCAGCTGGACGTGCCAGCGCAGCACCACCTGGGCCGGAGTGCGATTGTGCTTCTGCGCGACGGCCACGATCGCCGGCACCCCCAGCAGGCCCTTGCCCTGGCCGAGCGGCGACCACGCCTCGGTGGCGATGCCCTGCTCGGCGTGGTACTCACGGGCCGCGTGCTGCTGCAGATGCGGGTGGAGTTCGATCTGGTTGACCGCGGGGATGACCGACGTCTCGGCGATCAGCCGCTCCAGGTGCTCGGGCAGGAAGTTGGAGACGCCGATGGCCCGGATGCGGCCGTCGGCGTACAGCTTCTCGAATGCCTTGTAGGAGTCGGTGGACGTGCCGTGGGACGGCAGCGGCCAGTGGATCAGATACAGGTCGAGGTGGTCCAGGCCCAGCTTCTCCAGTGAGGCGTCGAAAGCGCGCAGTGTCGCGTCGTACCCCTGGTCGGCGTTCCAGAGCTTGGTGGTGACGAAGATGTCCTCGCGGGGCAGTCCGGAGGCGGCGATCGCCCTGCCGGTGCCCTCTTCGTTGCCGTAGATCGCCGCTGTGTCGATGCTGCGGTACCCGGCCTCCAGCGCCGTGGCGACGGCCCGCTCGGCCTCGTCGTCCGGCACCTGCCACACGCCGAAGCCCAGCTGGGGCATCTCGACGCCGTTGTTGAGGATGATCGGGGGGACCTTGCTGCTCACGAGCTCTTGATCCTTCGGTTGCGGACAGGTATTACCACCATCGTCAACGATCACGGCCCGCCGCGCATTCCTGACCATGAAATACGCCGGAACTGACCGGAGAGCCCACTGCGGTGGCGAAGAACGACCGGTCCTGCACAGGTACCGACCGTGGCCCGCGGTCGCCCGGGGCGCGCTCACGCGTGGTACAGGGCCTCCACCTCGCTCGCGTAGGCGTTCTCGATCGCCTTGCGCTTCAGCTTCAACGACGGCGTCAGCAGACCGTGTTCCTCGGTGAACGGCTGGGCCAGGATGCGGAACGTGCGGATCGACTCCGCCTGCGACACCAGGGTGTTGGCGGCCACCACCGCGCGCCGCACCTCGGTCTCCAGATCCGGGTCGCGGACCAGTTGGGCCGACGTCATCCGCGGCTTGCCGCGCATGGTCAGCCAGTGCTCGATCGCCTCCTGGTCGAGGGTGACCAGCGCGGCGACATACGGACGGTCGTTGCCGACCACGATGCACTGGTTGACCAGCGGATGGTCACGGACGCGCTCCTCCAGCACCCCGGGGGACACGCTCTTGCCGCCGGAGGTCACCAGGATCTCCTTCTTGCGGCCGGTGATGGTCAGATAGCCGTCCTCGTCCAGGGAACCCAGGTCGCCGGTGGCCAGCCAGCCGTCGTGCAGCGTCTCGTCGGTGGCCTTCTGGTTGTTGAGGTAGCCCTGGAACAGGTTGGCGCCGTGCAGCCAGATCTCCCCGTCGTCCGCGA
Organism: Streptomyces sp. NPDC102462; assembly: GCF_044765425.1. Lineage (NCBI taxonomy): Bacteria > Bacillati > Actinomycetota > Actinomycetes > Kitasatosporales > Streptomycetaceae > Streptomyces > Streptomyces sp. NPDC102462. Next base: position 126,080 of record NZ_JBIWKB010000013.1, on the reverse strand, counting down.
TGTGCACCGTCACACCCGGGATGGCCTGGCCGACGGTGCCGTAACGGGTGCGTTCGGGCGGGTTGGCGGTGGCGGCGGCCGTCGACTCCGTGAGGCCGTAGCCCTCGTAGATCTGCACGCCCGCGCCCGCGAAGAACAGCCCGAGCCTGCGGTCCATGGCCGAACCGCCGGACATCGCGTTGCGGATCCGGCCGCCCATGGCCGCCCGGACCTTGGAGTAGACGACCTTGTCGAAGAACTGGTGCTGCATGCGCAGACCCGCCGACGGGCCGGGCCCGATGCCCCAGGCCCTCGCCTCCATCGCGTCCGCGTACCGCACCGCGACGTCGACGGCCTTCTCGAACGGCCCGGCCTTGCCCTCCTTCTCCGCCTTGCGCCGGGCCGAGTTGAACACCTTCTCGAAGATGTACGGCACCGCGAGGATGAAGGTCGGCCGGAACGCCTGCAGATCGGGCAGCAGCGCGGCGGCGTTGAGCTGCGGCTGGTGCCCGAAGCGCACCCCGCCGCGGATCGCGGCGACCTCCACCATCCGTCCGAAGACATGCGCGAGCGGCAGGAACAGCAGGGTCGCCGCCTCGTCGCCCTTACGGGAGTGGAACACCGGCTCCCAGCGCTCGATGACCGTGTCCGCCTCGAACATGAAGTTGCCGTGCGAGATCAGGCAGCCCTTGGGGCGGCCCGTCGTCCCCGAGGTGTAGATGATCGTGGCGACCGACTCCGGGGTGACGGCCCGGCGGTGCCGGTGCACCATCTCGTCGTCGAGGTGCGCGCCGGCGTCGTACAGCTCCTGCACGGCGCCCGAGTCCAGCTGCCACAGCTGGCGCAGCTGCGGCAGTCGGCCGATGACCGTGGCGATCGTCATGGCGTGGTCCTCGTGCTCGACGACCGCCGCGGACACCTCCGCGTCGTACAGCATCCAGAAGCACTGCTCGGCCGAGGAGGTGGGGTAGACCGGCACCACCTGCGCGCCGATGCTCCACAGCGCGTAGTCGAAGAGGGTCCACTCGTAGCGGGTACGGGACATGATGGCGACCCGGTCGCCGAAGCGGACGCCGCGCGCGAGCAGGCCCTTGGCGAGGGCCAGGACCTCGTCGCGGAACTCGGCGGAGGTCACGTCCCGCCACCGGCCCAGCTCGTCCTTGCGGCCGAGGGCGACATGGAGCGGGTCCCGGACGGCATGCTCGAAGACGACGTCGGCCAGACCGCCCACCGGTGGTGCCGACGCCGACGGAGGGTTGGTGAACTCGCGCAAACCCCGCTCCCGCTCCTCGGTGGCGCTCCGCACAGCGCCGTGAAAGCTACCCCACCCGTCGACGGGGCGGGAGGGGGTACGAAACCGGCCAATCCCTGCGTATGCCTCCGGTGGCCACCCGGAAATACCGCTCACACGGGGAACGGCCGGACAGAACAACCTACGGTTCAGTAGGTTGCGGTTCCCCAACCTCCACCAAATCTGTACACCCCACCCACTACACCCCCGAGCCCCACAGACGGCGCCCCGATAGGGGCGCGGGGCTGTATCAATGTGCGGCTCCGCCGCGTGGGCGCGATCAGCCACGACGTCGCCGCAGTCGCCCATGGCGCGGTGGTGCCGAGGCGAGATCGCGGCTGCGGCCAGCCAGGACGGCGCCGCAGATGAACTACCGCCCGCATTCGACGGCGCCCCTAGCGGAGCGCACCCGTGAGGATGGCCGCCGCCAGCGCCCGCGCAGCATTCCGGGCCGGCGCCGGATGGCGACCGTGGACCAGCACGAAGTCGACCTCGCCCAGCTCCGGCAGCCCCGCCCGGTCCGGCACCCGGAACAGTCCCGGCGGCACCAGCCCGCGTGAGTGCGCCATCACACCGAGCCCGGCCCGGGCCGCCGCGATGAGGCCGTTGAGGCTTCCGCTGGTGCACACGATGCGCCACGCGCGGCCCTGCCGTTCCAGCGCCTCAAGGGCCAGCGCCCGGGTGATGCCGGGCGGCGGGAACACGATGAGCGGCACCGGCCGGTCCGGATCCAGGCGGAGCCGTTCCGCGCCGATCCACACCAGGTCGTCGTGCCAGACCAGTTCGCCGCGCGGGTCCTCGGGCCGCCGCTTGGCCAGCACCAGGTCCAGCTTCCCCGCGGCCAGCTGTTCGTGCAGCGTGCCGGAGAGTTCGACGGTCAGCTCCAGGTCCACCTCGGGATGGTCGTACCGGAAGCCCTCCAGGATCTGCGGCAGCCGGGTCAGTACGAAGTCCTCCGAGGCGCCGAAGCGCAGCCGGCCCCGCACCCGCGTGCCGGTGAAGAACGCCGTCGCCTGCTCGTGCACCTCCAGGATCCGGCGCGCGAACCCGAGCATGGCCTCGCCGTCCTCGGTCAGCTCCACGGAGTGGGTGTCGCGGGTGAACAGCTGGCGCCCCGCGGCGTCCTCCAGCCGCCGCACATGCTGACTGACGGTGGACTGGCGCAGCCCCAGCCGCCGGGCGGCCTGCGTGAAGCTGAGCGTCTGGGCCACGGCGAGGAACGTCCGCAGCTGGGAGGGGTCGTACACACGGCCAGGCTATCGCGACACATGATGACAGTGAGAACGGTATGCCGGATTCCCGATCACCGACCGGAGGAGGACGATGAAGAGGGGCCCCACGGGCCCAGCGCCACCCGGACACACCGCACGACGAGCCCTGACGCACAGCAAGTGGAGCACCGTGAAACGCCTGCACTGGCCGAGCTGGATGCCGATCGACCCGTACATCCTGCTGCTGCTCGGGACGGTGGGCCTCGCCGCGCTGCTGCCCGCCCGGGACACGGCCGCCGATGTGGCGTCCGGCGGTGCGACGGCCGCGATCGCCTTCCTCTTCTTCCTCTACGGCGCCCGCCTGTCCACCCGTGAGGCACTCGACGGGCTGCGCCACTGGCGGCTCCACGTCACCGTCCTCGCCTGCACCTTCGTGCTGTTCCCGGTGCTCGGCCTGGCCGCCCGCGGCCTGGTGCCGGTCCTGCTGACCCACCCCCTCTACCAGGGCCTGCTGTTCCTCACCCTGGTGCCGTCGACGATCCAGTCGTCCATCGCGTTCACCTCGATCGCCCGCGGCAACGTGCCCGCCGCGATCTGCGCGGGCTCCTTCTCCTCGCTGGTCGGCATCGTGCTGACCCCGCTGCTGGCGGCGGCGCTGCTCGGCAACAGCGGCGGCGGGTTCTCCGCCGACTCACTGATCAAGATCGTGCTCCAGCTGCTGGTGCCGTTCCTCGCCGGACAGCTGCTGCGCCGGTGGGTGGGCGGCTTCATCGCCCGGCACAAGAGGGTGCTCGGACTGGTCGACCGCGGCTCGATCCTGCTCGTCGTCTACACCGCGTTCAGCGAGGGCATGGTCCAGGGGATCTGGCACCAGGTGAGTCCCGCCCGGCTGGCCGCCCTGCTCGCCGTCGAGGCCGTCCTGCTCGCCGTGATGCTCGCCCTGACCTGGTACGGCGCCAAGGCACTGGGCTTCACCCGCGGGGACCGCATCGCGATCCAGTTCGCCGGCTCGAAGAAGTCCCTGGCCTCCGGGCTGCCCATGGCGAGCGTCCTGTTCGGCGCGCACGCCTCCCTTGCGGTGCTGCCCCTGATGCTCTTCCACCAGATGCAGCTGATGGTCTGCGCGGTCATCGCCAAGCGCCGGGCGCGCGACCCCGAGGAGGCGGCCACGGCCACCGCCGCACCGGCCGTGACGGCGCCCGCCGCGGCCGGCACGGGCACGCGTCCGCGCTGATGCCCGCCGTCCGGTTCAGGGACGCCCGGGAGGGCCGGACACCCGGTCCAGGGGCAGCCACAGCACGGTGTCCCGCAGGGAGCGCGGCGCCCCCGGTCCGTTCAGCTCCGCGTCGGGCAGCGCCCGGTCCCAGACATGCACGTCGTCGATCGCCCCGGTGAAGAACGCCCGGCCGTCCATGCGCTGGCCGATGTGCACGCCGAAGGGCGAATCGCGGCTGACCGAGCCCGGCACGTCGGCGACGGACGACGTCTCGCCGTCCAGGACGAGGGTCAGCCGCCCGCCGCCGCGGCGCAGCGCCAGGTGGTGCCAGCGGCCGTCGTTGCGGGCGCCGGGCGCGGTGACCGCCGCCGTGCGGGCCGCGGTCGCGCCCTGCCGCGCGGTGATCAGCCCGCGCACCCGGTCGCTGTCGGGTTCGGCGCGCAGCCACACCTGCGGCCGGCCGGTGCCGGTGCCGCCCATCCACAGCAGCGGCTGCTCCCCGGCGGTGGCCGTGGTGCGGAACCACAGCGACACGGTGAAGTCCCGGGTGCCGAGCGGCAGCCGGTCGTCGTAGGGCAGGCGTACGGCGTCGTCGGCGCCGTCGAACTCCAGGGCGCCGCCCGATACGCCGGCCGTCGTGCCGGCGCCGCCCAGCACCGCCGCGCTCGGGGCGCGCGGGGCCAGGTCGGGGGTGGTGGGATCGGGGCCGCGGCGCGGGCGCAGCCAGCCCTCGGTGAAGCGGGCGAACCGGATCTCGTCGCGGGCGTCGGCCGTCCCGCCCTCGTACAGCAGGCCCACCGTGTCGCCGGCGATGCGCGCCATGTCGGAGTAGCCGGACCAGTCCGTGGTGACGACCGTGCCGCGGTCCACGCTGTCCCAGGTGCGGCCGCCGTCGTAGGACGAGCGGATCATCATGGTGCGGCGCCGGTCGGGGTCGCCGGGGCAGGCCAGCAGGAGCCGGCCGCCGAGCCGCAGCGTCGAGCACTGCACCTGCGGCGCGTACAGGTCCGGGAGGTTCCGGAAGGGGGCGGTGAAGCTGCCGCCGCCGTCGCGGCTGACCGTCTGGGTGCGGTGGCCGAGGTCGGTGCCGTCCTGTTCGCGAGCGCTGACCAGGAGGGAGCCGTCGGCGCGCTCGGCGAGCGTCAGCTCGGACGGCTTCTGCCGGAAGGTGCCGTCGGCGGCCACCGGGCGGCTGTCCGTGGCGCCGGTCCGCCAGTGGGCGCCGCCGTCGTCGCTGACGATGAGCGCCGCGTGGTCGGCGGTGACCCGGTTGCCGTTCCAGGTCTCGGCGTTGACGCCGAAGACGAGCCGGCCCGCGTACCGGCCGTGGTCGAGCTGGAGGCCGTGCACGGGACCGGTGGCGTACCAGGAGTTCCAGTCGGGCGGCAGGATCTCCGGGCTCAGATCGCGCGGTGCCGACCAGGTCAGGCCGTCGTCGTCGCTGTACTGCAGGTGCGGGGTGCGGTCGCAGGGCACGGAGCAGCTCGCGGCGTCCGTGCGGCCCGTGTTGTACGTCTCGGCCAGCAGGATGCGGCCCGTCGCGCGGTCCACGAGGGGCGCCGGGTTGCCGTGGGTGTCGCCCCCGCCCTCGTTGACCACCTGGAGCGGGCCCCAGGTGCGGCCGCCGTCGGTGGAGCGCTTCAGTACGAGGTCGACGTCGGCGGCGTCACCGCAGTTGAGGACCCGGCCCTCGGCGAACGCGAGGAGCGTGCCGGCGGTCGTCCGCACGATCGCCGGGATGCGGAAGCAGGCATAGCCCGGATCCTGGGCGGCCTTGAAGAGGGCCGACTGGGCGAGGCCGGGGGAGCCGGGGGCCGCCTGGGCGTACGCCGGCTGGGTGTACGCCGACTGGGTGCGCGTCGGCCGGGCGTGCGCGGGGTGGGGCAGCAGGAGCAGTACGGCCGCGGTGAGTGCGGCGGCCCGGACGGATCTCGTGCGTGGCCCCCGGCTCCTGGGGAGCCGGGGGCCACGGAGGACTGCGCCGGTTCTGCGTGGCATGTGCGGCCTGCCCTTCACGCGTCGGACATACGGGCATCGGGACATTCGGACATCCGACGTCCAATGTCCCTATCTCAGACGTTAGTTGGGGCTCGCTGCGGCTCACAAGCACGCTGTCGCCCATTCGGGGGGCGCGGTTGACGTCCCGTCATGAGCCACTACGCCTTCCACGGGCGCGGCGTTGTGGCTGGTCGCGCAGTTCCCCGCGCCCCTTTGGGGCGTCGTGGTTGGGCGCGCCGTTCGTCGCGCCCCTTTGGGGTGCTGGGGGTCAGACCAGGAGGCCGCCGCCGTCCACCGTGACCACCGAGCCGGTGCTGTAGCCGCCGCGCATCAGGTACAGGTATGCCTCGGCCACGTCCTGCGGGGTGCCCGCCCGGCCCACGGGCAGCGTGGCGGCGCTCGACTCGAACAGCCCGGCGCGGTCCTCCTCGGACATCTCCCGCCACAGGTCGGTGCGCACCACGCCCGGGGAGACCGCGTTCACCCGGAGCGGGGCAAGCTCCAGGGCAAGCGCCCGGGTCAGCGACTCCATCGCGCCGCACAGGCTCGCCGCGACACTGGTGCCCGGCAGCGGCCGGCGGCCCGCCGTCCCGGTGGTCAGCACCACGGAACCGCCCTCGCGGATCACGGGCGCCGCGTACTTGACGGCCGCGTACGCGCCCCACAGCCGGGTGTCGAGGAACCGCCTGGCCTGGGCCAGGTCCGACTCCGCGACGCTCGCCATGAGCAGGGACTCCCCGGCCGTGTAGACCAGGTGGTCGAAGGCGCCGATCCGCTCGAAGAAGGCGCGCATCGCCGTCTCGTCCGTCGCGTCGAGCGGCTGTCCCTCGGCGCCGGCCGGCAGTCGCCGCAGGGCGGCGTCCACGCTCTCCTGCCGCCGGGAGGCGACCACGACGGCCGCCCCGTCCCGCACCGCGGTATCGGCGACCGCGAAGCCGATGCCCGACGTACCCCCGACGACCACGACCCGCTGTCCTCGCAGACTCATGCCCCTGTCCCTTTCCGCCGCGCTTCCGTTTCGTTCCCGTGCGGGTCCGACGGGCTCCAGCCTCCGCCCGCGGGCCCCTCGCCGTCCAAGACCTCTTCCGCGCGTGGCGATACTCTGAGGGCATCGCCACCGCGACGGCGGAAGGGGACGGCCATGGACCTCGACCTGCGGAAGGTCCGCTACTTCACGGCGGTCGCCGAACAACTGCACTTCGGGCGGGCGGCCGAGCGCCTGCACATCACCCAGCCCGTGCTGAGCCGCCAGATCCGGGCCCTGGAGAAGGATCTGGACGCCACCCTCTTCGAGCGGGACAGTCATGGTGTGACCCTCACCCCGGCGGGCCGCCAACTCCTCGACGACGCACGGCAGTTGCTGGCCGCCGCGGGTGCCACCCGGCGCCGGGTGCGGCGGGCGGCGCGCGGACCGCGGCGACTGGTCGTCGGCTTCCGGGCGGGCGTGGTGGTGACACCCGTGCTGCGCGCCTTCGGCGCCGCCCACCCCGATGTGGCGGTGCACGCCCGCCGCGTCGAATGGGACGACCAGGAACGACTGCTCCTGGACGGCACGGTCGACCTGGCCTATGTGCGCCGGCCGATCCACGAGCGGGGTCTCACCCTGCTGCCGCTGTTCACCGAGGACCGGGTGGCGATGCTGCCCGCGCAGCACCGGCTGGCCGGCAAGCGTGACCTCGCCCTCGCCGACCTGGCGGGGGAGCGGTGGCTGCGCTACGCCGACCCGCTCCCCGACGACGTGCCGATCCGCACCGTCGAGGAGAAGTTCGAGTGTGTGGCGGCGGGCACCGGCATCACCCTGGTGCCGGCGTCGGTCGCCGAGCACTACTCCCGGCCCGACATCGCGTATGTGCCCGTGCGCGACGCCGAGCCGGACCAGGTGTTCCTCGCCTGGGCGGCGAGCCAGCGCTCACCGCTGATCGCCGAGTTCGCCCGGACGGCGCGCGAGCGCGTCTGAGGCGAACGGGCGGCGGGGCACGGCGGGGCCCCTGCGGCGCAGGGGGCGCTCCCCGCCGGTCGGGGCCCCGCCGCCGTGTCGCGGGGAGACGGCGTCAGCCCTGGGCGGTCGCGGCCCGCAGGGCGACGCGGTCCTGCCCCGCGTACACGTTCATGGAGCTGCCCCGCAGGAAGCCCACCAGGGTCAGTCCCGTCTCGGCGGCCAGGTCCACCGCAAGCGACGACGGCGCCGAGACCGCGGCCAGCACCGGGATGCCCGCCATCACGGCCTTCTGCGCCAGCTCGAAGGAGGCACGGCCGGAGACCAGCAGGACCGAACGGGACAGCGGCAGGGAACCGCTCTGCAGCGCGCGGCCGACCAGCTTGTCGACCGCGTTGTGCCGGCCCACGTCCTCCCGTACGTCCAGCAACTCCCCGTCCTCGGCGAACAGGGCCGCCGCATGCAGCCCCCCGGTCCGGTCGAACACCCGCTGAGCGGCGCGCAGCCGGTCGGGGAGGCTCGCCAGCAGTTCGGGGTCCACCCGGACCGGGGGAGTGTCGGCTATCGGCCAGCGGGCCGTCGTACGCACCGCGTCCAGGCTGGCCTTGCCGCACAGCCCGCACGACGAGGTGGTGTACACGTTCCGTTCCAGCGTGATGTCGGGCAGTACGACGCCCGGCGCGGTCTTCACGTCCACCACGTTGTAGGTGTTCGAACCTCCCCCAAGTCCTCGGCTCCGCTCGGACAGGGAGGTGCCCCCATCTGCCGCGCCCGCGCAGTACACGATGTTCTGCAGGTCGGCGGCGCCGGCCAGGACGCCCTCGCTGACCAGGAACCCGGCGGCCAGCGCGAAGTCGTCGCCGGGTGTGCGCATGGTGATGGCGAGGGACTTGCCGTTGAGTCTGATCTCCAGCGGCTCCTCGGCGACGAGCGTGTCCGGCCGGCTCGTGACCGCCCCGTCGCGGATCCGGATCACCTTGCGTCGTTCCGTGACTCGTCCCATGTTTCCGATCAGCCCCGGTTCTGTACGTGCTGGTAGCCGAAACGGCCCTTGATACAGAGGTTGCCATGGGTCACCGGGTTGTCGTGCGGTGAGGTGACCTTCACGATCTCATTGTCCTGCACGTGCAGGGTCAGATTGCAGCCTACTCCGCAGTAGGCGCACACCGTCGTCGTCTCGGTCTGCGCCGACTCGTCCCAGGTGCCCGCCGCGCGCATGTCGAACTCCGACTTGAAGGACAGCGCCCCCGTCGGACACACCTCGATGCAGTTCCCGCAGTACACGCAGGCCGATTCGGTGAGCGGGGCGTCGTGCTCGACCGCGATCCGGGCGTCGAAGCCGCGCCCGGCGACCGAGATCGCGAAGGTGTTCTGCCACTGGTCGCCGCACGCGTCCACGCACTTGTAGCACAGGATGCACTTGTCGTAGTCGCGCACGTACAGCTCGTTGTCGATCTTCGGTTCCTCGTTCAGCCGGGCCGCGTCAGGGCCGAAGCGGTCCGGTTTCGCCTCGTACTCCTTGATCCACTCCGCGGCCCGCGCCGTGGTGGACAGATCGACCGAGGACGCGAGCAGTTCCAGCACGATCTTGCGGCTGTGCCGGGCGCGCTCGGTGTCCGTGTGCACCACCATGCCCGGCTCGGCCCTGCGCGAGCAGGCCGGCACCAGGGTGCGCGAGCCCTCGACCTCGACCACGCACACCCGGCAGGCGTTCTTGGGCCGCAGCGTGTCGCCCTGGCACAGGGTCGGGATGTCCTTGCCTGCGGCCCGGCAGGCGTCCAGGACGGTCGAGCCCTCCGGTACCCGCACCGGCGCGCCGTCGACGGTGAACTCCAGCAGCCTGCGGGGGATCCCCAGCGGTGTGACGGTCATTCGTACGCCCCCAGACGGTCGATGGCGGACTCCACGGCGTTCCACGCGGTCTGTCCCAGACCGCAGATCGAGGCGTCCCGCATCGCGCGGCCTACCTCGCGCAGCAGGGCGATGTCACCGGCGGCGTCGGCGCCCGTGCGTGCCACGATCCGGTGCAGTGCCTCCTCCTGCCGTACGGTCCCGACCCGGCACGGCACACACTGCCCGCAGGACTCGTCGCGGAAGAACTCGGCGATGCGCAGCAGCAGGCGGGGCAGCGGCACCGTGTCGTCGAAGGCCAGCACGACCCCGGAGCCGAGGGTGGTGCCCGCCTGACGGGTGCCCTCGAAGGTGAGCGGGATGCCGAGTTCGTCGGGCCGTACGAAGCCGCCCGCCGCCCCGCCGAGCAGCACCGCGCGCAGCCCGTCCCGCACCCCCGCGAGCGTCAGCAGTTCGCCGAGCGTCGCCCCGAACGGCAGCTCGTACACGCCGGGCCGCGCCACGCTTCCCGACACGCAGAACAGCTTCGGGCCGGTGGACGTGCCCGTGCCGATCGCCGCGTACGCCGGGGCGCCCATGGTCAGGATCGGCAGGACGTTGACCAGGGTCTCCACGTTGTTCTCGACGGTTGGCCTGCCGAACAGGCCCTTCTCCACCGGGAACGGCGGCTTGGAGCGCGGCTCGCCGCGAAAGCCCTCGATCGAGTTGAACAGGGCCGTCTCCTCGCCGCAGATGTACGCGCCCGCGCCCCGCCGGATCTCGATGTCGAAGGCGAAGCCCTGGCCGACGACGTCGTCGCCGAGGAAGCCGCGCGCACGGGCCTGGGCGACGGCGTGCTCCAGACGGGCTAGCGCGCGCGGGTACTCGCCGCGCAGATACAGGAAGCCGCGGGGCGCGCCGATCGCGTACGCGGCGATCGTCATCGCCTCGATCAGCGCGTACGGATCGCCCTCCATGAGCACCCGGTCCTTGAAGGTGCCCGGCTCGGACTCGTCCGCGTTGCACACCAGGTAGTGCGGCCGGTCGGGCTGGGACGCCGTGGCCTGCCACTTGCGGCCCGTCGGGAAGGCGGCGCCGCCGCGTCCGACCAGGCCGGAGTCGGCGACCTCGCGGATCACCCCGGCGGGCCCGAGCGCGAAGGCCCGGCGCAGCGCGGCGTAGCCGCCGTGGGCGCGGTAGTCGTCGAGGGATGCCGGGTCGACCACGCCGACGCGGCGCAGCAGGACCAGTGACGGGTCGCCCGCCTGCGGGACCGCGAGCGCGGCGGGCGGCTCCTCGGGCGCCGAGTCGGGGGCGGTCGCGGCGAGGACGGCGGCCGGCACGTTCGTGGGCGCCGACACCGCCGTACGCACCGGGTCACCGGCGCGGATCGCGAGGGCGGCCGGTGCCCGCTCGCACAGTCCGAGGCACGGGGAGCGCTCGACGCTCACCCCGCTGCCCGGCCCGAGCCCGGAGGCGATCCGCGCGCACATCTCCTCGGCGCCGGCGGCGGCGCAGGCCAGGTCGGTGCAGACGTGGAGCACGGTCGCCGGGCGGGGCCGCACGGAGAACAGGGCGTAGAAGGTGGCGACGCCGTACGCCTCGGCCGGCGGGACCGTCAGCCGCCGGCACAGATAGTCGAGGGCGCCGTCGCTGATCCAGCCGATCCGGTCGTTGATCGCGTGCAGCCCCGGCAACAGCAGGTCGCGGCGTTCACGGGCCGCGCGGCCGCCGCGCGCCCACCTCAGGTCCTCGGTCCTCATCTCGTCCCGGGCCGCGCCCTCCCAGGAGGACTGAGGAGGGCCGAGCAGGGCGTCGACGGCCGCCCGTTCCTCGTCCGTCGGCTTGCTGTCGCCGAAGTGCAGATCCACCAGGTCACCTCACTTGGACATGTCGCGTGGGTCGAGCGGTGCGGTCAGCCGACGGTCGTGGTGATCGGCAGCTTCTCGATGCGGATCGCCGACGCCTTGAACTCCGCCGTCCCCGCGATCGGGCAGTTGGCCTCGATCGTCAGCTGGTTGGTGTCGACCTCGTCGGGGAAGTGCATGGTCATGAACGCGAGCCCGGGGCGCAGGGCGGTGTCGATCCACACGGGTGCCACGACCGAGCCGCGCCGCGAGGTCACCCGGACCTCCTCGCCGGCCACGACCCCGTACCGCTCGGCGTCCTCCGGGCACAGCTCGACGTACTCGCCACGACGCAGCGGTGAGGCGAAACCACCGCTCTGCACACCGGTGTTGTACGAGTCGAGCCGCCGTCCGGTGGTGAGCCGGATCGGGTACTCCTCGTCGGTCAGGTCGACCGGCGGGTCGTGCCGGACGAGCCCGAAGGGCGCGAGCCGGCCCCGCTTCGCCGGGTCCGCCTCCCACAACCGGCCGTGCAGATAAGGCGGTTCGAGCAGGTCGGTGCTCCGGCACGGCCACTGGATGCCCTGGTGTTCGGTCAGCCGCTCGTACGTCATCCCGTAGTGGTCCGGCGAGAGGGACCGCAGCTCGTTCCAGACGGCCTCGGCGTCGGCGTACCTCCAGTGGTGGCCGAGCCGACCGGCCAGCTCGCAGAGGATGTCGATGTCCTCGCGCGCCTCACCGGGCGCGGTGACGGCTCGGCGCACCCGCTGCACCCGCCGCTCGCTGTTGGTGGTCGTGCCGTCGGTCTCCGCCCAGCCGGCGGTCGCGGGCAGCACCACGTCCGCCAGTTCGGCCGTCCGCGTCAGGAAGATGTCCTGCACGACCAGGAAGTCCAGCTCCTTCATCCGCCGTACGGCCTGCTCGCTGTCGGCCTCCGACTGGGCCGGGTTCTCGCCGATGCAGTAGACCGCCCGCAGCGTGCCCTCCTCCATCGCCTCGAACATCTCCGTCAGATTGAGCCCGTAGTGCGGCTGGATGACGGTGTCCCACGCCGACTCGAACTTCAGCCGGACGCCGGGGTCGAGGAGGTCCTGGAACCCCGGCAGCCGGTTGGGGATGGCCCCCATGTCGCCGCCGCCCTGCACGTTGTTCTGGCCGCGCAGCGGCTGCAGGCCCGAGCCGTAGCGGCCGACCTGGCCGGTGAGCAGGGACAGGTTGATCAGCGCCCGGACGTTGTCGGTGCCGTTGTGGTGCTCGGTGATGCCGAGGGTCCAGCACAGCTGGGCGCGCTCGGCGCGGGCGTAGGCGTGCGCCAACTCCCGTATCGCGCGGGCCGGTACGCCGGTCACCCGCTCCGCGAGCGACAGCGTCCAGGGCTCGACGAGCGCCCGGTACTCGTCGAAGCCGGAGGTCGCCCGCGCGATGAACGTCTCGTTGGCGAGCCCCGCGTGGATGATCTCGCGGCCGATCGCGTGCGCCATCGGGATGTCCGTGCCGACGTTGAGGCCGAGCCAGCTCTCCGCCCACTCGGCGGTCGAGGTGCGGCGCGGGTCGACCGCGTACATCCGGGCGCCGTTCCTGATGCCCTTCAGCACGTGCTGGAAGAAGATCGGGTGCGCGAAACGGGCGTTGGAGCCCCACATCACGATGACGTCGGTGTGCTCGATCTCCTCGTACGAGGACGTCCCGCCGCCCGAGCCGAACGCGGCCGACAGGCCGGCCACGCTCGGGGCGTGACAGGTGCGGTTGCACGAGTCGACGTTGTTGGTGCCCATCACCACGCGGGCGAACTTCTGTGCCACGTAGTTCATTTCGTTGGTCGCCCGGGCGCAGGAGAACATGCCGAAGGCGCCGTGGTTGCGCCGCAGCCCGCCGGCGGTGCGCTCCAGCGCCTCCTCCCAGCTCGCCCGCCGGAAGGGCTCGTCGCGCCGGTCGCGGACCAGCGGGTGGGTGAGCCGGGTGTAGGTCTTCGGTTGCCGTTTCCTCATGCGGCGCTCCTCAGCGCGAGCAGGTCCGAGATGGCGTGCACGGTGCGCAGGGTGGGCACCTGGACGCCGGTGATTGCCGCCAGTTCGACGACGGCGGCGAGCAGGACGTCGAGTTCCAGCGGCTTGCCGCGCTCCAGGTCCTGGAGCGTGGAGGTGCGGTGGTCGCCGACCCGCTCCGCGCCCGCGAGCCGCCGCTCGATGGAGACCCCGACCTCGCAGCCGAGGGATTCGGCGACCAGGAGGGTCTCGCGCATCATGGTCTCGATGACCCGGCGGGTGCCGCCGTGCAGGCACATCTGCCGCATCGTGGCCCGGGCCAGGGCGCTGATCGGGTTGAACGAGATGTTGCCGAGCAGCTTGAGCCAGATGTCGTTGCGCAGCTCGGGCTCGATGGGGCACTTCAGGCCGCCGGCCCGCATGGCCTCGCCGAAGTCCGTACAGCGCGCCGAGACGCTGCGGTCGGGTTCGCCGACCGAGAACCGGGTGCCTTCCAAGTGCCGTACCACGCCCGGGGCTTCGAGTTCGGTGGCGGCGTACACGACGCAGCCGACGGCCCGTTCGGGCGCGAGCACCGCACTGACCGCGCCGCCGGGGTCCACGCTCTCGACGCGGTGGCCGTCGTGCGGGCCGCCGTGGCGGTGGAAGTACCACCAGGGGATGCCGTTCTGGGCCGCCACCACGGCCGTCCGCTCGTGCAGCAGCGGTTCGATCAGCGGCCCGCACGCCGCGTACGCGTGGGCCTTCAGGCCCAGGAAGACATAGTCGACCGGGCCGACCTCGGCCGGGTCGTCGGTGGCGTGGGCGTGCGCGGTGAAGTCGCCGCGCGGGCTCAGCACCCGTACTCCGTGCTGCCTCATGGCCGCCAGATGCGGTCCACGGGCGATGAGATGCACATCGGCGCCGGCGCGGTGGAGCGCGGCACCGACGTAGGCGCCGATCGCACCGGCGCCGAGAACTGCGACTTTCACGGGGAACGCTCCGTTCGGTTTGAGGGATACCGCGGAGGTGGGGGAGAGGAGGCGTGCTGGTAAGTGCCGGGGAGCGATGGGGAGCGATGTGGACCGAATCTCGTCGACGAAATATTGTCTACAGTATGGGAAGAGGGTCGACAAGGGGCCCGGCGACCGTTCATCGCATGTCGCATACCGCTCATCGCATACGGTCGACCCGACGCCTTCTCAACCATCCCGCGCCTCCCTATCGTTCGCGATCATGAGTCCCCCACTCGCACCGCCGGGGTGGAGCCGCTGGCTCGTCCCGCCCGCCGCGCTCTCCGTCCACCTCTCCATCGGCCAGGCCTACGCCTGGAGCGTGTTCAAGCCGTCCCTGGAATCCGCGCTCCACCTCGACGGCACCCAGAGCGCGCTGCCCTTCCAGCTCGCGATCGTGATGCTCGGGCTGTCGGCCGCGTTCGGCGGCACCCTCGTCGAACGCAACGGACCGCGCTGGGCGATGACCGTGGCCCTCGGCTGCTTCTCCTCCGGCTTCCTGATCTCCGCACTCGGCGCGTGGAGCGAGCAGTACTGGCTGATCGTCCTCGGCTATGGCTTCGTCGGCGGCATCGGCCTGGGCATCGGCTACATCTCGCCCGTCTCCACCCTGATCAAGTGGTTCCCGGACCGGCCCGGCATGGCCACCGGCATCGCCATCATGGGCTTCGGCGGCGGCGCGCTGATCGCCTCACCCTGGTCGGCGCAGATGCTGGATTCCTTCGGCACCGGCCCCTCGGGAATCGCGCTCGCCTTCCTCGTGCACGGGCTGACCTACGCGGTGTTCATGGCACTCGGCGTGTTCCTCGTCCGGGTGCCCCGCGGCACCGACCGCGCCACGGCGGCCGGCGCGCCGAGCGCCGCCGAGGGCGTCCAGGTGTCGGCCCGCAGCGCCGTGCGCACCCCGCAGTTCTGGTGCCTGTGGGTCGTGCTGTGCACCAACGTGACCGCCGGCATCGGCATCCTGGAGAAGGCCGCGCCGATGATCACGGACTTCTTCGCGGATTCCAGCGCTCCCGTCACGGCGTCCGCCGCGGCCGGGTTCGTCGCGCTGCTGTCCGCGGCCAACATGGCGGGCCGCATCGGCTGGTCCTCCACCTCCGACCTGATCGGACGCAAGAACATCTACCGCGTCTACCTGGGCGTCGGCGCGCTGATGTATCTGACGATCGCCCTGTTCGGGGACTCCGCCAAACCGCTGTTCGTGGTGTGCGCGCTGGTGATCCTCTCCTTCTACGGCGGCGGATTCGCGACCGTCCCCGCCTATCTGAAGGACCTCTTCGGCACCTACCAGGTGGGCGCCATCCACGGCCGGCTGCTCACCGCCTGGTCCACCGCCGGAGTGCTCGGCCCGCTGATCGTCAACTGGATCGCCGACCGGCAGGAGGAGGCAGGCAAACACGGCTCGGCCCTGTACGGTCTGTCCTTCGCCATCATGATCGGGCTGCTGCTCGTCGGCTTCGTCGCCAACGAACTCGTCCGCCCCGTCCACGCCCGCCACCAC
This sequence comes from Streptomyces sp. NPDC102462, assembly GCF_044765425.1. Classification (NCBI taxonomy): domain Bacteria; kingdom Bacillati; phylum Actinomycetota; class Actinomycetes; order Kitasatosporales; family Streptomycetaceae; genus Streptomyces; species Streptomyces sp. NPDC102462. Next base: position 110,291 of record NZ_JBIWKB010000013.1, on the reverse strand, counting down.
GTGCCCGCGCCGCCGAAGGAGGCCGCCGATGTCCGGCGAGAGCAGTCCGCCTAGCCGCCGTGGCCTGATCGCCTTCGCCTGGGTGTGGGTGGGTGCGCCCCTCGGCTACGGGCTGTACGAACTGGTCCAGAAGGCCACGCAGTTGTTCACGGGATGATCGCCACGGCGTCCGCGGTCCTGACGGAAGCCGACAACGCGGGCGCCCGAATCCTGTGGCCTTACCTGCCGACGTACCCGCGAGTCACTGAACACACTGGTGAATCCCGCTGCCCGTGCCCACAAGGGGGATCCCAGATGAACGGCTCACGCATCGCCGCCGTCGGCCACTACCAGCCCGCCAAGGTGCTCACCAACGAGGACCTGGCGGGCCTGGTCGACACCAGTGACGAGTGGATCCGGTCCCGGGTGGGCATCAGGACCCGGCACATCGCCGGGCCCGAGGAACCCGTGGACGAACTCGCCGCGCAGGCCGCCGCCAAGGCGCTCGCCGCGGCCGGCCTCACCGCCGACGCCATCGACCTGGTCGTGGTCGCCACCTCCACCGCCGTCGACCGGTCCCCGAACACCGCCGCCCGGGTCGCCGCCCGGCTCGGCATTCCACGGCCCGCCGCCCTGGACCTCAACGTCGTGTGCGCCGGCTTCACCCATGCGCTGGCCACCGCCGACCACACCCTCCGCGCGGGCGCCGCGAGCCGGGCGCTGGTCATCGGCGCCGACAAGATGTCCGAGGTGACCGACTGGACCGACCGCAGCACCTGCGTCCTGGTCGGTGACGGGGCGGGGGCCGCGGTCGTCGAGGCGTGCGCGCCCGGCGAGGAACCCGGGATCGGGCCGGTGCTGTGGGGCTCGGTGCCGGAGATGGGGCACGCCGTGCGGATCGAGGGCACGCCGCCGCGGTTCGCCCAGGAGGGCCAGAGCGTCTACCGCTGGGCGACCACCCAGCTGCCGCCCCTGGCCCGCCGCGCCTGCGAGAAGGCCGGGCTCGCCCCCGAGGACCTGGCCGCGGTCGTGCTGCACCAGGCGAACCTGCGCATCATCGAACCCCTCGCGGAGAAGATCGGCGCGGTGCGAGCCGTGGTCGCCCGGGACGTCACCGAGTCCGGCAACACCTCCGCCGCCAGCATCCCGCTGGCCCTGTCCAAGCTCGTCGAGCGGGGCGAGGTGGGTGCCGGCGACCCGGTGCTGCTGTTCGGCTTCGGCGGCAACCTGTCGTACGCCGGGCAGGTCGTGCGGTGCCCGTGAGGCGTGCCGTGAGCCGGTGCGGGCGGTCACCGGCCGCGATGTGACGCGGTCGACCGCCGGTCCCTCTGGCATCGGTGCGCCGTAGACTGTAGACGAAAGACAATCGATACTGGGCTCGGAGCGCGCACGAGCCGTCGTCCGCCGTGCACGGCCCTGCCCAGGAGGGGGACCGCGATGTTGTCGACCGGACTGCCACAGGGGGCCGTGCCCAAGCTCGAACGGCCCGGCCCGCTGCGCGACCGGGTCTACGAGGCACTGCTCGAACTCATCACCACGCGCGCACTGCAGCCCGGCCAGCACCTCGTCGAGAGCGAACTCGCCGGGCATCTCGGGGTGTCCCGGCAGCCCGTGCGGGAGGCGTTGCAGCGGCTCAACACCGAGGGCTGGGTGGATCTGCGGCCGGCCCAGGGGGCGTTCGTGCACGAGCCGACCCAGGACGAGGCCGATCAGCTGCTCACCGTGCGGACGCTGCTGGAGGCGGAGGCGGCGCGGCTCGCCGCGGCGAACGCGGGCAGCGAGGGGATCGCGGCGCTCAAGGAGCTGTGCGCGCAGGGGGAGAAGGCCGTGGCCGCGGACGACGTGGACGGCGCGGTGGCGCTGAACGCGGCCTTCCACGCCAAGATCATGGAGCTGGCGGGCAACGCGGTCCTCGCGGAGCTGGCCGGGCAGGTCGACCGGCGGGTGCGGTGGTACTACACGCCGGTGGCCCGCCGGCGCGGCCGGCAGTCCTGGGTCGAGCACCGCGCCCTGATCGCGGCGGTGGCCGACCGCGACGAACAGCTCGCGACTCAACTGATGCGCGAACACACGGAACACACCCGCCACTCCTACCACGACCACCCGACCCCCTGACCACCGCGACGGCGCCTCGCGCGGGGGTCCGGGCGATGCGGGCTGCGGGTGGGGCCGGGTGTGTGCGGGGGCGCGTCCACGCAACGCCCTGAAGGGGCGCGGGGAACCGCGCGAGCAACGACGACGGCGCCGCGGCCGGGGGACGACCGGACACGGACGGCGGGTCCGCGCCCGCACCGGGTGCGGGTTGTGGGGTGGCTGCGCCCCGGGCGGGCGGGTTTGTCCGCTCGGTTGAGGGCGGGTTGGGCCTCCGGGGGCGGCGAGTCCCGCGTGCGCGTGCGGTGTGCGCCTGCCCCTTGACCGGGCAGGCAGGACTGTTCGGCCGGCCCGAGGCGGGGCCGGTGTGTGAGGCGGCGCGTTCCGTGTGCGGGCGCGCTGTGCCCGGGCGGGTGGCGGCCTGCCGCCTGCCGCCTGCCGGTCGCGCGGGCGAGGTGGGCTGGGGTGGCCTTGGCCGGTTGGGTCGGCGCTGTGGTGGGGCCCCGGCCGTACGTCGATGACGGCTCCTGGCGGCCGCTGGTCCCCGGCGCCGGCTGATCGGGCGAGGCCAGGCTTGTGGGTGCGGCCGGGGTGTGGGGTGTCTGTGGGTGGGGTGATTTTGTGGGGTTTCTTGAGGTTCATCATGGTTCTCTCGCCGGAGGCGGGGCGTCTTTGTCCTGTGAGAGGAGAAAGTTCGCAGGAATCCGTGCACAGCTTCTTCCCAGCTACGGCGGTGACTGCTACGTTCCCCTCGAAAGACACCACCGGATGGCCGAATTGAGGCGGGGAGGGGCACGTGAGACGCATGACCGCACGACCCGCGAACGCCCATCAGGCCAGGCTGCTCAAGCTGCTGCGCGACGGAGGACCCAACTCCCGAGCGCAGCTGGGTGACCAGATCGACCTCTCGCGGTCCAAGCTGGCCGTGGAGGTGGACCGACTCCTGGAGACCGGACTGGCGGTCGCCGACGGCCTCGCCGCCTCCCGCGGCGGACGCCGGTCCCACAACATCCGGCTCGCCCCGAACCTCCGGTTCCTCGGCGTCGACATCGGCGCGACCTCGGTCGACGTCGCCGTCACCAACGCCGAACTGGAGGTGCTGGGACACCTCAACCAGCCCATGGACGTACGCGAGGGCCCCGTCGCGGTCTTCGAGCAAGTCCTCGCCATGGCAGCGAAGTTGCGGGCCTCGGGGCTCGCGGAGGGCTTCGACGGCGCCGGCATCGGCGTCCCGGGACCCGTCCGCTTCCCCGAGGGCGTCCCGGTCGCACCGCCGATCATGCCGGGCTGGGACGGCTTCCCGGTACGGGAGGCGCTCAGCCAGGAACTCGGCTGCCCGGTCATGGTCGACAACGACGTGAACCTGATGGCGATGGGGGAGCGGCACGCGGGCGTCGCGCGTTCCGTGGGCGACTTCCTCTGCGTCAAGATCGGTACCGGCATCGGCTGCGGCATCGTCGCCGGCGGTGAGGTCCACCGCGGGGTGACGGGCAGCGCGGGCGACATCGGGCACATCCAGGCGGTGTCCGACGGCCGGCCGTGCGCGTGCGGCAACCGGGGCTGCCTGGAAGCCCACTTCAGCGGGGCCGCACTCGCCCGCGACGCACTGGAAGCGGCCCAACAGGGCCTGTCGGCGGAACTCGCGGCGCGGCTCGCGGCGAACGGCACCCTGACGGGTGTCGACGTCGCCGCCGCTGCCGCCGCGGGCGACGCCATCGCGCTCGGCCTGATCCGCGAGGGCGGCAACCACGTCGGTCAGGTCATCGCCGGACTCGTCTCCTTCTTCAACCCCGGCCTTGTGGTGATCGGCGGTGGGGTGACCGGCCTCGGCCACACCCTGCTCGCCGCGATCCGCACCCAGGTCTACCGCCAGTCACTGCCGCTGGCCACCGGCAACCTGCCCATCGTCCTTGGGGAGTTGGGTCAGAACGCCGGAGTCATCGGCGCGGCCCGCCTGATCAGCGACCACCTGTTCTCACCCGCGTAGCCGACTCCCGCACCACCCTCCTTCGCGCACCACCCTCCTGTCCGCACACCCTCTTCCGTGCACCACCCGGCAGGGCGCCCCGCGCCGCCCTGCGCTGCTCCCACACGCCTGCGCACGCAGGTCGCCTCGCCCTGACCCAGGCCCCGCACGCCCGCCGAGGGGAACCCACATGGCATCAGAACCACCGCTGCTCAGCATGTCCGGCATCACCAAGTCGTTCCCCGGCGTACGGGCCCTCGACGGCGTCGACCTCGATGTCCAGGCCGGTGAAGTGCACTGCCTGCTCGGCCAGAACGGGGCCGGCAAATCCACCCTGATCAAGGTGCTCGCGGGCGCCCACCAGCCGGACAGCGGCACCATCAACTGGCGCGGCGAGGCGGTCACGCTGCGCTCGCCCATCGCCGCCATGCGCCTCGGCATCGCCACCATCTACCAGGAACTCGACCTGGTGGAGCACCTGTCGGTGGCCGAGAACGTCCACCTCGGCCATGAGCCGACGGCCGCCGGGTTCGTCGTACGCCAAAGGGCCGCGCGCGCCTCGGCGGCCCAGCTCCTCAAGCGACTGGGCCACCCGGAGATCGACCCGGCCCGGCTCGTCGGCGAACTGTCCGCCGCCCAGCAGCAGATCGTCTCCATGGCCCGGGCGCTCTCCCACGACGTACGGCTCATCGTCATGGACGAGCCGTCCGCCGCCCTCGACCCGGACGAGGTGGACAACCTGTTCCGCATCGTCGCCGCCCTGACCGCGGACGGCGTGGCGGTCGTCTACATCTCGCACCGCCTGGAGGAGATCCGGCGCATCGGCGACCGGGTGACGGTACTCAAGGACGGGCGCGCGGTCGCGGGCGGACTGCCCGCCAAGACGACACCGACCCGCGACGTCGTGGCGCTGATGACCGGCCGCAACGTCGAGTACGTCTTCCCCGAGCGGCCCTCCGCCGCGCCCGCCGGCGCCCCGGTCCTGGAGGTCCGGGGGCTGTCCCGGGCGGGCGAGTTCGCACCGCTCGACCTCACCGTCCGGGCCGGGGAGATCGTCGGTCTCGCCGGGCTCGTCGGCTCGGGCCGCTCCGAGGTGCTGGAGACCATCTACGGCGCCCGCAAGCCCAGTTCCGGCCAAGTCCTGGTGGACGGCAGCCCGTTGCGGCCCGGCAGCGTACGCTCCGCGGTGCGCGCCGGACTCGGCCTCGCCCCCGAGGAACGCAAGGCGCAGGCCCTGCTCATGCAGGAGTCCGTCACCCGGAACGTATCCGTCTCCACCCTCTCCCGCTTCTCGCGCGGCGGCTGGCTCGACCGGCGCGCCGAACTGGGCGCGGCCCGCGCGGCGACCCGCGAACTGTCGCTGCGCCCCGACAACCCCTCCGTACCCGTGCGCACCCTCTCCGGTGGCAACCAGCAGAAGGCCGTCCTGGCCCGCTGGCTGCTGCGCGGCTGCCGTGTCCTGCTGCTCGACGAACCGACCCGCGGCGTCGACGTCGGCGCCCGCGCCGAACTGTACGCGGTCGTGCGCCGGCTGGCCGACGAAGGGCTCGCCGTGCTGCTCGTGTCCAGCGAGGTCCCCGAAGTGCTGGGGCTCGCCGACCGCGTGCTGGTACTGCGCGAGGGCCACGTCGTACACGAGGCACCCGCCCGCGAACTGGACGAACACCGCGTACTCGACCTCGTCATGGAAGGAAGCCCGGCGTCATGACGCAGCACGCCTCCCCGCCGCGGGGCAGCACCGACAAGGTGCAGCCGATCGGCCCCCTGCCCGCCTGGCGCTCCCTCGTGGCCCGCGCCGACGTCCGCACCCTCTCGCTGCTCGGCGTGCTGCTCGCACTCGTCGTGGTCGGCGGCATCACCAAACCGGACGAGTTCCTGGACACCCGCAACCTCCAACTGGTCCTCACCCAGGCCTCGGTGATCGGTGTCGTCACGGTCGGCATGACCTTCGTCATCACCTCGGGCGGCATCGACCTGTCGGTCGGCGCGATCGTCGCCCTCGCCTCGGTGTGGGCGACGACGGTGGCCACCCAGGACTTCGGCTTCGCCGGCATCCTGTTCACCGCGGTGCTCGTCGGTGTGGGCTGCGGACTGGTCAACGGCGTACTCATCGCCTACGGCGGCATGGTCCCGTTCATCGCCACCCTCGCCATGCTGGCCTCGGCGCGCGGCCTCGCCCTGCAGATCACCGACGGCAAGACGCAGATCGTGAACGTCGACGGCATCCTCAAGCTCGGCGAGCGCGACTCCTATGTGCTCGGCATCCCGCCGCTCGTGCTGGTCTTCGCGTTCGTGACGATCATCGGCTGGCTGGTGCTCAACCGGACCACCTTCGGCCGCCGCACGGTCGCCGTCGGCGGCAACGCGGAGGCCGCCCGGCTCGCCGGCATCGACGTGCGCCGCCAGCGGCTCTACCTCTACCTGCTGTCCGGACTGTGCTGCGGCATCGCCGCCTTCCTGCTGATCATCCTGTCCGGCTCGGGCCAGAACACCAACGGCAACCTGTACGAACTCGATGCCATCGCGGCCGCGATCATCGGCGGAACCCTGCTCAGCGGGGGTCGCGGCACCATCACCGGCTCCGTGCTCGGTGTCCTGATCTTCACCACGATCACCAACATCTTCGCCCTGAACAACCTGCAGAGCGACGTCCAGCAGATCGCCAAGGGCGCGATCATCGTGGCCGCCGTGCTGGTCCAGCGCCGTACCGCGAGCACGACCTGAGGAAAGGGTTCACCGCCATGTCACAGCTCACCAGCCGCAGAGGACTGCTCTTCGGGACCGCCGCGGTCTCCGCCGGAGCCCTGCTCACCGCTTGCACCAGCAACGAGAGCAAGGACGAGAAGCCCGCAGCGAACGACCAGCCGTCCGCCGACGACAAGCCCGGCAAGCCGGTCACCATCGGATTCGCCGGCCCCCAGGCCGACCACGGCTGGCTCAACGCGATCAACGAGAACGCCAAGAGCCGCGCCAAGAAGTACTCGGACGTCACCCTGGAGATCACCGAGGGCTCCAACGACACCGCCGCGCAGATCGGCCAGATCGAGACCCTGATCAACAAGAAGGTCGACGTGCTGGTGATCCTGCCCGCCGACGGCAAGGCCCTCACCCAGGTCGGGCTGAAGGCGATGCGCGCCGGCATCCCGGTGATCAACCTGGACCGGATCTTCAACACCCCGCAGGCCTACCGCTGCTGGATCGGCGGCGACAACTACGGCATGGGCTTCAACGCGGGCAGCTACATCGGCGAGAAGCTGAAGGGCAAGGCGGACGCCCGCGTCGTGGAACTGGCCGGCATCGACAACCTGGAGCTGACCAAGCAGCGCACCCAGGGCTTCGACGACGCGCTCAAGAACTACCCGAACATCAAGAAGGTCGCCCGCCAGGCCGCCGACTTCACCGTCGAGTCGGGACAGGCCAAGATGTCCCAGCTGCTCCAGGCCCAGTCGAAGATCGACGCCGTCTGGAACCACGACGACGACCAGGGCGTGGGCGCGCTGCGCGCCATCGAGCAGGCCGGACGCGACGAGTTCCTGATGGTCGGCGGGGCCGGGGCGCTCTCCGCCTTCCAGGCGATCAAGCAGGACAACGGCGTGCTGAAGGCGACCGTGCTCTACCCGCCGACCATGGCCGCCTCGGCGATCGACCTGGCGCGCGCCCTCGGACAGAGCAAGGGCATCGGCGGTCTCGCCGAGTACGAGATCCCGTCGTCGATCACGCTGTACTCGGCCGTCGTCGACAAGGACAACATCGACCAGTACATGTCCACGGGCTTCCGCTGACCGGTTCCGCCCCGCACCCCCCACGGCGCCACCGCGGCGCCAGACACGACGAGGACCAGGAGGACTTCCGTATGGGACAGCCGCAGCAGACGGACGGGCCGGAGGCAGCACAGCCACCGATCCGCGTCGGCATGGTCGGATACGCCTTCATGGGCGCCGCCCACTCCCAGGGCTGGCGCACCGTGGGCCGGGTCTTCGACCTGCCCCGACGGCCGGTCCTGGCCGCGATCTGCGGACGGGACGGCGCCGCGGTCCGGGCGGCGGCGGACCGGCACGGCTGGGCGGCGGCCGAGACCGACTGGCGTGCACTGATCGCCAGGGACGACGTCGACCTCGTCGACATCTGCACCCCCGGGGACAGCCACGCCGAGATCGCCCTCGCCGCCCTGGCCGCCGGCAAGCACGTGCTGTGCGAGAAGCCCCTCGCCAACACCGTGGCGGAGGCCACCGCGATGACCCGCGCGGCCGAAGAGGCCGGGGCCCGCGGCCAGGTGGCGATGGTCGGCTTCAACTACCGGCGGCTGCCCGCCACGGCGCTCGCCCGGCGGATGGTCGCCGACGGCCGGATCGGCACCCTGCGGCACGTCCGGGTCAGCTACCTCCAGGACTGGCTGGTCGACCCGGAGTTCCCGCTCACCTGGCGGCTGCGCAAGGAGCAGGCGGGATCAGGCTCGCTCGGCGACCTCGGCGCGCACATCGTCGACCTCGCCCAGTACCTGGCGGGCGAACGGCTGGCCGGGGTCTCGGCGCTCACCGAGACCTTCGTACGGCAGCGGCCGTTGCCCGGCGGCCCGAGCAGCGGCCTGGCCGCGGCGGCGGCCGCCGGCACCGGAGAGGTCACCGTCGACGACGCCGCCCTGTTCACCGGACGCTTCCCCTCGGGCGCGCTGGCCTCCTTCGAGGCCACCCGCTACGCGACCGGACGCAAGAACGCGCTGCGCATCGAACTCAACGGCGAGCGCGGCTCGCTCGCCTTCGACCTGGAGCGGCTGAACGAGCTGTCGTACCACGACGGCACCGAACCCGGGACGCACGCCGGCTTCCGCCGCATCCTGGTCACCGAACCCGACCACCCCTACCTGGAGGGCTGGTGGCCCCCGGGCCACGGCCTCGGCTACGAGCACACCTTCGTCCACCAGGCCCGCGACCTGCTGCTCGCCATCGCCGAGGGCAGTGCCCCCGAACCCTCCTTCGCCGACGGACTACAGGTCCAGCGCGTGCTCGCCGCGGTGGAGGAGAGCGCCGAGAAGAACTCCGTCTACACGCCCATCGCGGCCTGAGGAGGTCCCGCCAATGCCGCGCAGTTTCACGCTCTTCACCGGTCAGTGGGCCGACCTTCCCCTGGAGGAGGTCTGCCGCCTGGCCCGCGACTTCGGCTACGACGGACTCGAACTCGCCTGCTGGGGCGACCACTTCGAGGTCGACAAGGCCCTCGCCGACCCCTCCTACGTGAAGTCCAGGCACCAGCTCCTCGACAAGTACGGCCTCAAGTGCTGGGCCATCTCCAACCACCTGGTCGGACAGGCCGTCTGCGACGCCATCATCGACGAGCGGCACGAGGCGATCCTGCCCGCCCGGATCTGGGGCGACGGCGAGGCGGAGGGCGTACGCCGGCGGGCCGCCGCCGAGATCGCCGACACCGCGCGCGCCGCGGCGGCCTTCGGCGTCGACACCGTCATCGGTTTCACCGGCTCCGCCATCTGGCATCTGGTCGCCATGTTCCCGCCCGCGCCCGAGGCGATGATCGACCGCGGCTACCAGGACTTCGCCGACCGCTGGAACCCCGTTCTGGACGTCTTCGACGCGGAGGGCGTGCGCTTCGCGCACGAGGTCCATCCCAGCGAGATCGCCTACGACTACTGGACCACCCAGCGCGCCCTGGCCGCCGTCGACAACCGGCCCGCCTTCGGCCTCAACTTCGACCCCTCCCACTTCGTCTGGCAGGACCTCGACCCGGTCGGCTTCCTGTGGGACTTCCGGGACCGGATCTACCACGTCGACTGCAAGGAGGCCCGCAAGCGCCTCGACGGCCGCAACGGCCGCCTCGGCTCCCACCTGCCCTGGGGCGACCCGCGCCGCGGCTGGGACTTCGTCTCCGCCGGGCACGGCGACGTCCCCTGGGAGGACGTCTTCCGGATGCTGCGGTCCATCGACTACCGGGGGCCCGTCTCCGTGGAGTGGGAGGACGCCGGCATGGACCGGCTCCAGGGCGCCCCCGAGGCGCTGACCCGCCTCAAGGCGTTCGACTTCGAACCGCCCACGGCCTCCTTCGACGCGGCGTTCGGCAACTAGCCGCTCCGCGAAACGCTCCGCTGGATGGGCCGCGTTGTGTCGTCGGTCGTCCGCGGTGCCGTTGTGGCCGGTCGCGCAGTTCCCCGCGCCCCTTGGGGGGCCGGGCACTGATCGGTCGTCTGCGGCGGCGTCGTGGCCGGTCGCGCAGTTCCTCGCGCCCCTTTTGGGGCGCGAGCACCGGTCCACCCTCTACCACTTCCCCGCTCTTCCGGGATGACGGCGCATCCCGGCGTACCGCACCCGCCCCGTACAACCAGCCCCTTTCTGGAGGCATTCGTGCACGGGAACCACCGCACCACCAGCACCCCCAGTAACGAGACCCACAGACGACGCCGATTCCGCAAGGCGGTGGCCCTGCTCAGCGGGGCGCTGCTCGCGGGCGCCACCCTGAGTCTCACCGCCCCGCAGGCCGGCGCAGCCGTCGTCGACCCGGCAGCCGCGGCGGCCGAGGACTTCCAGCAGGTCACCCTCGCCAAGGGGGCCGCGGAGGTCGGTGAGCCGATGTCGCTGGCCGTCCTGCCGGACCGCTCCGTGCTGCACACCTCGCGCGACGGCACGCTGCGCCTCACCGACGCCGCCGGCAACACCAAGACCGCCGGCAAGCTCGACGTGTACTCGCACGACGAGGAGGGCCTGCAGGGCGTCGGCGTCGACCCCGGCTTCAGCGACAACCGCTTCATCTACCTGTACTACGCGCCCCCGCTCAACACCCCGGCGGGCGACGCCCCGGAGACCGGAACGGCCGCCGACTTCGCCCCCTTCGACGGCGTCAACCGGCTCTCCCGGTTCGTCCTGAACCCGGACGGCACGCTCGACAAGGCCAGTGAGAAGCAGATCCTCGACGTCCAGGCGTCCCGCGGCCTGTGCTGCCACGTCGGCGGGGACATCGACTTCGACAAGGACGGCAACCTCTATCTGTCGACCGGCGACGACACCAACCCGTTCCAGTCGGACGGCTTCGCGCCCCTCGACGAGCGGCCGGACCGCAACCCCGCCTTCGACGCCCGCCGTTCCGCCGGCAACACCAACGACCTGCGCGGCAAGATCCTGCGCATCAAGGTGAACGCCGACGGCTCGTACTCCATCCCCGACGGCAACCTCTTCGCGCCCGGCACGCCCAAGACGCGGCCCGAGATCTACGCGATGGGCTTCCGCAACCCGTTCCGCTTCAGCGTCGACAAGGAAACCGGCATCCTCTACGTCGGTGACTACGGACCCGACGCCGGCGCCGCCAACCCCGACCGCGGCCCCTCCGGGCAGGTCGAGTTCGACCGGGTCACCGGCCCCGGCAACTACGGCTGGCCGCTGTGCATCGGCGACAACCAGGCGTACAAGGACTACGACTTCGCCACCAAGACGTCCGGCGCCGCCTTCGACTGCGCCGCACCGAAGAACACCTCGCCGCACAACACCGGCCTGACCGACCTGCCGCCGGCCCAGCCCGCCTGGATCCCCTACGACGGCCCCTCCGTGCCCGAGTTCGGCGACGGATCCGAATCCCCCATGGGCGGACCGGTCTACCACTACGACCCCGCGCTCGACTCGCCCGTGAAGTTCCCGGAGGCCTACGACGGCAACTTCTTCGCCGGTGAGTTCGGCCGCCGCTGGATCAAGCGCATCGTCAGCGACGCGGACGGCACCGTGCAGTCCATCAACCCCGTGCCCTGGACCGGCACCCAGGTGATGGACATGGCCTTCGGACCCGACGGGGCGCTGTACGTCCTCGACTACGGCACCTCCTGGTTCGGCGGCGACGACAACTCCGGCCTGTTCCGCATCGAGAACGCGACCGACGGCCACTCCCCGGTGGCCCAGGCGGCGGCGAGCCGCACCTCGGGACAGGCGCCGCTGAAGGTGACGTTCTCCTCGGCCGGCAGCAGCGACCAGGACGGCGACGCGCTCACCTACAGCTGGGACTTCGGCGACGGCACCACCGCAACCGGAGCCGGCCCGAGCCACACCTACAAGAGGAACGGCACCTACACGGCCACGGTGACCGCCAAGGACCCGAGCGGACGCACCGGCAGCGCGAGCGTGCAGATCGTCGTCGGCAACACCGCACCCACCGTCACCCTCCAACTCCCGCAGGACGGACAGCTGTTCAGCTTCGGTGACGCCGTACCGTTCAAGGTGAAGGTCACCGACCCCGAGGACGGCAGGGCCATCGACTGCTCCAAGGTCACCGTCAACTTCGTCCTCGGCCATGACACCCACGGCCACCCGCTGACCTCCGCGAACGGCTGCTCCGGCACCATCCAGACCAGCGCGGACGGCGGCCACGACGAGAACGCCAACATCTTCGGTGTGTTCGACGCCCAGTACACCGACAACGGGGGCGGCGGCCAGGCCGCGCTCACCTCGCACGACCGCAACGTCCTGCAGCCCCGGCACCGTCAGGCCGAGCACTTCGGTGACTCCTCCGGCGTCTCGGTGATCACCAAGGCGAGCGCCCACGGCGGCAAGACGGTCGGTGACATCGACAACGGCGACTGGATCTCCTTCACGCCGTACGTCCTGTCCAACGCCAAGCAGATCACGGCACGCGTGGCCTCCGGCGGCGCGGGCGGCACCCTTGAGGTCCGCACGGGCTCCCCGACGGGCAAGCTGCTCGGCAAGGCGACCGTGCCGGTGACCGGCGGCTGGGAGACCTTCCAGGACGTCACCGCCAACCTGTCGAAGGCACCGAAGGGCACCACCACGCTCTACCTGGTCTTCAAGGGGAGCACCGGCAAGGGAGCCCTGTTCGACGTCGACGACTTCGTCTTCACCACGAGCTGAGAGGAGGCCGCGATGCGCTCGACCGGCAGAGTGACGACCGCCGTTCTCGGGGCGGCCCTCCTCCTCGGCTGCGTGGCGGGACCCGCCTCCTCGCAGCCGGCGCAGGACAAGCGGGTGCTGGTCTTCTCCAAGACCGCCGGATTCCGGCACGACTCGATCCCCGAGGGGATCGCGGCGGTCAGGGAACTCGGCGCGGACGGCGGATTCGCCGTCGACGCCACGGAGAACGCCGGCGCCTTCACCGCGAAGAACCTGCGGCGCTACGACGCGGTCGTGTTCCTGTCCACGACGGGAGACGTCCTCGACAAGGCCCAGCAGCGGGCCTTCGAGGGCTACATCCGGCAGGGCGGCGGCTATGTGGGTGTGCACGCCGCCGCCGACACCGAGTACGACTGGGCGTTCTACGGCGGCCTGGCCGGCGCCTACTTCCAGTCGCACCCGGCGATCCAGCCGGCCACGGTGGACGTGGAGGACCGCGCCCACCCGGCGACCTCGGACCTGGCGCGGACCTGGGAGCGCACGGACGAGTGGTACAACTACCGCTCCAACCCGCGCGAAAGGGCCCATGTCCTCGCCTCGCTCGACGAGTCGTCGTACACCGGCGGCACCATGAACGGCGACCACCCCATCGCCTGGTGCCAGGACTACCAGGGCGGCCGGGCCTTCTACACCGGCGCCGGCCACACCAAGGAGTCCTACGCCGAACCCGCCTTCCGGCAGCACCTGCTGGGCGGCATCAGCTGGGTCATCGGCGACGCCCAGGCCGACTGCCGCCCGGAGAACGGCTACCGGCCGCTGTTCGACGGCACCTCCCTGGACGGCTGGCGCCAGGCGGGCCCGGGCTCCTTCACCCTGTCCGAGGACGGCACACTGACCTCGACGGGCGGCATGGGGATGCTCTGGTACGCCGACCGGAGCTTCGGGGCGTACTCCCTGAAGCTCGACTGGAAGATGGACGGCGACGACAACTCGGGTGTGTTCGTGGGCTTCCCGCCCTCGGACGACCCGTGGTCGGCCGTGAACAACGGTTACGAGATCCAGATCGACGCCACGGACGCGCCCGAGAAGACCACCGGGTCCGTCTACGGCTTCCAGTCCGCCGACCTGGCCAAGCGCGACCGTGCGCTGAACCCGCCGGGGGAGTGGAACACGTACGAGATCCGGGTGGAGGGCGAGCGCCTCCGCATCTGGCTCAACGGCGTGAAGATCAACGATTTCACCAACACCGATCCGGCCCGGAGCCTGCGCGACGGACATGTCGGCATCCAGAACCACGGAGCCGACGACCAGGTGTCCTTCCGCGACATCCGGATCAAGGAACTGCCCGCCAAGGGCAGGTGAGCGGCGGCGGGCGGGGGACGCCGGACTCCCGCCCGCCGTCTTCGTCCCCTCTAAGCCGGGGTCCGCGCACGACAAGGAGGCTGCCCATGTCCGCGTCCCTTTCCCCAAACCGCGTGGGAGTGTGGCTGATCGGCGCCCGGGGTTCCGTCGCCACCACCGTGGTCGCGGGCTGCGCCGCCGTGGCGGCGGGCCTGCACCCGCCCACCGGAATGGTCACCGAGACACCCCCGTTCGCCGACTGCGGGCTGCCGCCCCTCGCCTCGCTCGTCTTCGGCGGGCACGACGTGGTCGACTGCCCGCTGCCCAAGCGGGCCGAGCAACTGGCGGCGGGCGGCGTCCTGTCGCACGGCCTGCCCGCCGCGGTCGCGGGCGAACTCGCCGCGGCCGACGCCGAGATCAGGCCCGGTGGCCCGGCACCTGCGGACACCCGGGACCAGGACGAGGTGATCGCCGGCTTCGCCGCGGACATCTCCGACTTCGTACGGCGGTGCGGACTCGACCGCGCCGTCGTCGTCAACGTGGCATCCACCGAACCCACCGCCGACGGTGACGCCCTGCCGCCCAGCTCGCTGTACGCGGCGGCGGCCCTGCGGGCGGGCTGCCCCTACGTGAACTTCACCCCGTCGACCGGTCTGCACCACCCGGCGCTGGCCGCGGCGGCCGCGACCAGCGGCCTGCCGTACGCTGGCCGCGACGGCAAGACCGGGCAGACCCTGCTCCGTTCGGTCCTCGGCCCGATGTTCGCGCAGCGGGCGCTGGCCGTCCGCGCCTGGTCGGGCACGAACCTGCTGGGCGGCGGCGACGGCGCCGCCCTCGCCGACCCCGCGGCGGCCGCCGCCAAGAACGCCGGCAAGGAACGGGTCCTCGCCGACACGCTCGGCGGCACACCGCAGGGCGAGGTGCACATCGACGACGTGCCCGCCCTCGGTGACTGGAAGACCGCCTGGGACCACGTCGCCTTCGACGGCTTCCTCGGCACCCGCATGGTCCTGCAGACCATCTGGCAGGGCTGCGACTCCGCGCTGGCCGCGCCGCTCGTCCTCGACCTGGCCCGGCTGACCGCACGCGCCCACGAACGCGGCCACACCGGCCCCCTGACCGACCTCGCCTTCTACTTCAAGGACCCGCTGGGCGATGCCCCGTCGTCCCTGGCCGACCAGCACACGGCCCTCGTCCGCTTCGCGGAGCGGCTGCGGGAGGGGACGCCCGGCGCGGCGGCCGAGGGACCGGCGGAGGTGCCCGGATGCTGAGGGGCGTGGCATCGCTGCGCCGGTCCGCCGCGGCCCGGACCGAACCGGCCGGCCAGGACCGGCCGCTCCGGTCCACCCCGCCGCACCCGGGCGGCGACGGCCCGGGACCCCGCGCGGGGCGGGCGGCCGACGCTCCGGCCGGGCCGCGGGGCGGTGCCGGCCTGCCCGGTTCCCGGCTGCGGGCCTGGGCCGAGTTGCTGCGGGTGCCCGCCCTGTTCACCGTGCCCGGTGACGTGCTCGCCGGGGCCGCCGCGGTGTCGGCGCGCCCCGGGCGCCACACCCTGCTGGCCATCGGCTCCTCCCTGTGCCTGTACGAGGCGGGCATGGCCCTCAACGACTGGGCCGACCGCGCCGAGGACGCCGCCGAGCGCCCGCACCGGCCGCTGCCGTCCGGCCGTATCCGGCCGGCCGCGGCGCTCGCCGCGGCCGGCGCCTGCACCGCGGCGGGCCTGGCCCTGGCCGCCCGCGCCGGCCGGCCCGCGCTCGCCGTCGCCGCCCCGCTGGCGGCCACCGTCTGGGCGTACGACCTGGTCCTCAAGCACACCCCGGCGGGTCCCGTGGCGATGGCCGCGGCCCGCGGTCTCGACCTGCTGCTCGGCGCGGCGGCCGGCCGGCCCGCCCCCGGCGCCGTGCGCGGCGCGCTGCCCTCCGCCGCGCTGCTCGGCTCCCACACCCTTGCGGTCACCGCGGTGTCCCGGCGCGAGACGACCGGCGGCTCGGCCCTCGCCCCCCTGGCCGCGCTGGCCACCACCGGCGCCCTCACGCTGGCGCTGACCCGGCCACGGCCCGCTGAGCGCTCCGCTGGAGATGCCGCGCTATGCCGTCGGTCGTCTGCGGCACCGTCGTGGCTGGTCGCGCAGTTCCCCGCGCCCCTTCGGGGCGCTGTCGAACCGCAGCGGACGTCACCGGACCTGCCTGGGACCGCCCCCGGCCCGTCGGGGACCTGTCCGCCGAGGCTCCGCCGCACCCCAGGTGGCGCCGAGGACGCACTGCGCGCCGCCCTCGGCGTCGCCTACGCCGCCACGGCCGGCCGGCCCTACCTGCACGCCGTACTCAACCCGTCCCCGCAGCTCACCCAGCGGGCCGTCGGCGGCGGGATCCGCGCCACCGTCCCCCTCCAGGCCGCGCTCTGCGCCCGCGCCGGTGCGCCCGCGAGCGCCCTGCTGACCGCGGCCCTCGCGCCGCTCGCCCGCCGGTTCGCGAAGAAGGTGAGCGTCACATGAGCCCGCACCCCCCGCCCCCACGGCCCACGGCACCCGCGCCCGTGCCGGCTGCTGCCGCCCGGCCCACGGCACCTGCGCCCGCCGCCCGGCCCACGGCACCCGCGCCCGTACCGGCTGCTGCCGCCCCGCCCACGGCGCCCGCAGCGGCCCCCGTCACCCAGGCCACCGCAACCGCACCGGCCGCCCGGCCCACGGCGCCTGCGCCCGCGACCCTACCCACGGCACCTGTTCCCGTACCGGCTGCTGCCGCCCGGCCCACGGTGCCCGCGGCGGCCCCCGTCAGCCAGGCCACCGCAACCGCACCGGCCCCCGGCGGTCAGCCGCTCCGCTTCGGCTACGGGACCAACGGCCTCACCGACCTGCGGCTCGACGACGCCCTCGGGCTCCTCGCCGACCTCGGCTACGACGGCGTCGGACTGACCCTCGACCACATGCACCTCGACCCGCTCGCCCCGGACCTCGGCGCCCGCACCCGCCGCGTCGCCCACCGGCTGGCCCGGCTCGGCCTGGACGTCACCGTGGAGACCGGCGCCCGCTACGTCCTCGACCCCCGGCACAAGCACGGCCCCTCCCTGCTCGACGCCGACCCCGAGGCCCGCGCCCGCCGCGTGGACCTGCTGCTGCGCGCCGTCCGGGTCGCCGCCGACCTCGGCGCGCACGCCGTGCACTGCTTCAGCGGGATCACCCCGGCCGGCACCGACGAGGACACCGCCTGGCAGCGGCTCACCGACAGCCTCGCACCGGTCCTGGACGCCGCCGCCACCGCGGGCGTCCCGCTCGCCGTCGAACCCGAACCCGGCCATCTGCTCGCCACCCTGGCCGACTTCCACCGGCTGCGCCGAACCCTGGGCGACCCCGACCCGCTCGGCCTCACCCTCGACATCGGCCACTGCCAGTGCCTCGAACCGCTGCCGCCCGCCGACTGCGTACGCGCCGCCGCGCCCTGGCTGCGCCACGTCCAGATCGAGGACATGCGGCGCGGCGTCCACGAACACCTGCCCTTCGGGGACGGCGAGATCGACTTCCCGCCCGTCCTCGCGGCCCTCGCCGCCACCGGCTATAGCGGTCTGACCGTCGTCGAACTGCCCCGCCACTCGCACGCCGGACCCCACCAGGCCACCCTCGCCCTGCCGTTCCTGCGCGCCGCGGCCACCGCCGCCGGCGCCGCGGCACCGGGCACCCCGCACCCCGTCCGGGCCCCGGGCGAGCCCCGCGCCACCCCCGAAGGGAGCACCGCATGACCCACCGGCACCCCGCACCCGACACCCCGGTGGCCGGCCCCGCCCACACCCCGCCGGACGACCTGCACACCAGGCTGTACGCCCGGCTCGACGACGCCGCCCGTACCTGGCTGGACCACGCCCTCGCCGAGGCGGCCGCCCACCCGGGCAGCCACGGACCCATCTCCGCCTGGGAGTTGCGCCTCGCGGAGGCCGGCCGGCGCTGCGGCCCCGCCCATGCCGACGCCGCCCGCGTCCTCGTGCTGCACGCGGCCCACGCCGACACCGACGCGCTGACCCGCGTCTACCGGCAGGGCACCGCCGACGAACGCCGCGCGGTCCTGCACGCCCTGCCCCACCTCGTCGCGGACGCCGGCGCGCTCCCGCTCGTCCAGGACGCGCTGCGCACCAACGACACCCGGCTGCTGGCCGCCGCCGTGGGCCCGTACGCCGCACGCCACCTGGCCGCCCACGACTGGCGGCACGCCGTCCTCAAGTGCCTGTTCACCGGCGTGCCCGTGGACGAGGTGGCCGACCTGCCCCGGCGCGCCCGAGGCGATGCGGAACTCGCCCGCATGCTGGACGACTACGCCGCCGAACGCACCGCCGCCGGCCGCCGCGTGCCCGACGACCTGTACCGGGCGCTGACCCTGACCGGGGCCGCGACACCGCCGCACACCACGGACGACCCCGACGGCAAGGAGTCCTGATGCGCATCTTCGACCCCCACATCCACATGACCTCACGGACCACCGACGACTACGAGGCCATGCACGCCGCGGGCGTCCGCGCCGTCGTGGAGCCCGCCTTCTGGCTCGGCCAGCCCCGCACCTCACCCGCCTCCTTCCTCGACTACTTCGACTCGCTCCTCGGCTGGGAACCCTTCCGCGCCGCCCAGTACGGCATCGCCCACCACTGCACGCTCGCCCTCAACCCCAAGGAGGCGAACGACCCGCGGTGCGCGCCCGTCCTGGACGAACTGCCCCGGTACCTCGTCAAGGACCGGGTGGTGGCCGTCGGCGAGATCGGCTACGACTCGATGACCCCGGCCGAGGACACCGCGCTGGCCGCCCAGTTGCAACTCGCCGCCGACCACGCGCTGCCCGCGCTCGTGCACACCCCGCACCGCGACAAGCTGTCCGGGCTGCGCCGCACCCTCGACGTGGTCCGCGAGTCCGCGCTGCCCCTGGACCGCGTCCTGGTCGACCACCTCAACGAGACCACCGTCAAGGAGGCCAAGGACAGCGGCTGCTGGCTCGGCTTCTCCGTCTACCCGGACACCAAGATGGACGAGGCGCGGATGGTCGCGATCCTGCGCTCCTACGGGCCCGACCGGGTGCTGGTGAACTCCGCCGCCGACTGGGGCAGAAGCGACCCGCTCAAGACCCGCAAGGTGGCCGACCTGATGCTCGCCGACGGCTTCACCGAGGACGACGTCGACCGGGTCCTGTGGCGCAACCCGGTCGCCTTCTACGGGCTCAGCGGCCGGCTCGCCCTGGACGTCCCGGAGACCGGCGCCACCCACGAGGGCAGCAGCATCCTGCGCGGCGGTGAGTGAGCGATGCGCTTCAGGCACCCCGACGGCAGCACCGTCCACCTCGCCTACTGCACCAACGTGCACCCCGCCGAGACCCTGGACGGCGTCCTCGCCCAACTCCGCGACCACAGCGAACCCGTACGCCGCAGACTGGGCCGGGACCGGCTCGGCATCGGACTGTGGCTCGCCAAGGACGCGGCCCACGCCCTCGTCACCGACCCGGCCGCCCTGCGCACCCTGCGCTCCGAACTGGACCGCCGCGGCCTGGAGGTCGTCACCCTCAACGGCTTCCCCTACCAGGGCTTCGGCGCCGAGGAGGTCAAGTACCGCGTCTACCAGCCGGACTGGGCCGACCCCGAACGCCTTGAGCACACCACGTCGCTGGCCCGGGTGCTCGCCGGGCTGCTCCCCGACGACGTCACCGAAGGCAGCGTGTCCACCCTGCCGCTGGCCTGGCGCACCCGCTGGGACGACGCACGCGCCGAGGCCGCCCGCACCGCGCTGCGCATCCTCGCCGAACGCCTCGACGCCCTGCGGGAGCTGACCGGCCGCTCCATCCGCGTCGGCCTGGAGCCGGAACCCGGCTGCATCGTCGAGACCACCGCCGACGCCATCGGCCCGCTCACCGCGCTCGCCCACGACCGCATCGGCATCTGCGTCGACACCTGCCACCTCGCCACCTCCTTCGAGGACCCGGACACCGCCCTGGACGCGCTCGACCGGGCCGGCGTCCGCATCGTCAAGTCCCAGCTGTCCGCCGCCCTGCACGCCGCCGAGCCGCGGCACCCCGAGGTCCGCGAGGCCCTGGCCGCCTTCGCCGAACCCCGCTTCCTGCACCAGACCCGCACCCTCACCGACACCGGGCTGCGCGGCACCGACGACCTCGCCGAGGCGGTGCACGGCGACGCGCTGCCCGACACCGCGCCCTGGCGGTCCCACTTCCACGTCCCGCTGCACGCGGCGCCCGCCGCACCCCTGACCGCCACCCTCCCCGTGCTGCGCACCGCCCTGACCCGGCTCGTCGGCGGCCCGCACCCGCTCACCCACCACCTGGAGGTCGAGACCTACACCTGGCAGGCCCTCCCGCCGGACCTGCGGCCCCGCGACCGGGGCCGGCTCGCCGACGGCATCGCCGCCGAACTCACCCTGGCCCGCGACCTGCTGACCGACCTCGGCCTGAAGGAGCTGCCATGAGCGCCGCGCCCGCCGCCGCGGGACCCACCCCGCTGCTCGTCCTCGACGTCGTCGGCCTCACCCCCCGGCTCCTCGACCACATGCCGCACCTCAAGCGGCTCGGCCAGACCGGCTCCCAGGCCACGCTCGGCACCGTCCTGCCCGCCGTCACCTGCGCCGCCCAGTCGACGTTCCTGACCGGCACCATGCCCGCGGAACACGGCATCGTCGGCAACGGCTGGTACTTCCGCGAACTCGGCGACGTCCTGCTGTGGCGCCAGCACAACGGCCTGGTCGCCGGGGAGAAACTGTGGGACGCCGCCCGCCGCGCCCACCCCGGCTACACGGTCGCCAACATCTGCTGGTGGTACGCCATGGGCGCCGACACCGACATCACGGTCACCCCGCGGCCCGTCTACTACGCCGACGGACGCAAGGAACCCGACTGCTACACCCGGCCCCCGGCGCTGCACGACGAACTCACCGAGAAGTTCGGCACGTTCCCCCTCTTCCACTTCTGGGGTCCGGGCGCCGACCTGGTCTCCAGCCAGTGGATCATCGACGCCACCCGGCACATCCTGCGCACCCGCAACCCGGACCTGACGCTGTGTTACCTCCCGCACCTCGACTACGACCTGCAGCGCTACGGCCCCGACGACCCGCGCTCGCACCGGGCCGCCGCCGACCTGGACGCCGCCGTCGCCCCGCTGCTGGACGACGCCCGCGCCGAGGGCCGCACCGTCGTGGCCCTCTCCGAGTACGGCATCACCCGCGCCGACCGCCCCGTGCACATCAACCGGGCGCTGCGCCGGGCCGGCCTGCTGGAGGTGCACACCCAGGACGGGATGGAATACCTCGACCCGATGGCCTCCCGCGCCTTCGCGGTCGCCGACCACCAGATCGCCCATGTGTATGTGCGCCGCCCCGAGGACCTGGACGCCACCCGGGCCGCCCTCGACGGACTGGACGGCATCGACCAACTCCTCGACGAACAGGGCAAGAAGGCCCACCACCTGGACCATCCGCGCGCCGGCGAACTGGTCGCCGTCGCGGAGCCGGACGCCTGGTTCACGTACTACTACTGGCTCGACGACGACCGCGCCCCCGACTTCGCGCAGCTCGTCGAGATCCACCGCAAACCCGGATACGACCCGGTCGAGCTGTTCATGGACCCGCTCGACCCCTACGTCAAGGTCAAGGCCGCCACCGCGCTCGCCCGCAAGAAGCTCGGCATGCGCTACCGCATGGCGGTCGTGCCCCTCGACGCCTCACCCATCCGCGGCAGCCACGGCCGCCTACCCGCGAGCGACGACGACGGTCCGCTCCTGCTGTGCTCCACCCCCCGCGCCGTCGGCGACCGCATCGCGGCCACCGACGTGAAGTCCCTGCTGCTCGCCCTGGCGGGCCTATCGGACCACCAGTCCAGAAAGAGGCACCCGTGAACGACATCGACACCACCGTCACCGGCACCGACGAACCCCTGCGCCGCGCCCTCGGTATCGGCCGACGCGGCTTCCTGAGCACCTGCACCGCCGTCGCGGCGGGCGCGATCGCCGCTCCCGTGTTCGGCGCGGCACCCGTCCAGGCCGCGCCGGCCGCGCCCGCGTCCGGGAAGGGCGGCAGAGGGCAGCTGCTCGTTCCCGCCGACAAGCGGGGCATCATCCTGTACACCGTCCGCGACGCGACCGGCCGCGACCCGCTCTCCACCAGCCTGCCCTCCGGGTTCCGGGCCGTGTTCGAGCAGCTCGCCCGGTTCGGCTACCGGCAGGTCGAGTTCGCCGGATACGGCCAGCACGCGAACGCGCCCGGCGGGGCGAACCTGGAGAGCGTCCAGGGTGCCCGGCTGCTGCGTCGCTGGCTGGACGAGTTCGGGCTGCGGGCCCAGGGCAACCACGGCTTCATCCCGCCCTCCTGGCCGCTGACCACCGCCGACCTGGACACCTTCAAGAAGCACCTGGAGATCGCGAACATCCTCGGCATGGACCACATGGGCACCGGCGGCGACCCCACCGGCAGCTCCTACAAGTCCGACTGGGACGTGGCCGCCGACAAGTGGCAGGCGCTCGGCGCGATCGCCCGCCGGGCCGGGATCAAGCTGTACACGCACAACCACGACGCCGCGTACGGCTTCCTGCTCGACAGCGGACCGCTGGACGCCCAGGGCCGACCGACCCGCAGCTCCGGCATCCGCAAGCTGGAGTACTTCCTGTCCGTCACCGACCCCAAGCTGGTGTGGCTGGAGATGGACATCTTCTGGGCGCACGTGGCCCAGTACAAGTTCCGCAGCTACACCGCTCCCGACGGCTCCACCAGGGAGCAGATCTTCGACCCGGCGGGCCTGGTCGCCTGCCACAACAAGCGCTACCCGCTGTTCCACGCGAAGGACGGCGTCGTCAACAACACCAACGGACAGGGCTATGACATGGTCCCGTTCGGCACCGGCGTCATCGACTACACGACGTTCTTCTCCCGCGTCGGCCAGCGCAACTACCACAACCCGATGGTCGAGCAGGACAACGCGCCCAGCGCCACCGACCCGGCCCAGTCCCTGACCCACGCCCGCACCGGCTACCAGAACCTGGCGTCCCTGCGCCGCAGGTAACCCCACCCCACCAACCCGAGCGGGCCCTCCCCACGCCAGGGGAGGGCCCGCTCGGGTTCCGGGTCAGGGGGTTGGTTGGGGGGTGGGGTGGGGGTCGTGGCCCGGTTGGCGGAGCAGCAGGGCGAGGCATGCCGCGGCCATCGACACGCCGCCGGCCAGGGCGTACGCCCCGTTGTAGCCCCAGGCGCCGACCACCATCGAACCGAGCCCGCCCCCGAACAGGCCGCTGACCAGCTTGCCGCTGTACACCAGCCCGTAGTTGGTGGCGTTGTAGTTCTCGCCGAAGTAGTCCGGGGTCAGCGCCGCGAACAGCGGATAGAACGCGCCGCCGCCGAAACCGGAGAGGAACGCGAAGAACAGGAACAGCCATTCGCTCTTGACGTCACCGGCCCAGATCACTCCGAACTGGGCGAGCCCCAGCACGACGATCACGAACACCAGGGTAGCCTTGCGGCCCCACCGGTCGGACAGCCAGCCCACCACGCCCCGGCCGATGCCGTTGATGACGGCCATGACGCCCATCGACGAGGCCGCGACCAGCGGGCCGAAGCCCACCTCCTTGGCGAAGTCCACCTGGAAGGAGATGCCGAAGATGGAGACACCCGCGGTCATCACGATGGAGATCCACATCAGCGGCAGCATGCCCGTCCTGATGGCCTCCTTCGGGGTGAACTGCCGTGCCGCCGGCGGATTCTTCGCGAGGCTCGACGCCTGCTTACGGTCGCCCGTGTGCTGCAGCGGGTCGATGTCCGCGGGCCACCAGTTCTTCGGCGGGTCCTTGAAGAAGAACGCGCACCCGAAGACCACGATCAGGATGTAGCAGCCGATGAGGTCCAGGACACGGTGGTAGTTCGCGGTGTCGAAGGCGTAGTTGAAGATGAAGATGAACGGCAGCGAACCGTACGCGAACCCGCCGTTGACGAACCCGGTGCGTGCGCCGCGCCGCTCGGGGAACCACTTGCCGACCATGTTGATGCAGGTCGCGTAGACCAGCCCGGCGCCGATTCCGCCCACCACGCCGAAGCCGATGATGGCCAGCCACACATTGCCCAGATGCGACAGGGCGAGGAATCCGAGGACACACAGCACCGAACCGACGTACATCGCGGCCCGCGCCGTCAGGATGCCCTTCTCCCGCAGCCAGCCCGCCGGGAAGGCGACACCGGCCTGGAAGAACACCCAGACGCTGAGGATCCAGAAGGTGTTGGACTGTGTCCAGCCGTGGGCGTGGGACAGGGTGTCCTCCGCCGAGCCGTACGCGTACTCGAAGACGCTGATGGCCATCATGGCGATCCACGGCAGATACACCATGAGCTTGCGTGAGTGACCGAGGATGTCCCGGTCGGTCTCGCCGACGCGGTACACCCGGCCGCGCGCGTCGGTCACTTCGCGGTAGGGACGGTGCGCCGGACCGGATGCGGCCGACGAACCGGTGGCTATCGGGTCTGCCGTCATGTCACGCCATCTCCTCGCCCAGAGGCTGCGGGTTGGGGACGATGCTCCGGGCGTCCGGCCTGCCCGGTGCCTTCAAGAAGAGCGCCAGTACCGCCGAGGCCAGGCCGATGGAGCCGGCCAGCACGAAGGCACCGTGGTAGTCCCACGCGCCGACGACGACCGCGCCCAGACCGGAGCCGACCAGCCCCGAGATCAGCTTCGAGCTGTAGACCATTCCGTAGTTGGTGGCGTTGTTGTTCTCGCCGAAGTAGTCCGCCGTCATGGCCGCGAACAGCGGGAAGATCGCCCCGCCGCCGAAGCCGGAGACCATCGAGCAGAACAGGAAGAACGGCATGCTGCCCAGTTGTCCGGAGACCAGCACGCCGAACTGCGCGGTGCCGAGCACGACACACACGATGATCAGGGTGTTGCGGCGCCCGTAGCGGTCGGATATCCAGCCGATGACGCCGCGCCCGGTGCCGTTGACGATCGCCTTCAGGGACATGGCCGTGGCCACGATCCCGCCCGCGAAGCCCATGTCCTTGCCGAACGGCACCTGGAAGGCGATGCCGAAGATGTTGATGCCGGCCGTGCACAGCAGACAGAACCACATCATCCACAGGACGGGTGTGCGGGCGGCCTCCTTCGGGGTGTACTGCTTGACGGCCGGCGGGTTCTTCAGCAGCGCCCGGCGGATCCGGGGATCGTCGGTCGCCTTCAGCGGGTCGACGTGTGCGGGCCACCAGTTCTTCGGCGGGTCCTTGAAGAACCAGCCGGAGGCGGCCACCACCAGGCACAGCCCGACGCCGACCGCCGAGAGCACGACCTTGTAGTTGCCCAGGTCGAGTACCGAGGTGAACAGGAACACGAACGGCACGGACCCGTAGGCGAAACCGCCGTTGACGAAGCCCGTCTTGCCGCCCTTGCGCTCCGGATACCACTTGCCGACCATGTTCACGCAGGTCGCGTAGACCAGGCCGGCGCCGATCCCGCTGCACATGCCGAAGCCGAGGTAGGCGACGAACACAGTGGGCGCGAACGCCAGCGCGAGATAGCCGAGCAGCGTGCCCACGGCGCCGATCAGCATGGCCGTGCGGGCGGGCAGCCGTCCGCTCTCCCGCAGTTGCCCGGCCGGGAAGGCCACGGCCGCCTGGAAGAACACCCAGACGCCCATCAGCCAGAAGATGTGTCCGCTGCTCCACAGATGCGCCGCGTGGAGCGTGTCCTCCGCGGAGGTGAACGCGTATTCGGCGGAGCTGATGCCCATCATGCCCACCCAGGGCAGGACGACCATCCACTTGCGTGGCCGGCCCATGATGTCGACGTCCGACTCGCCGATCCGGTACATGCGGCCGTTGCGGTCCGTCACTTCCCGGTACGGGACGGACGTGGAGTAGTCGGTGGTTGTCATCTGTTCAGCACCCCTTGCGTCGAAAGCTCTTGGCCAGCGCCCCCTGTCCAATGCGTTTCGTGCGCGCTCGGGTCCCGGGGCCGGCCGACGCGCACCGCCGGCCGGCCCGTTCGTCACTCAGCTCATTTACCGCCCCCCAGCAAACCGGCCGCACGGGCCCAGCGGTACTTGGCGCCGAGCACGGCGACGGGCTGCTCCGTGGTGTACGGGTAGGCCACCACCCCGCGCTCGTACAGATACCGGCAGGCGTCCTCGACCTCGACGTCACCGGCGAGCGAGGCGACGACGGGCTTCTCGATGCCGCGCGCCCGGAACTCGGCCACCACACGCGCGGTCAGCTCCGCGAACACCATGGGAGGCGTGACGATCGTGTGCCAGTAGCCGAGGACCAGGGCGTGGATGCGCGGGTCCTCAAGACCGAGCCGGATCGTCGCCTCGTACGTCGACGGCGGCTCGCCCCCGGTGATGTCGACCGGGTTGCCCGCGGCCCCGAAGGGCGGGATGAACGCCCGGAAGGCCGCGTCCAGGTCCGGTGGGATCTCCATCAGGGACAGGCCGTTGTCCGTCACCGCGTCCGAGAGCAGCACACCGCTGCCGCCCGCCCCGGTGATGATCACCACGTTGTCGCCCTTGGGGGTGGGGAGCACCGGCAACGCGCGCGCGTACTCCAGCATCTCGTTCAGGCCCGGCGCCCGGATGACACCGGCCTGGCGGAGGATGTCGTCGTACACGGCGTCGTCGCCCGCGAGCGCCCCGGTGTGCGAACCGGCCGCCTTCGCGCCGGCCGCCGTACGGCCCGCCTTGAGGACCACGACGGGTTTCCTGGGCACCGTGGCGCGCGCCGCCTCGACGAACGCCCGCCCGTCCTTGAGGTCTTCCAGGTGCATCGCGATGCACTCGGTGTGCGGGTCCTCACCGAACCAGGTCAGCAGGTCGTCCTCGTCCAGGTCCGACTTGTTGCCGAGGCCGACGATCGCCGACACACCCGTCCCGGTGGTGCGCGCGAAGCCCAGGATGGCCATCCCGATGCCGCCGGACTGCGAGGTCAGCGCCACCGGGCCCTTGACGTCGTAGGGCGTGCAGAACGTGGCGCACACGTCCTGCCAGGTGGAGTAGTAGCCGTAGATGTTGGGCCCGAGCAGCCGGATGCCGTACCGCTCGGCCAACGCCACGATCCTGTCCTGCAGTTCGTGCTCGCCGGTCTCCGCGAACCCGGAGGGGATCAGTACGGCGTTGGGGATGTTCTTGCGTCCCACCTCTTCCAGGGCCGCGGCGACGAACCGGGCGGGGATCGCGAAGACCGCCACATCCACCTCACCGGGAACGTCCGTGACACTCTTGTACGCCTTGCGGCCCAGGATGTCATCGGCCTTGGGGTTCACCGGGTGGATGTCCCCGGCGAAGCCGCCGTCGACGAGGTTGCGCATGACCGAATTGCCGATCTTGCCCTGCTCGTTGGAGGCGCCGATCACGGCGATCGACGACGGCTGCATCAGCCGCCGCATGGAGGCGAGGATCTGCTCACGCGTGTACGTCCGGCGCGGCGGCGGCTGCTTCTCCGCCAGGATCACCCGGATGTCGGCGGCCACCGCGGACTCCGGTGTGGCGATCACCGGGTTGAGGTCCACCTCGGCTATCTCCGGGAAGTCCGCGACGAGTTGGGAGACCCTGCGGATCTGCTCGGCGATCGCCCATCGGTCCACGCCCGGCTGCCCGCGCACCCCGCGCAGGATCTGCGCCGAGCGGATCGAGTCCAGCATGGACAGTGCCTCGTCGGCGTCCACCGGCGCGAGGCGGAACGTCACGTCCTTGAGCACCTCGACCAGCACTCCGCCGAGCCCGAAGGCCACCACCTTGCCGAACGTCGGATCGGTGACCGCGCCGACGATGACCTCCTGCCCCCGGGGCAGCAGCTCCTGTATCTGCACGCCCTCGATCCGGGCCGCGGCGTCGTGGGCGCGCGCGTTCGCCACGATCCGGTGGAAGGCGGCCCGTACGTCCGCCGCGCCCTCGACGCCGACGATCACCCCGCCGGCGTCGGTCTTGTGCAGGATGTCGGGCGAGACGATCTTCATCACGACGGGTCCGCCGAACCGTGCCGCGTGTGCGACCGCCTCGTCCACGTCCGTCGCCAGTTCCTCGCCGGGTACGGCGATGCCGTACGCGTCGGCGATGACCTTGCCCTCCGGGGCGGTCAGCGCGGTGCGGCCCTCGGCGCGCACCGCGTCGAGCAGTGCCCGCACCCTCAGCACCCGGTCCTCGGCCATCACGTCAGATCACTCCGTTCGACTTGAGCAGGCGCAACTCCTCGTCGCCGAGGCCGAGTTCGCCCACGTACACCTCGGCGTTGTGCTCGCCGAGCAGTGGTGAGGCAACCACCTCGACGGGGGAGTCGGAGAGCTTGAGCGGGCTGCCCACGGTGATGAACTCGCCGCGCTCGGGGTGCGGGACGGTGACGACCATCTCGTTGGCGACCAGCGAGTCGTCCTCGATGATCTCCTTCGTCGACAGGATCGGCCCGCACGGGATGTTGTGGGCGTTGAGCCTTTCCAGCACCTCCCACTTGGGGAGCGTCGAGGACCACTCCTCGATCAGCTGGAACATCTTGCCGAGCTTGGGCAGCCGCGCCTCGGGCGTCGCCCACTCGGGGTCGTCGGCCAGTTCCGGCCGGCCGATCAGCTCGCTGATCGGCTTCCAGCCGACGGGCTGCACGATCACGTACACATAGTCGTTCGGGCCGCCCGGCGCGCACCGCACCGCCCAGCCGGGCTGGCCGCCCCCGGACGCGTTGCCGGAGCGGGGCACCTCGTCGCCGAAGTCCTCGTTGGGGTACTCGGCGAGCGGGCCGTGTGCGAGGCGCTGCTGGTCGCGCAGCTTCACCCGGCACAGATTGAGCACCGCGTGCTGCATGGCGACGTTGACCCGCTGCCCGCGTCCGGTGTGCTCGCGCTGGAGCAGCGCCGCGAGGATCCCCGCCACGGCGTGCACACCCGTGCCCGAGTCCCCGATCTGGGCGCCGGTGGCGAGCGGCGGCCCGTCGTCGAAGCCGGTGGTCGACATCGACCCGCCCATGGCCTGCGCGACGACCTCGTACGCCTTGAAGTTGGTGTACGGGCCGTCGCCGAAGCCCTTGATGGAGGCGTAGACGATGCGCGGGTTGATCTCCTTGATGCGGTCCCAGGTGAACCCCATCCGGTCGACGGCGCCGGGACCGAAGTTCTCGACCATGACGTCGGAGCGCCGGATCAGCTCGGTGAGGAGTTCCTTGCCGCGTTCGGTCTTGGTGTTCAGGGTGATGCTGCGCTTGTTGCAGTTGAGCATCGTGAAGTAGAGGGAGTCGACGTCCGGCAGATCGCGCAGCTGTTTGCGCGTGATGTCACCGGTCGGCGCCTCCAGCTTGACGACGTCGGCGCCGAGCCAGGCGAGCAGTTGGGTCGCCGAGGGCCCGGACTGCACGTGGGTCATGTCCAGGACGCGGATGCCGTCGAGTGCCTTGCTGGTCACCGGAGTTCACCTCACTTGTACATGGTCTGGTTCATGGTTCCGGGGGCGTACGCGTCGGGATCGACCCAGACGTTGATCAGCGAGGGCTTCCCCGACTCGCGGGCGCGCCGCAGCGCGGGCCCGATGTCGGCCGGGTCGCGGACCTCCTCGCCGTAACCGCCCAGCATCTGCGCGAACTTGTCGTACGCGACATCGCCGAGGGTGTTGCCGACCCGCTCGCGTTCCACGCCGTACTTCTGGGCCTGGCCGTAACGGATTTGGTTCATCGAGGAGTTGTTGCCGACGATGCCGACGAACGGCAGGTCGTAGCGGACCAGGGTCTCGAAGTCCCAGCCGGTCAGTGAGAACGCGCCGTCGCCGAAGAGGGCGACGACCTCCTTGTCGGGGCGGGCCTGCTTGGCGGCCAGCACAAAGGGCACGCCGACGCCGAGGGTGCCCAGCGGGCCCGGGTCCATCCAGTGGCCGGGCGACTTGGGCTGGACGACCTGCCCGGAGAAGGTGACGATGTCGCCGCCGTCGCCGATGTAGATCGAGTCCTCGGTGAGGAAGTCGTTGATCTCGCTGACCAGCCGGTACGGGTGGATCGGGGAGGCGTTCGACCTGAGGCTCGGCAGCCGCTTGTCGAGGGCCGTCTGCTCGGCCGCGCGCAGCTCGTCGAGCCATTCCTTGCGCCGCGACGCACCGCCGTTGACCCGTCCGCCGGCCGCCTCGGCGACGGACTTCAGCACCAGGCCGGCGTCGCCGACGATGCCGAGGTCGATGTCCCGGTTCTTGCCGACGGTGCGGTAGTCGAGGTCGATCTGCACCACGGTCGCGTCCGGCGAAAGACGCTTGCCGTAGCCCATCCGGAAGTCGAAGGGCGTGCCCACGATGACGATGACGTCGGCGTGGGAGAAGGCGTACCGGCGCGACAGCTGGAAGTGGTGCGGGTCGCCGGGCGGCAGGGTGCCGCGGCCTGCGCCGTTCATGTACGCCGGGATGTTGAGGGTGCGCACCAGCTCGATGGCGGCCGTGGTGCCCCGGGTCGTCCACACCTGGCTGCCGAGCAGGATGGCGGGTTTCTCGGCGTGCACCAGCAGGTCGGCGAGTTCTTCGATCGCCTCGGGGTCGCCGGCCGAACGCGGCGAGGCACGGTAGTGGCCCGGCCTCGGCACCCGGGCCGTGCCGGCCGGGACCTTGGCGTCGAGGACGTCGCGCGGTATCTCCAGGAAGGCGGGGCCGGGTGCGCCGTGGTAGCACTCGCGGAACGCCATCGAGACCATGTCCGCCGCGCGCGCCGTGTCCGGCACGGTCGCCGCGAACTTGGTGATGGGCGTCATCATGGCGACGTGCGGCAGGTCCTGCAGGGACCCCATCTTGTGCTGGGTGAGGGCCCCTTGGCCGCCGATCAGCAGCATCGGGGACTCCGCGCGGAAGGCGTTGGCGACACCGGTGACGGCGTCGGTCGTCCCCGGTCCCGCGGTGACGACCGCGCAGCCCGGCCTGCCGATGATGCGCGCGTAGCCGTCGGCGGCGTGGGCGGCGACCTGCTCGTGGCGTACGTCGACGACCTCGATGCCCTCGTCGACGCAGCCGTCGTAGATGTCGATGATGTGGCCGCCGCACAGGGTGTAGATGCGGTCGACCCCCTCGGCCTTCAGCGCCTTGGCAACGAGATGACCACCGGAAATCACGTCCTGGGTGTCGTCGGGCATGGCGAAGTCCTGTCCCTTCGTAGGGGGTGGGAACGCTCTCGCGGTACATTGCATACAGTCGACGAATACTGTATGAAGCTTGTTATCCCGCATCCGGTGGGTGGTGTCCAGGGGGCGTGCGGCACTTTCAGACAGGAGCCGGTGATGGACCTGTACGAACACCAGGCAAGGGAACTCTTCGAGGAACACGGCATCGTGGTGCCGAGGGCCGAGATCACCGATTCGCCCAAGGAGGCACGCGAGATCGCCCGCAGGCTCGGCGGCAGGGTCGTGGTGAAGGCGCAGGTGAAGACCGGAGGCCGGGGCAAGGCGGGCGGCGTCAAGCTCGCCGCCGACCCGGCCGCCGCCGAGCTGACCGCACGTCAGATCCTCGGCATGGACATCAAGGGCCACCGTGTCGGCACCGTGATGCTGGCCCGACCCGTCGACATCGAGACCGAGTTCTATGTCTCGTATGTGCTCGACCGCGCGGCCGGCGGCTTTCTCGCCATCGCCTCGGCCGAGGGCGGCATGGAGATCGAGGAGGTCGCCGCGAGCCGGCCCGAGGCCGTCGCCCGCATCCCCGTCGACCCGGCCGAGGGCGTCACCTCGGCGAAGGCCGCCGAGATCGCCGCGGCGGCCGGGCTGCCGCCGCGGACCGTGGACGTCCTCGTCCGGCTGTGGGAGGTACTGGTCCGCGAGGACGCCCTGCTCGTCGAGGTCAATCCGCTCGTACGCACCCGGCAGGGCCGGCTCCTCGCCCTCGACGGCAAGGTCACCCTTGACGACAACGCCCGCTTCCGGCAGGCCCGTTGGGGCGCCGAGGAGGCCGAGCACCACGACCCGCTGGAGGCCGCGGCCGCCGCCCGCGGCCTCAACTACGTCAAGCTCGACGGCGAGGTCGGCGTCATCGGCAACGGCGCCGGCCTCGTCATGTCCACCCTCGACGTGGTCGCGGGCCGCGGCGCCCGCCCCGCGAACTTCCTCGACATCGGCGGCGGGGCCTCCGCACAGGTCATGGCGGACGGCCTGGCGGTCATCCTGTCCGACACGGCCGTCAGGTCGGTCCTCGTCAACGTCTTCGGCGGGATCACCGCCTGCGACGCGGTCGCCGACGGCATCGTCCAGGCCCTCGACACCGTCCGGCTGACCAAGCCGCTGGTCGTCCGCCTCGACGGCAACAACGCCGCCCGCGGCCGGGCGATCCTCGACGAGCGCGCACACCCGCTGGTCCAGCAGGCCACCACCATGGACGGCGCCGCCGCCCAAGCCGCCCGGCTCGCCGCCGCTGCCTAAGGAGACAGGGACGCCATGGCGATCTACCTCACCAAGGAGAGCAAGGTCCTCGTCCAGGGCATGACCGGCGGCGAGGGCATGAAGCACACCCGCCGCATGCTCGCGGCGGGCACCGACGTCGTCGGCGGCGTCAACCCGCGCAAGGCGGGGCAGAGCGTCGACTTCGCCGACCGGGCCGTCCCCGTCTTCGGCACGGTCCGCGAGGGCATCGAGGCGACCGGCGCCGACGTCACCGTCGTGTTCGTGCCGCCCGCCTTCGCCAAGGCCGCCGTGCTGGAGGCCGCCGACGCCGGCATCGGACTCGCCGTCGTCATCACCGAGGGCATCCCGGTCCATGACTCGGTCGCCTTCACCGCCCACGCCCGGGCGAAGGGCACTCGGATCATCGGCCCCAACTGCCCGGGCCTGATCACCCCCGGCCAGTCCAACGCCGGGATCACCCCCGCCGACATCGCCAAACCCGGCCGCATCGGACTGGTCTCCAAGTCCGGCACGCTCACCTACCAGCTCATGTACGAGCTGCGCGACATCGGCTTCTCCACCTGCGTCGGCATCGGCGGCGACCCCGTCGTCGGCACCAGCCACATCGACTGCCTCACCGCCTTCCAGGACGACCCCGACACCGAGCTGATCGTCCTCATCGGCGAGATCGGCGGCGACGCGGAGGAACGCGCCGCCGCGTACATCAGCGCCCACGTCACCAAACCCGTCGTCGGCTACGTCGCCGGGTTCACCGCCCCCGAGGGCCGCACCATGGGCCACGCGGGCGCGATCGTCTCCGGCTCCTCGGGCACCGCCCGCGCCAAGCAGGAGGCCCTTCGGGCGGCCGGCGTCCGGGTCGGCGGCACGCCTACCGAGACGGCCCGGCTGGTACTGGAGACACTGGACGCAAGCGGCGACGCCGCGCGCGGCTGACCCGGGCGAAGCGTCCCGCCCCGACCGACGCACCCCCTACGACCCCGCGCCCCCCTCCGCGCCCCGCCCCCGTTTCGCCCGCGCCCGCGCCGCCGAGCGCGGCGCCCGGGCCCGGGACGCGGTGGACGGGCGCGGGGGCGGCCCCCCTGCCCCATCCGCCCGATCGTGCACCGAGAGCGGAGCCGACCCCATGGCCACCAGCCCCACCACGAACCACCCCACCCTCACCCTCAAACCCGGCACGTCCTGGAACGACGCCTGGCGGCGCTGCCTCGCCCTCGCCCCCGAGGCCTTCCGGGACGACGGCGTGCGCAACCTCTGGGGCGCCGCCTGGCAACCGGAGGGCCACGCACTGCCCGCCACCACCCCGGTCGACGGCAGCCCCATCGCGGGCGCCCCACGCCTGGACGCGACCACCGCCCGGCAGGCCGTACGCGCGTCGCTCGACCAGCACCGCGCCTGGCGGCACGTCCCCCTCGACGAGCGCCGGGCCCGCATCGCCGCCACCCTGGACGCGCTCACCGAACACCGCGAACTGCTCGCCCTGCTGCTCGTCTGGGAGATCGGCAAGCCCTGGCGGCTCGCCCAGGCCGACGTCGACCGGGCCATCGACGGCGTGCGCTGGTACGTCGACGGCATCGAACCGATGCTCGCCGGCCGGGCCCCGTTGGACGGACCCGTCTCCAACATCGCCAGCTGGAACTACCCGATGAGCGTCCTCGTGCACGCCCTGCTGGTCCAGGCGCTCGCCGGCAACGCGGTCATCGCCAAGACCCCGACCGACGGCGGGGTCGCCTGCCTCACCCTGGCCGCCGCGCTCGCCGCCCGCGAGGGCATCCCCGTCACCCTGGTCAGCGGCAGCGGCGGCGAACTGTCCGAGGCCCTGGTGCGGGCCCCCGAGATCGGCTGCGTCTCCTTCGTCGGCGGTCGCGACACCGGCGCCGCCGTCGCCACGGCCGTCGCCGACCTCGGGAAACGGCACGTACTGGAACAAGAGGGCCTGAACACCTGGGGCGTCTGGAACTACTCCGACTGGGACGCGCTCACCGCCGTCGTCCCCAAGCTCTTCGACTACGGCAAGCAGCGCTGCACCGCCTACCCCCGCTTCGTCGTGCAGCGCGCCCTGTTCGACGAGTTCCTGGCCGCCTACCTCCCCGCGGTCCGCACCGTCAGGGTCGGCCACCCGCTGGCGGTCGAGCACCCCGACGACGCCTGCCCCGAGCTGGACTTCGGACCGTTGATCAACGCGGCCAAGGCCAAGGAACTGCAGGACCAGGTCACCGAGGCCATCGACCGCGGCGCCGTACCCCTGCACCGCGGCAGGGCCGCCGACGCCCGCTTCCTGCCCGGCCAGGACACCTCCGCCTACGTCCAGCCGGTCACCCTCCTGGGCCCGCCGCCCTCCTCCCCGCTGCACCACGCGGAGCCCTTCGGGCCGGTCGACACCATCGTCCTGGTCGACACGGAGGCGGAGCTGCTGGCGGCCATGAACGCCTCGAACGGCGCGCTGGTGGCCACGCTGGCCACCGACGACCGGGCCACCTACGACCGGCTGGCCCCGCAGATCCGCGCCTTCAAGACCGGGCACGGCAAGCCGCGCTCCCGCGGCGACCGCGACGAGCTGTTCGGCGGCTTCGGCGCGTCCTGGCGGGGCGCCTTCGTCGGCGGGGAACTCCTGGTCCACGCGGTCACCCGGGGCCCAGCGGGCGAACGCCTGCCGGGGAACTTCCCGGACTACCAACTCATGCCATAGCCCCTGCGCCCTTGCGACACCGTGTCCGGACGCCACGCGAACTGTTGCGTCCCCGTCCGGACACGGTCTGTGACGAGGCCGGGCGGCGCGCCGTCGACCGCGCCGCCGGCCCCGTCCAGGTCACGGAAACGCAGGTGAATGCCACTGCGAAACCTTGGTATTGTTGTGCCTGTCGCCACGGGGCACACCCCCGGCAAGGCGGCAGACACCAAGTCCGGGTGGCGGAATGGCAGACGCGCTAGCTTGAGGTGCTAGTGCCCTTTATCGGGCGTGGGGGTTCAAGTCCCCCCTCGGACACCACCAGAAACCCCAGTTGATCTGGGGTTTTCTGTTTCTTCGGCTGCGGCGTGACCAACCGCGTGACCAACAGCCGAGCGAACCCCCAGACCAGACCAGGGACGACAGTTGGGGGTGAAGTGGGCGGGTCACGGCAGTCGTCATGTTAGTGGTGGGTGGCTTTGCAGGTGGTCAGGTGTGTTTTGGGGAGGTAGTGCGTGCTGTGAGGGTTGGTGTCCGCCGGGAGCAGGAGCTTGCGGTCCGGTGGGGTGAGGACCTCGGTCAGTTCGTGGATCGGGTAGCCGAAGAGGTCGATGTCGCCGAAGGCGACCGGGACCTCGGCGGCCCGGTCCGGGACCCGGTCGGTGCGCTCGACGATCAGGTGTCCCATGGTCTGCCCGGCACACGCCGTGCAGGCATAGGCGGTGACCAGGACGTCGCGGTGGCTGAAGAAGAAGGCCCAGTGCGTCTCGCGCAGCCACCCGCCGGCGCGGATGTCCGCCAGGGTCGACGCCGTCCACTGCGCCGCACGCTCGGTCATGCCGAATCGCAGGACGCCCGCGTTCGCCGGGAGGACGAGCCCGGTGCCGGGCAGCAGGCGGAAGGTCACTCGCCCAGTCTGCCGGGACGCGTCGGCCGGGTCACCTCGTTTGCGTTCCGTTCGTCCGGGCACAGATGTGAACCTCGTACGGCTTCCGGCCCTATCCGGTTCGTCCACGACGAGGTCGCGTTCCCCGGGCGGCGGTTCACCGTCCGGGGACGCCCTCAGCCGCCGGGCCTGATCGACAGGGCGTGCCGGAAGACGTCGCGTGGGTCCCAGCGCCGTTTGGCCTCGCGCAGACGGGCGTGGTTGTCCTTGTGGTACAGGGTCTCCCACGGCGTGCCCGAGGTGTTCCAGTGCGGGTCGGCGAGGTCGGTGTCGGGGTAGTTGATGAAGGCCCCGTCGGCTGCCGGGCCCGGGACGGGGACTCCGCCGGTGTCGGCGAACAGGTCGCCGTAGCACGCGCGTATCCAGGCCAGATACTCGGGCGCCTGCTCCGGTTCGGCCCAGGACGCGAGGCAGGAGAGCTTCAGTACGGAGTCGCGGTGCGGCATGGCCGTGGCGTCGGACGGTACGGCGTTGACGGCTCCGCCGTAGGTGTTGACGACGACGCTGCCGGCGAGCACCCCGGTGTCCTCGCGGGTCAGATGGCGGTGGACCACGGCGATCTGGCGGTCCGTGAGCCGCCGGCGCAGAAACGCCGACTTGATCTTGATGTGCCAGTCGCCGACGGCCTCACCGGAGCCGCGCAACGCGGCGTCCAGCCAGGGCAGGCGCCGGGTGGTCACACGGGCGGGGCGGGCGGTGCCTTCACTCACCGCGTGGAGGAACGCGTCGAGCAGACGGCGGTCCCGGCCGGGCTCGGCCGCGACCTGGCCGAGCAGCAGGTGGGCGCCGGCCGCACGGCGCGTCAGGGCGAACTCGGCGTACAGCGCCGCGTTCGGGTCGGTGGCGGCGGCATGGCGTTCCGCCCACCGCCCGTGGTTGCGCACCATGCGGGAAAACCGCTCCTCGTCCATGCCCTCCCAGCTCCACTCGGCGGTGAAGGTGAGCGCGGTGGCCGGCGGAGTGGGCGGCGAGCGGAACCAGAAGCGGGTGACGACGCCGAAGGTGCCCCCTCCGCCGCCCGTGTGCGCCCACCACAGGTCGCGGTGCGGGTCGTCACGCTCCCGTGTGGCGACGACGGCGCGCACGGTGCCCGCGCGGTCGACGACCACGACCTCGACGGCGTAGAGATAGTCGCTGACCAGGCCGAACAGCCTGCACAACGGCCCGTATCCGCCGCCGGGCACATGGCCGCCGACGCCGACCTCGGCGTGGTATCCGGCCGGCACGGTGACCCCCCAGCCGAGGTAGAGCTTCTGGTACACCTCGCCCAGCGTGGCCCCCGCTTCGACGGCGTACGCCCGGCGCTGCTCGTCGAACGTCACCTCCCGCATGGGGGACATGTCGATGACGGTGGTGATGTCGGGGTGGTCGACGAAGTCCTCGAAGCAGTGCCCGCCGCTGCGGACCGCGAGCCGCGCGCCGGAGGCCACCGCCTCGCGCACGGCCCGCACGACGTCCTCCGTCGAGCCGACGAGACAGACGCGCTCCGGCCTCCCCCGGAAACGGTTGCTCGCTCCCCGCGCCACCAGATACGCGTAGCGGGGGTCGTCGGGTGTCACGCGGAGGGGCCCGTCGGGCAGCCACGCGGGGGCGGCGCTGCCGTCCTCCGGGACCACCGAGGGGGCCGCCGCCGCACCGCCGTCCTTCGGGACCGCCGCCGAGGCCACCGAGGGGGCCAGCGCCGCCGCCGCGCCCGCGGCCGCCGCCGCGCGGACGATGGCACGCCTGCCGGGCCCCTTTGCCGAACCGTTCGAACTCATGCCGCCTCCTTGCGGGTTGGAGTGCCGTGTGGTCGACGCTAGGCCGGAGCGGCCGGTACGGCAGGAGGGCTGAGCGGCGGGTGTGGGGTGTACCCGGTGACACCACGGCCCACCCGGTGACCCCACCGCCCCGGCAGGACCCGCCTTCACAGATGCCGTGGGAGTGTCCAATTCCGCTTCGGTACAGGGCACTTGACGCCTCGAAGGTGCGCTCCTACGTTCCCCGCAGGCTCAATACGTATTGGGGAACCGCGTGGCTGAAGAACGCAAGCGGCGTCGGCCGACGCAGATCGACATCGCGCGGCGGGCCGGAGTGTCCCAGGCGACCGTCTCACAGGTGATCAACGGGGTCTCGGGCGACTATCAGATCGCCCCGGCCACC
The DNA here is from genome assembly GCF_044765425.1 of Streptomyces sp. NPDC102462. Taxonomy (NCBI): domain Bacteria; kingdom Bacillati; phylum Actinomycetota; class Actinomycetes; order Kitasatosporales; family Streptomycetaceae; genus Streptomyces; species Streptomyces sp. NPDC102462. The sequence goes on along the minus strand of NZ_JBIWKB010000013.1, from coordinate 72,004 downwards.
CGGCAGCGGGTGCTGGACGCGGTCCGTGAGCTGGGGTACGTCGCCAACCCGGTGGCCCGCAGCCTGAAGAGCGGCCGGAACCAGATGCTCGGCCTCTACACCTTCGAGGCCGTCTTTCCAACCGATCACCGGGACTTCTACCACCCCTTTCTGCAGGGCGTCGAGGCGGAGGCCGCCGAGCGCGGCTACGACCTGGTGCTCTTCACCTCCGCGGGGGCGGCCCGCGAGCGCGGGCTGTTCGCCGGCGGGGCCAACCGGCTCAAGGTCGCGGACGGCTGTGTGCTGCTCGGCCGGCATCTGCGGCGGGCCGAGCTGGCCCGGCTGGCCGAGGAGGACTTCCCGTTCGTCTTCATCGGACGCCGTGAGATCGAGGGCGCCCGGATCAGCTACGTGGCCGCGGACTACGCGACCGCGACCAGCCGGATCGTCGCCGAACTGGCGAAGCTCGGGCACCGCCGCATCCGCTACCTCAAGGTGCCGGGCGACGCCGAACCGACCCGTGACCGGTTGAGCGGCTTCCGGCGGGGCCTCAAGGAGGCGGGGCTCGAACCCGTCGGCACGGAGGCGGGGCTCGAACCCGTCGGCACGGAGGCGGGGCTCGAACCCGTCGGCAAGGGGGCCGGGCTCGAAGCCGTCGGCAAGAAGGCGGGGCTGGAAGCCGTCGGCGTCCACCTCGTCGCCGAGCCGGGCGAACTGCGGCCCGGCCTGGTGCGTACATGGCTGGACGACGGGGTCACCGCCTTCGTCGTGGAGCCGACCGAGGACGACCGGGCGGCGGCCGCCCTGTGCGCGGCGGCCGAGGAGGCCGGCGCCGCGGTGCCGGCCGACTGCTCGGTCGCCGTGCTCGGCGACCCGCCGTCGTACTGCTCACCGCCGCGCGACTGGATGCGCTTCGCCATCCCCCGGGAGCAGATGGGCCGCGACGCCGTCGATCTGCTCATCGGGTTGCTGAACACACCCGACGCCGAGGCGCGCACGCTGCTGGTGCCGTGCGCGTTCCTCCGCGGCGCGACGGCCGGACCCGTGCCGGGCGCGGAGCGGCGGTCATGACCGGCATCGTCGTACGCCGGATCCTCATCGGCCTGTTCGTCATCTGGGGCGCGGTCACCCTGATGTTCGTCATCGTCCGTCTGGCCCCGGGCGACCCGGCCACGCTGCTGCTCGGGCCCGACGCCTCGGCGGCCGACATCCGGCAGGTGCGCTCGCGGATGGGTCTCGACGACCCCGTTCTCACGCAGTACGCGACCTACCTCTGGCACGCCCTGTCGCTCGACTTCGGCACCTCCTACCGGCTCGACGAGCCGGCCGTGGACGCGGTGCTCGGCTCGCTGCCGAACACCCTCGAACTGACCTGCGCCGCCAGTGTCATCGCCGTCGTCGTCGGCCTGCCGCTGGGGGTGCTGGCGGCCCGCCGCCCCGGCGGCCCCGTGGACCGGCTCGTCTCCGGCTTCACCCTGCTGCTGCAGTCGCTGCCCACGTTCTGGGTCGGGATCATGCTCGTCCTCCTCTTCGCGGTGACGCTGGGGCTGCTGCCCACCTCGGGCGCCGGTTCGCCCCGCTACCTGGTGCTGCCGGCGGTCACGCTGGCGCTGCCGTTCACCGCGATGGTGGGGCGGCTGACCCGGGCCGGGGTGGTGGAGGCGATGTCCGAGCCGTACATCCGAACCGCGCGCTCCAAGGGGCTCACCGAGGGCCAGGTGCTGTTCGGGCACGCCCTGAAGAACTCCCTCATTCCGGTGATCACGGTGGTGGGGCTGCAGATGGGGACGCTGCTGGGCGGCGCCGTGATCGTGGAGAACGTCTTCGCCTGGCCCGGCCTCGGCACGATGGTCGTCGCGTCGGTGGCCGGCCGTGACTACGCCGTGGTGCAGGCCGCGGCGCTGTTCGTCGCCGCGATCGTGGTCGCCCTCAACCTCGCCGCCGACCTGCTGTACTCACGGCTCGACCCGCGTATCCGGACCGAGGTGCGGCGATGACGGCCCTCACCCAGGTCACCCGCCCGCTGAGGTCCGCCGTCCGCGGCGCCTCGCCGATGGCCCGGATCCCGGCGCTCCTGGTCGGCGGCTTCGTCCTGCTGGCGGTCCTCGGGCCGCTGCTCGTGCCCTACGATCCCACCGCCACCCACGTCGGCGACCGGCTGCTCGCGCCGGGCGCCACGACCCATGCCGGGCACACCGCCTGGCTGGGCACCGACGCGCTGGGCCGCGACATGCTCGCCCAACTGGTCCACGGCGCCCGCACTTCCCTGGTCGTCGGCACCGCGACGGCGGTCGTGGCCGGGGTGTTCGGGGTGCTGTGCGGGCTCGTGGCGGGGTACGCACGCGGACTGGTCGACGCGGTCGTGATGCGGCTGATCGACATCCAGCTGGCCTTCCCCGGCATCCTGCTCGCCATCGTCATCTCCGGCGTCATGGGACGCAGCTTCACGACCGTGGTGGTGGCGCTGGCCGTCACCCGGTGGATCGCCTTCGCCCGGGTCGTACGCGGTTCCACCCTCTCGCTGCGTGAACGTGAGTGGGTCGCGGCGGCGCGCCTGCTGGGGCTGCCGCGGCGGGCGGTGCTGCTGCGGCACGTGCTGCCGTTCGTGGCCGGACCCGTGATGGCCCTCGCCACCCTGGAGTTCGGGCTGATCGTGCTGTCCGAGGCCGGGCTGAGTTTCCTCGGCATCGGCCTGCCGAACAGCGCCGTGTCCTGGGGGCAGACGATCGCGCTCGGAAAGGAGTACCTCGCCACCGCGTGGTGGATCTCCGCGTTCCCCGGGCTCGCCCTGGCCCTCCTGGTCATCGGCGTGGGTTTGCTCGGTGACCAGCTCACCCATCGTTTCGGCAGCGCTCGCCGCACCGGCTGAGCCGCTGGAGAAGGAGCAGGCATGAGACTGCCATCACGCGGTACCGCGACGGTGATCGCCCTGTTCACACTGGCCGCATGCGGCGGCACATCCGGCGGGGGCGCGGGCGGCGCGGGCGGGCTGACCGTCGCCCCCAACTGGCCGCTGGTGAACCTCGATCCGCACAGCCCGCGGGCCGACGGGGCCACCGCCTCCGCCGGCCGGCAGATCTTCAGTCGGCTGGTGACGCTCACCGACGGGCGCTACGAGCCGGACCTCGCGACGAGGTGGCGGACCTCGCCGGACGGCCGGACCTGGACGTTCGACCTGCGCGAGAACGTGAAGTTCTCCGACGGCTCCGCACTGACCTCCGCCGATGTTGTCGACTCGGTCAAGCGGATCGCGAGCCTCAACGGGCCGCAGGCCGCCTCCTGGGCGGACGTGACCCCGAAGGCGCCGTCCCCGGGCCGGGTGGTGCTGGAGTCGAAGAAACCGGACGTGAGCATCCTCGGCAAGCTCACCGCCCTCTTCGTCACCCCCGCGGGCCAGGCGGAAAGGGAAGGCTTCTTCACCAAGCCGACCGGCTCCGGGCCGTTCAAGGTGCAGAGTTTCAAGCCGAACGAGCGACTGACCCTGGTGCCCAACGAGCGCTACTACGGCACCAGACCGAAGCTGCGCAAACTCGTGTTCCGCAGCATCACGGAGATCTCGGCGCGGGTCGCGGCGCTGCGCACCGGCGAGGTGCAGGCCGCCTGGGGACTGCCCGACGACCAACTGGACCAGCTGAAGGGCACCGGCGAGATCACCGTCAAGGCCGTGCCGAGCTTCGCCGTCTACACCATGTGGTTCAACTCCGGTCGCCCCGCCTTCAAGGACGCGGCGGTGCGGCGGGCGCTGTGGCAGGCGATCGACTACCACAGCATCATCTCCTCGCTGTACCCGCGCACCGGCCGTCCCGCCGACTCGCCGGTCCCGCAGGGGGTGCCGGGGCACGCCCGGCAGACCCCCGTGACCTACGACCCCCGGGCCGCGAAGGCGGCGCTGGACCAGGCCGGCTTCGACTACGCCAAGACCTATGAACTGCAGTTCTCCGGAGCCGAGTTCCGGCAGTTCGCGCAGGCCGTCGCCTCCGACCTGGCCAAGATCGGGGTCAGGGCGGAGCCGCGGGACAAGGAGAAGGCCGTCTTCCTCGACGACCTGCTCGGCATGAGGTGGGACATCAATCTGCAGTCCCTCGCCCTGGACACCGGTGACCTGGCCGGCAACCTCGGCCGCCTCTACCCGTGCGCGGCCGGGCGGACCGGCTACTGCAACCCGGACCTCGACACGATCCTCGCCAGGGCCGGCGGCACGGCCGCCGCGGACGCACGCAACAAGCTGTGGGGCGAGGCCCAGAAGATCATCTGGGACGACGCGGTCGGCATGTACCCGATGTTCGTCAACATCGCCTACGCCTGGCGGGGCGACGTGCACGGGCTGAAGACCAGCCCGGCCTTCCAGCCGGACCTGACCGGGGTGACCGTCTCATGACCCCGCTGCTCGACGTGGCGGACCTGGTGGTGCGGCTGCCCGGTCCGCGCGGGCCGGTCGACGTACTCGACCACGTCGGCTTCGGTGTCTCCCGTGGCCGTACCACCGGGCTGATCGGCGAATCGGGCAGCGGCAAGACGATGACCGCGCTCGCGGTGATCGGTCTGCTGCCCGACGGCGCCACCGCCTTTGGCCGGATCGGCTACGACGGCGAGAACACCCTGGAACTGGACGCCACCCGGCGGCGCCGGCTGCGCGGGCGCGAGATGGCGATGGTCTTCCAGGACCCGCTCGCCGCGCTCAACCCGGTGCTGACCATCGGACGGCAGGTCGGGGAGATCCTGCGCCGCGACGGCCGGTCGCGGGCCGCGGCGCGCAAGGCCGCCGTCGAACTGCTGGAGCGGGTGGAGATCCCACGGGCGGCGTCCCGGGTCGACGACTACCCGCACCAGTTCTCCGGTGGCATGCGGCAACGCGCCATGATCGCCCTCGCGCTCGCGGGACGGCCGCGCCTGCTGCTCGCCGACGAGCCGACCACCGCCCTCGATGTCACCGTGCAGTCCCGCATCCTCGACCTGCTGCGCCGGCTGCGGGACGCGGAACACATGGCGATGCTGCTGGTCAGCCATGACCTGCGGGTGATGGCGCACACCGCCGACGCCCTCGTCGTGATGTACGCGGGGCGGGTGTGCGAGACCGGCCCGGCCGGCGAGGTGCTGCGCCGGCCGGCGCACCCGTACACCAGGGCGCTGATCCGCAACGTGCCGACCGTACACGTGAAGACGCCGCTCACCGACCCGCTGCCCGGCACGCCCGCCGGACCCTTCACCCGGCCCGGCGGGTGTGCCTTCCGCACCCGCTGCCCCATGGCGCGCGAGCGCTGCCGGGAACAGGTGCCGTGGCCCCGGCCGGTCGCGAAGGAGCGGACGAGCGCCTGCCACTATGCCGAGGAGCTGGTCTGAGTGGAGGAACTGCTCACCGTACGGGACCTGCGGGTCAGTTACGCCTCCCGGCGGCGGGGTGCGCGGCTCGCCGCGGTCAAGGGCGTCGACCTCGACGTCGGCGCCGAGGAGATCGTGGCGCTCGTCGGGGAGTCCGGCTCGGGCAAGACCACCCTCGCCCGTGCGGTGGTGGGGCTGACCCGGGCGGACAGTGGCACCATCGCCTTCCGCGGGGTACCGGTCGGCAGGCCGGGGCGCTGGCCGCCGGCGCAGCGGCGGGCCGTCCAGATGGTCTTCCAGGACCCCAAGTCGTCGCTCAATCCCCGGATGCCGGTCGAGAAGATCATCGCGGAGGCGTGGCGTGCCCACCCCGAAGCGGCACCCGAGGGCGACCGGCACCGGGCGGTCGGCGGCCTGCTCGACCAGGTCGGCCTCGATGGGACCGTCGCGGGGCGGCGGCCCGGTGAGCTGTCCGGCGGACAGTGCCAGCGGGTCAGCATCGCCCGCGCGCTCGCTCTGCGGCCCGCGCTGCTGGTGTGCGACGAGGCGGTGTCCGCGCTGGACGTGTCCGTGCAGGCGCAGATCCTCGGGCTCTTCGCCGAACTGCGCGGCCGGCACGGGCTGTCGCTGCTGTTCATCTCGCACGACCTCGGCGTGGTGCGGCAGATCGCGGACCGGGTCGCGGTGATGTACCTCGGTGAGATCGTCGAGTGCGCCCCGACCGAGGAGATCTTCACCGCGCCCCGGCACGCGTACACCCGCATGCTGCTCGACGCCGCACTCGACTTCGTCGTCTGAGGGACACCGACCGCACCGTGCAAGGGACACCGACCGCCATGCATCGACCTGCCCCGGACGACTGGAACACCTGGGACGTCCGCTACCACACCGCCGTGGTGCACCCGCCCTCCGGCATCCGCATCCGCGCCGGCATCCGCACGCCCGACGGCCGAGTGATCGACGACTTCACCTGGCGCCGCGGCCTGGTCAGCCTCGGCCACCACACGGTCGACGGCACCTTCGCCGAGGTCACCGTCGACTGCACCGAGGACTGCTGTGGCGCGGCCCGGCTGCGGCTGCGCTTCGCCAGGACCGCTCCGGGCGTGCTGTCCGGCTCGGCCGAGCTGAGCGGGGACGCAGCCGGGCACGCCATCGTGCTGCGCACGGACGGGTTCACCGGCGGCCGGCGACCGGACCTGTCCGCGCCCGCGAGCTTCGAGACGGCAGGAGAACTCCACTTCGACGTCGGCGAGCTGCGGTTCGGCTGCGCACCGGCCGGGGGTGCCCGCCCGCTCGACGCGGATCTGGACGAAGCGGGCCGCAGAGCGAACGCCGCGGCCCTCGCCACCTCCGGGCTGCTCGGCCGCGCGGGGGAGGGGTACACGCGCTCGCTCACCTGGAACACCGTGCTGCGTTCCGACGGCGCCCGCGTCATCACCCCGACCTCCCGCGACTTCGTCAGCCGGGAGCGGCGCGGCTTCTACGGCACCTGGGCCCTGCACTGCTGGGACACCTTCTTCTCCGGCCTCACCGCCACCTGGATCGACCCCGACTACGCCCGTGGGATCTTCGGTCAGATGCTGGAACAGGCCACCCCGCGGGGCCTTGTACCCAACCGTGTCTCCGACGACCGGGGCCGCACCGACGACCGCTCGCAGCCACCCGTCGGCGCGTACACCGTCCTCAAGGCGTACCGCAGCACCGGACTCAGCGACGCCACCCGCGACCGGCGCCTGCTGACCGAGGCGTACGACGTGCTGCGGGACTGGCACGACTGGTGGCCGCGCGCCCGGCGCGGCCCGCACGGGCTGCTCGCCTGGGGCTCCGACCCGACGGACGACCCCGGGTCGGCCACCGCGGACAGCACCAAGCGCGAGTCGGGCATGGACGACTCCCCGATGTGGGACGAGATCGCCTACGACCCGCTGACCCACACCATGGACCTCGCCGATGTCGGCCTCAACGCCCTGCACGCGGCCGACGCCGAGGCCGTCGCGGACATCGCGGGCCTGCTCGAAGACGCGCGGACCGAACGGCGGCTGCGGGCCGAACACGCCGCCACCGCCGCCCGGATCGAGGAGCGCATGTGGGACGAGGCCGCAGGACACCACCGCAATCTGCGCGCCGACGGCGGCTTCGACCGCCACCTGGCACCGTCCATGCTCTATCCGCTGCTGGCCGGCACCCCCTCGGCGCAGCGCGCGCGGCGCCTTGCCGCAACCCTGCTGCGTCCCGAACTGCTGGGCGGCTCACCGCCGTTGCCGAGCGTGTCCCGCAGCGACCCCGGGTACGACCGGCACTACATGCGGGGCCGGGTCTGGGGCCCGGTGGCCTTCCTCGCCGTCGAAGGGCTGCGCCGCTACGGGCTGCGCGAGCGGGCCGCCGCCATCGCGGACGAACTGCTGGGCATGTTCCGCCGGGAGTGGGAGGAGCACAGCCACGTCCACGAGAACTACCCCTCCGCCCCGGGCGAGGACATCCACTTCTTCGAGGCCCGCTCCGACTACCTGCTGACCTGGGGCAACCTCCTGGCGTACCTCGCCATGCAGGAACTCGCCGACCCGCTGCCCGTCGGCTGGCGCTTCGGCCACCCCGGCAGGCCGGCGGCGCTGCACCGGCTGCGGCTGCGCGAGGGGCCGCTCACCGTCGAGGCCGGCCACCGCCTGCGGGTGACCCTCGACGGAGCCCCGCTGCTGGACGCCCCGCCCCGCACGGTGATCGAGGAGTACGTCCGTGCCCCCGGCGAGGTGCGCGCCGTGGTCCACGGGCCCGAGGCCGAGGTGGTGTTCGGCGTGCCCGCACCCGCCGGCTCACACGTGTGCACGCAGGTCGGAGGACACGTCGGCACCGGCCGGGTCGCCGCCGACGGGACCGTGCGCCTGACCGCCGGGAGAGGGACCGCGGTGCGCATCACCGGCTGAGAAGCGTCGCAGAAGCCTCGGAGAAACGTGAGAAACATGAGAGCTGTGAGAAACGTGTGAGACGGAGGAGGGGTACTGACGTGACCGACGGACGCGAGCTGCTGCGCGGCGTCATGGTGCCGCTCGTCACCCCGATGGAGCGGCCCGGCATCCCCAGCGCCGCGCACGCCCAGCCGCTGCTGGAGGAACTGCACCGGGCGGGCGTGCGAAGCCTGATGCTGCTCGGCAGCAACGGCGAAGGACCCCTCATCCCCACCGACCGCATCGGCACGTTCGCGGCCGGTGTCGCGGCGCGCTGGCGGGCGCTGCGCCCCGACGGGCCGGTGCTCGTCAACGTCACCGCTCCCGGAACCGCCGAGGCGGTACAGCGCGCCGAGGCCGTGCGGGCGGCGCGGCCGGACGCGCTGGTGCTGAGCCCGCCGCTGTACTTCGCCCACCGCGAGGACGAGATCGTGGCGCACTACGCGGCGCTGAAGGACCTCGGCGTGCCCGTGGTCGCGTACAACGCCCCCGCCTACGCCTGCCCGTTCACCCCCGGGCTCGTGGACGCCGTGCTCGCCCTGGAGCACGTGGCGGGCATCAAGGACAGCTCAGGTGACCCCGCGCTGCTCGACCACCTGCTGGCGCGGGCGGCGCGGCAGCCCGCGACGGGGGTGAGCCAGGGCGCCGAGACGGCGCTCGCACCGGCGCTGCGGCGCGGCGCCGACGGCATCGTGCCGGGCATCGCCAACGCCGCGCCGGGCCCGGTCGTCGCCCTGTACGAGGCCGTACGCGCGGGCGACGACACGGCGGCCGACCGGTGGCAGGACATCGTGACGAAACTGCTGGGGGTGCACCGCGTCCGCCGCGGCGTCCCCGTCATCAAAGAACTGCTCGCCGCACGCGGGCTCTGCCCCGCCCATGCCGCGCCGCCCTTCACCGCCTGCACCGCAGCCGAACGCGCCGCGCTCGCCGCGTACCTGGATCCGCTGTCCGAACACCTCGTCCCCGCAAGGAGCAGCCCGTGACACGTGTGCTCACGCGCCTGGCCTGCACGGCCGCGCTCGCCCTGCTGCTCGCTGTGCTCCCCGCGCCCGGCTCCGCACAGGACGCCGGAACCACCACCGGGCACTTCACCGAGACGACCCTGTGGGACTCCACCCACGGGACACATGTGAACTACCACGTCCAGGGGCTCGCCGTGCTGCCCCACGACAGGGTGCTGGTGTTCGCCGAAGGGCGGCTCACGGCCTGCGACGCCGGGCCGCACGACATCGTGATGCGGCGCAGCACCGACGGCGGCCGCACCTTCGAGGCGAGCCGCGTCATCGTGCCGGCCGCCGACGGCGAGTCGTGGAGCAACCCGACGCCCGTCGTCGACACGAAGACCCGCACCGTCTATCTCTTCGTCAGCAGCACCACCCGCGACGAGGGCAACACCACCTGCTCGGCGGACCGTTCGACGATCCACGTCATGCGCAGCGCCGATGCCGGCCGGACCTGGAGCGCGCCGCGCGACCTCACCGAACTCTTCGACGCCAACGCCTACGACTGGACCCTGCACGGCGCCGGGCCGGGGCACGGCATCCAGCTCGACAACGGGCGGCTGCTGGTGCCGGTCGCACACCGCCGCACGATCGTCGGTCACACGACGGCCGAGCGGATGTACGGCCTCGCCATGCTCTTGAGCGACGACCACGGCAGGACCTGGCAGGCCACCGCACCGGTGCCGGTCTCCCCGGACTACCCGGTCAACGAGAGCCGGGTCCACCAGCGCGCCGACGGCACCGTCGTCGTCAACGGCCGTGCGGCCGCCGGCGGCACCCGCTACCGCATCACGGCCACCAGCACGGACCGCGGCAGCACCTGGTCCAGGCCCGTACTCGACGGCGCCACCCGCGAGTTCGTCGCCATCGACGCGGGACTGCTGCGCTACGGCGGCGGCCCCGACGGTGACGGCCCGGGCCGGCTCCTGTTCTCCCGCCCCGACGCCTCGGCCCGCGAGAACCTCACCGTCTCCGTGAGCTATGACGAGGGCCGCAGCTTCCGCTACCACAAGGTCGTACACGCCGGCCCGTCGTACTACTCCGACCTGGCCCGGCTCTCGGACGGCACGGTCCTGCTCGTCTACGGCCGGGACGGCACCAGCCCGGCCTTCCCCGAGCGGATCGCGCTCGCCCGCCTCGACCTCGCCTGGCTGACCGGCGGACGCGACCGCGGCGGCCGGGGCACCGGCCTGACCTCACGCGCGTACGAACTCGCGGGCCGGCCCGGCACGACGACCGCCCCGGGCACCGCCGCCGAGACCGTCGCCGACGTCAACGCACAGGGCGGCAGCGTGCTGCGCTACGCGGCACAGCAGCCCGGCGACTACGTCGAGATCCCCTTCCGCACGCCCCGCTCCGGCCGCTTCGAGCTGTCGGTGCGCCTGCAGCGGGCGGCCGACCGCGGTCTCGCCGAGGTCAGCGTGGACGGCACGACGCTGCCCGCGGGCCGCGTCGATGCGACGCTCTCCTCGCTCCAGGGCTACCAGGTCGTGTCCCTGGGCAGCGACGAACTGTCCGCGGGAAGCCACCGGATCCGCTTCACCCTGGCCGGTCGGGGCCGCGGCGGCGGCACGGTGATCGCCCCGGATCAGCTCACCCTGACCCGGGCCGTCCACCCGGCCGACCCGCCCCGTGTCATCGCCGACGACGACTCGCTGTTCAGCTTCGCGCAGGCCGGGCAGTGGTCGAGGGCCACGGGCACCGACGGCTTCTACGGGCAGAGCTACCGCATCCACCCGGCCGGCGACGGCTCCGCGGTCGCCCGCTGGTGGCCGGACGTACCCGAGGCGGGCCGCTACGAGGTGCAGGTGCGCTACACAGCGGACCCCAACCGCGCCTCCGACGCGCCCTACACGGTGCGTGCCGCCGACGGCTCGCAGACCACCCGCGTCGACCAGCGCTCCGGGGGCGGGCAGTGGGTGTCCCTGGGCACCCACCGCTTCGACGCCGGCACCGGCGGCGGCGTCGAGCTGAGCGACGCGGCCGACGGGTACGTGGTGGCGGACGCCGTCCGGCTCATTCCCGCCAGATGAGCGCCCGCAGCCCCGGCGCCGCCGGCGACGACGGCGCGCGCTCGGGGCCCGCGGCCCGGAACGCGCTGGGCGTCACGCCGTACACGGCCTTGAACCGGCGGGAGAGATGGTAGGCGTCCGCGAAGCCGCACTGCTGCGCCACCGCGCGCAGGCTCAGGTTGCTCAGCCACAGCAGCGGCTCGGCCCGTGCGAGCCTCAGCAACTCGACGGCGGCGACCGGACCGGTGCCGAAGTGCCGGCGGAACAGCCGGCACAGGGTGCTCTCGGACACCCCTGCCGCCGACGCCAGTTCCGCGAGCGTCAGCGGCTCGGCGGTGCCGCCCGACCACCGCTCGCGTACGTACGCCGCCAGGGCCGCCAGCGGCGTGGGCACTGTGTCGCGGGGTTCGCCCGGCGCGGGCAGCGGGCCCGTGGTGAAGACGGACAGCAGCAGCCGCAGCACCCCGGCCGCCCTGTGCCGCCAGCCGTCGGGACGCTCGGTGCCGAGCCAGAGGAGGTAACGGCACAGGGCCGCCATGGGGTCCGCGCGCCCGCCGAGGTCGCGCACCAGCGGCCAGCGTTCCTGGTCCGGCTCGGCGCAGAGCGCGAAGTGCACGTAGCCGTGGCGGGTGAAGCCGCCGGGATCCCACGCGAAGTGATCGCGCATCCCCGGCCGGACCAGCAGCAGCGTTCCGGGCCGCAGATCCTGGGTCATCTCGCCGCAGGTCCAGCGGGCCCGGCCGCGGATGATCCAGACGAACTCGAAGTTCGCGGCCGTACGCGGTCCGAACACGGCGCCGGGCGGGTAGTCCCCGACCGCGGGCCCCAGCCGGTCGACGAGCCGCGGGCGGTCCTCGGACCGGGGGCCGTCCTCAGCGGTCACAGCCGCCCTCGCGGTCGGGCCGCACATACGGCTCGCGGATGTCCGCGATGCCCTTGTAGGCGTACGGGTCCTGCCCCGCCACCATCACGATGTCGCGGAAGTCCGCCTGACCCATGTGCTCGCCGGGGCCCGGCGGCTGCCAGGGGAGCAGCGACCGCGCGGACATGTAGTGCCCGACCAGTGCCCTGCGGTAGCCGTGGCGGCCGGAGTTGGGCAGCGACCTGTGCAGCAGATAGCCGTTGAACAGGAGCACCGAGCCGGCCGGCATCTCGACGGGCACGGCGTCGGCCTCGGTGTAGGGGAAGCCGTACAGCTCCACCGTGCAGTCGTAGCGCGGGTCGTGTTGCTCACGGTCGGGGTAGAGCACGCCGCGGCGGTGGGAGCCGGGCAGCACCCACAGGCAGCCGTTCTCGACGGTGGCGTCGTCCAACGCGATCCAGGCGGCGGTGAGCGACCGGTCGCGGGTGGGGATGAAGAACTCGTCCTGGTGCCAGGCCTGACCGGGCTTGCCCTCGGACTTGATGAACAGCATCGACTGCATGGCCTTCACATCCGGCCCGATGACCTCGGTGAGGGCGGCGACCAGCGCCGGATGGCACAGGGTGTCGCGGACCAGCGCGGACAGCTTGTGCGGATAGTGGACGCACAGGTGGCGGCGGAGCACCGCGTCGTCGTCCCACTCCGGTTCGAGCGCGGGGGCGCGGGCCACCTGCCCGCGCTCACCGCGGCAGATCGCCACCGTCTCCGCGCGCAGCCGGTCCACCTCGGCGGGGGTCAGGGCGCCGTCGAGGACGGCGAAGCCGTCCTGTGCGAAGCGCGCGGCCGTTGTCCCGTCCGGGTCCGCCGCCCTGCCGTTTCCTGGCACCATCGCCTCCCGGGTCCGCACCTGTCGTGTACTCCATGGTCTGCTCAGCGGCCCTGCCGGGCCATGGCCCGTACGGTCGAGGCGATGGCGAATCCGGTCGATCCGTCCCTCGGCAACTCATGGCCGCCGCCCGCCGTGCCGAGCGTCGCCAAGGCGGCCTCCCGGTGACCACGGTCACCGGGTGGGCTGTCACAGCATGCGGGGTTGTCGATGTCGTTCTCTCGATCGTGGGGATCGACCGGGTGCGCAACCCCTGCTGCACCGGCAAGCTGCGGCAGGAGGAGATCGTCCGCAGCGGGGCGGTGCCGTGGACGATTCCGCGGGCGACGCAGTTCCACGAGTTCCCGGGTCAGCTGCTGAACGGCGTGCCCGGGCCGGTCGCGGTGGTCCCGACGGGGCGTATCCAGCCCATCGCCGTACGCGAGGTGGCCGAAGCCCTCGCCGGCCTCGCCCCCGAGCCGCCGCTGGGGATGGCCCCGAGCCGGCCGGGCCGCGGGTCGAGTCGCCGGTCGACATGGCCCGGCGCCTCATCGCCGCGGGCGGCGCCCGCCGGCGCCCGGTCCTGCCGCTGCGCGTACCCGGCGGGATGAGCGGCGGCGGCCTGCTTCCGACCGGCGCCGGCCCCCGCGGCACCCGGACGTTCGCCGACTGGCTCAGCGAGAAGACCTCCGTCACGCCCGCCTGACGGTGCGCGGGGCACGCACGGGCAAGGCGCCGGTCCCGGCGCTCGGGTTGCGCGTCCCGGCGGCCTCGTCAGGATGGATAGCGAGACGGATACGGTCACATGCCGGCGCGCGGGCCCCGCCTGTGCGGACCCCTCCGGGCCGACACGTCGTGTCACGGGTGGCTTCGGCCGGGCGCCGGCGTGGGACGGGGGGAAGGACGTCCGGCTACGCGTACGACGCACCGAGTGGGAGGCCGTCGGCGGTGGACAGCTTTTCCTTCCTGCTCATGGCGGTCATCGTGACCGCGTTGGCCTTCGATTTCACCAATGGCTTCCACGACACCGCCAATTCCATGGCGACCTCCATCGCGACGGGGGCCTTGCAGCCCCGGGTGGCGGTCGCGGTGGCGGGCGTGCTGAACCTCGCCGGTGCGTTCCTGTCCACCGAGGTGGCCGCGACGATCTCGAACGGGCTCGTCAACGACTCCAGGGTCTCGCTGGTCATGATCTTCGCCGGTCTGGTCGGCGCGATCCTGTGGAACCTGACGACCTGGCTGTTCGGACTGCCCTCCAGCTCGTCGCACGCGTTGTTCGGCGGACTGATCGGTGCGGTGTGGGTGGGAGCGGGCGGATCGGCCATCCACTTCACCCAGGTGGTGGAGAAGATCGTGATTCCGGCGATCGCCTCACCGATCCTCGCGTGTGCGGTGTCCCTGGTCGCGACGTATCTGGCCTACAAGATCACCCAGCGCACCGCGGAGCACAAGGTCAACAAGGGTTTCCGGGCGGGCCAGGTCGGATCGGCCTCCCTGGTGGCCCTGGCCCACGGCACCAACGACGCACAGAAGACGATGGGCGTCATCACCCTCGCGCTGATCTCCACCGGTTTCCTCCGGCACGGCTCGCAGCCGCCGTGGTGGGTGGTGCTCACCGCCGGGCTGGCCATCTCCCTGGGCACCTACGTCGGCGGCTGGCGGATCATCCGGACCATGGGCAAGGGCCTGACCGACATCCAGGCCCCGCAGGGCTTCGCCGCCGAGACGACGGCGACGGCGGTCATCCTGTCCTCCTCGCACCTCGGGTTCGCGCTGTCCACCACGCAGGTCTGCACCGGCGGCATCCTCGGTTCGGGGCTCGGCCGCAGGCTGGCCAGGGTGCGGTGGGGCATCGCCGGACGGATCGCGGTGTCCTGGGTGCTGACGCTGCCGGCCGCGGCGGCGGTCGGCGGGGTCTCGGCCTGGGTGGCCGACCAGGGCGACCTGGGGGTGGCCGTCGTGGCGGGCGTGACCGTGGCCGCGGCCACCGGCTTCTACGTGCTGTCCCGGCGCCGGCCGGTCAACCCGGACAACGTCAACGAGGTACCGCGGGAACGCGAACTCACCGGCTCGTCCGCCGTGTGATCAGCACCGTCCCCGTGGTTTTCGCGGTCGTGGAAGGAGCGCGCGATGGACATCAAGTGGGACAACCTCGCGGAGGTGTCCCTGGCCAGCTTCGGCGTCACGATCGCGGTGGTCGTGCTGTTCTCGCTCGCCATCGCGGCCTGGAACCGGGCCGGTGGCCTGCGCGCCGGCGCGGCGGGCGGCGGACCGGCGCGGGCCGCGGCGGGCGCCGCGGTGCTGTGCTTCGCCGCGTGCCTGGCGGTGGCCGCGTACGGCATCGACCTCATCGTGCCCGGGTGAGCAGGCCGCGGGCCGCGCCAAGCCGTCGCCGCGCCGATCCGCCCTCGGCGGGCGCCCCCGTGACCGCAGAAGTCCGCTGCGGTCAGACAGCGCCCCGAAGGGGCGCGGGGAACTGCGCGACCAGCCACATCGGCGCCGCAGACGACCGACGGCATATCGCGGCATGACCGGCGGCTACACCGCTCACTGCGCGGTGTAGCCGCCGTCGATGAACAGGTCCGGGCCGGTGATGTAGCTGGCCTCGTCGCTGGCGAGGAAGAGCACGCCGTAGCTGACCTCCTGCGGGCGGGCGCCGCGCCGCATGGGTGTCGCGGCGGCGAACGCCTCGTTCGACTCCTCGCCCTCCTCCTCGGCCATCGGCGTCATCACCAGCCCCGGTGACACGGCGTTGACCCGGATGCCGTCGGCGACGTACTCCAGTGCCGCGGCGCGCGTCATCATGCGCACCGCGCCCTTGGACGCCTGGTACGAGAAGGAGCCGGCCGCTCCGACGGAGCCGTTGATCGAACAGGTGTTGACGATCGACCCGCCGCCGGACCGGCGCATCGCCGGCACGACGTGCTTGATGCCCAGATAGACACCCTGCTGGTTGATCGCGGTGACCTTCGTCCAGGCGCCCAGGTCCTCCGTGTCGGCGGGCCTCATCGATCCGACGATGCCGGCGTTGTTCAGGAGGATGTCGACGCGGCCCCAGCGCCGTTCCGCCTCGGCGACCACGGCGAGCCAGTCGGCTTCGGAGGTGACGTCCATGTGCAGGAAGTGCACGTCATGTCCTGCGTCGCGCAGTTCACCGGCCACGGCCTCGCCGGCGTCGTCGAGGACGTCGGTCATGAGAACCGCCGCACCCTCGGCGGCGAACAGCCTGCTGTGTGCCTCGCCCTGGCCACGTGCCGCGCCGGTGATGATCGTCACCTTGCCCTGGACTCGCCCCATCGTTTCCTCGCATTTCCCGGCAGCCGCCTGAGCCGCGTCGTCGAAATCCCACCCAGGTTAGGTGGCCGCCGGCCCGGCGTCTGTCCCACTTCGGGACACCGCGCCGTGGCCCCTGTCGCTGTACCAGTTCAGGACAGTAGCCGGGGCCCCGGCCTGCATAGCTTGACGGCGGCAGGGTGAGCCGCCCGCGAACAACCGGTCCGCCGTGCGGCGGAACCGGTGTGGCGGCGCCACCGACGACCGCTTGCGCACGGTGCGCGACGAAGGATGCGTTCATGGCTATGCAGCAGAAGGCCGGTTCGCCGGCTCCGCCGAACGACGACCCACATGTGCGACGGGGACGCCGCGGGTTCCCGCTGCTCCCCGGCGGTTACGGACGCTCGGCCTACCACACCGGCTCCGCCCCCGCATACGCGCTGCGCGGCGAGGGGTACCGGCTGTGGGACGACCGCGGACGCGAACTCATCGACGCCAACAACAACTTCACCACGCTCGTGCACGGCAACGCCCACCCCGAACTCGTCGAGGCGGCCCGGCGTGCGATGAGCGACGGATCGTGCTGGGGCATCCCCAACGTGGACGAGTGGGAACTGGCCGATCTCCTCCTGGACCGGCTGCCGGGACTGGACCAGGTCCGGTTCACCAACTCGGGTACCGAGGCGGTGATGTCCGCGATCCGTGTCGCGCGGGTGGTGACCGGCCGGGACGGGATCGTGCTGACCCGGGGCGGCTACCACGGATCCAGCGATGTCGCGCTGTGTGCCGGTGCGGAGTCCGCACGCGGTGTGCCCCAGTCCGTCGCCCGTGATGTGTCGCTGGTGCCGCTGAACGACCTCGACGCCCTGCGGCAGGCCGTCGAGGAACGTCCGCGGGGCCTCGCGGCGATCGTCATCGACCTGCTGCCGAACCGCGCCGGGCTCATCCCGGTGAGCCGGCCGTTCCTGCGCGGCGCCCGCGAACTCGCCGACACGTACGGAATCCTGCTCGTCATCGACGAGGTGATCAGCCTCCGGCTCGGTGCGCACGGACTCAGCGGAGAGCACGGGATCGTCCCCGATCTGCTCACCGCGGGCAAACTCATCGGCGGCGGCTTCCCCGTCGGCGCGGTCGCCGGGCGCGAGGAGGTCATGCGGGTCCTGGACCCCAGGCGGCCGGGGAGCATCCCGCACTCGGGCACCTTCTCGGGCAACCCGGTGAGCATGGCCGCCGGAGCCCGGGCGCTGCGGCTGCTGACCCCGGCGGAGATCGCCCGGCTGAACCGGCTGGGGGACGACGCGCGACGCGCGGTCGCCGCTCGGGTCGCCCCGCTGGGCTGGGAGGTGCGCGGGCTCGGCTCGCTGCTGAGGGTGTTCCCCGAGGGCGCGGTCCGCGTGGACGAAGACACCCGGCACCGGATGTGGTGGGCCGCCTACGACCGTGGCCTGCTGCTGTCGTCGGCGAACCTCGCGGCGCTGTCGACACCGATGACGGCGCAGGTGGTCGCGGACCTCGCCGACCGCCTGGCCGATGCCGTCGTCTCCCTTGGCCCGGCTCCCCGCTGACGCGGTGGTCACGGTCGTGGACATGTCCCAGATCGGCACGATCCACGCCGTCCGTCACACAGGAACGTAGAGGACATGAAGACAAACACAACACCGCTCGTCGCGGCCGGCGACGTCACGGCACCGCTCGACCTGGTGCAGCAGGTCAAGCAGGCGCATCGGGCCTTCCCTTCGGGTGTGACGGTGGTGACCGCCCAGTTCGACGGGCGCCCCGTCGGGCTCGCGGTCAACGCCTTCAGCAGCGTGTCGATGAATCCGCCGACGGTCCTGGTCTGCGTCAACTCCTCGTCGCGGTCGCACGCCTCGCTCTGCGACTCACGGCACCTGGGCATCAGCATCCTCAGCAACGCCCAGTCGGCCGTCGCGGCGACCTTCGCCACCTCGGGCGGGGACAAGTTCAGCGATATCGCCTGGCACGAGGGAGCGCACGGGGCACCCCTGCTCGACGACGCGTCTGCGGCCTTCGAGGTCGAAGTGGTCTCGCGGGTGGAGGCCGCGACGCACTCGGTGTTCTTCGGACGCGTCGTCACCGTGGAGACGAGTGAACTGCCCCCGCTGGTGTACGCCGCGGGCGGCTTCTTCGACGGCGGGCGTCTCCTTGCCGTCTGACCCGCGCACCAACATCCGGTGCCCCAGCGGTGGTTGCCGGGCAGCCCTCGAAGGAGAGACGACATGAGGCTGGTTTCCTACCGATCGGACGACGCGTGGCGCGTGGGCGCGGTGCTGGGGGAGGCCGTGTACGACGTCGATGCCGCGCTCATCGGGAGCGGACGGCCCGGTCTGGGCCCGCAGGCGACGACACGTCGGCTGCTGCGCGCGTACGGGCACGCGCTCGACGACGTCGCGGCCGCCGTACGGCACGCGGCCGCCGAACTGCCCGCAGCCCGGGCGGGCACCGTGCGGGACCTGCCTCTGGGCCCACCGGTCACCGATCCCGAGAAGGTGCTCTGCATCGGCCTGAACTACCACGACCATGTGGCGGAGACCGGCCGCGCCCTGCCCGCCCATCCGGATGTCTTCGCGAAGTTCGCCAGCACGCTGATCGGCCCGCACGACGAGATCCGGTGCACCGAGGTCACCGACAACCTCGACTTCGAGGGGGAACTCGCGGTCGTCATCGGCCGCACGGGACGCGATGTCCCACCGCAGGCCGCGCTTGACCTGGTCGCCGGGGTGATGGTGCTCAACGACATCACCGCGAGGGACCTGCAGTACCACGGCACTCAATGGCTGGCGGGCAAGGCCGTCGACGGATCCACCCCCTGCGGGCCCGCGCTCGTGACCCTCGACGAGGTCGGCGATCCGCAGAACCTGGAACTGGCGACCCGGGTCAACGGCGTACGGGTGCAGGGATCCAACACGAAACACATGATCTTCTCGATCGCCGACCTCATCTCGTACGTCTCCCGCTTTCTGGCGCTGTCGCCCGGGGACATCATCTCCACCGGCACACCGGAGGGCATCGGCAGCAAGCGGAATCCGCCGGTGTGGCTCGGGCCGGGGGACACCGTCGAGGTGGAGATCGAGCGCGTCGGCACGCTGCGCAACGTAGTGCGCTGAGCCCGCGGACCGCCGCGGCCGCGCACCGTTTCGTGCGTCAAGTTGACACAGTCGCGCGTGTGTACCGCGCGTGACACTGCGAGCAGAGCGATCACGGCAGAGAACTGCCCGTCAGATGGAGGACACCTATGGACATCGGTCTTTTTCTCGTGCCGTTCCGCGACCCTGGGACCGGCCTTCACGAGGGCTTCGAATGGGACATGCAGGTCATCCGGTGGGCTGACGAGTTCGGCCTCTCGGAGGTGTGGGTCGCCGAACACAGCACGATGCGGTGGGAGCCCGTCTGCAGCCCCGAGCTGTACATAGCCGCGGCGCTGCAGCAGACCCGGCAGATCAGGTTCGGTACCGGGGCGAATGTGCCGGGCAACCACAACCCGATGGCGCTGGCGCATCGCCTGATGCAGCTCGACCACATGTCGAACGGCCGGCTGATGGTCGGCCTCGGCGCCGGCGCCTATCCCACGGACCACCTCATCCACGGCAACACCAACCCGGGCGAGAAGATGGCGGAAGCCGTCGAGATCATGCGGACGATCTGGGAGAAGAAGGGGCCGCTGCGCTATGAAGGGAAATTCTGGTCGTTCGAGATCCCCGCGTACGACGAGATCCAGCAGGGGCCGTTCCTCGAACCGCTGCAGAAGCCCCACCCGCCTCTGCTCATGGCAGGGCTCAGCCCCGCGTCCCGGACGATGACCCGGGCCGGCAAGCTGGGATACCTGCCGATGAGCTTCAACGTGGGACGCGAATACCTCGCCGGCCACTGGTACCGCTATATGCAGGGCGCGCACAGCTCGGGCTTCGCGGCGGACCGCAACGAATGGCGCGTCGCGCACAACATCCTCGTCGCCGACACGGACGAGGAGGCGATGGACCTCGCGGTGAACGGCGCCATGGGCAAGACATACCGGGAGTGGATGCTGCCCGGCTACGCCCGCGGGGGCATGCTGCCCGCCATGGTTCCCGAACTCGGCGTGACGGACCCCGACGACGTGCCGATCGAGTACCTGGCCGAGGAGAAGTGGCTGGTCGGTTCCCCCGACACCGTGATCAAGAAGATCCAGCGCGACCTGGACGCGTCGGGCGGATTCGGCAAGATCATCAGCTTCACCTTCGACTACCTGGATCAGCCGGAGCGCTACCGCCGCCACTTCGAGCTGCTGGGAACCGAGGTCATCCCGCGGATCAAGGAGATCACCCACCGCACGGAGCCGCTGGCCGAACTGGAGCGGCCCGCCGGCATCGAGGACTGACGGGCCGGAGAAGACGGATCGCGGAGCGCCACCCCCCGCGGGGTGGCGCTCTTTGCGGCTTTAGCGGCTTTCGCCTGTCTCAGGTTGGCACAGTCGGCATACGTCCCGATTCCTAGGCTCGAACGCAGCGGCGTCGCCGCCGTACCCGCTGAACCGCCAAAGAGGGAGCACCCATGACGGCTGTTGATCACCAAGCGTTCGCGACCGGACTTGCCTCGCGCCGAACCGGCGAGCCCGTCGTCGTACCGCATGTCGTCGGTGGCAAGGAGCGCTTCGACGGCGACCTGATCACGCGCGAGGACCCCAGCAAGCCGTCCGTGACGGTCAGCGGCTGCCATGACGCGCCCGCGGACCTCGTACGGCTCGCGGTCGACACTAGCCGGGCCGCTCAGCGCGAGTGGGCGCGGGTTCCCCTGGCCCAGCGCATCGAGCATGTGCGCCGGGCCGTCGACCATGTCGCGGCAGCGGTCGACGACTGGGCCCTGCGGGTCGCCCTGGAGATCGGCAAGCCGCACGGCGCGGCACGCGGCGAGGGGCTCGAAGTGCTCGACATCCTGCGCTGCGCCACGGAGTACGCGGCGCGGCCGGGCGCCTTCGAGGACGAGCGGACACCGGATCCCGCCGGGTTCGCCAACGATTCGGTGCTGCGGCCGTACGGCGTCTTCGGGGTCATCACCCCCTTCAACTACCCGGTCGTGCAGGCGGCGGGACCCACCATCGCCGCGCTTCTCGCGGGCAACGGTGTCGTCGTCAAGACCTCGCACCAGGGCCCCTGGTCGGGGCACGGCGTGTATGAGATGTGCGCGGCGATGGATCTGCCCGCCGGGCTGGTGAACGTCGTCCACGGCGCCGACGAGCCCGGGAGGGCGCTGGCCGCCTCCGATGTCGACGGCATCTCCTTCACCGGCTCGGTGGCGGTCGGCCGGAGCATCATGCGCACCTTCACCAACGGCCCGTACGCCCGCCCCGTGATCGCCGAGATGGGCGGCAAGAACCCCGTCATCGTGACCGACACGGCCGACCTGGAGGCGGCGGCCGACGGCATCGTCTTCTCGGCGTTCGACCTGGCGGGCCAGAAGTGCAGCGCGCTCTCGCGTGTCCTCGTCACTCCCGGCGCGCACGACCGGCTCGTGGACCTGGTCGTCGAACGGGCGCGGCGCGTGGTCGTCGCGGATCCCGCCGCGTCCGACGCCTTCGCGGGCCCCGTCGCGACGACCGAGGCGCTGGCCCGGTTCGACCGGATCGTCGCCGCCTCCCGGGCCGGCGGTTTCACCGTGCACGGCGGTGAGCGCCTGGACGGCGACGGCTACTTCGTCCGCCCCGCGATCGTCTCCTCGGTGCCGGCGGACCACGATCTGTCGACCACCGAGCACTTCCTGCCGTTCCTCACGATCAGCCGTGTGCCCTCGTTCGCCGATGCGCTGCGCGCGGCGAACGCGACCACGATGGGCCTGACCGCCGGCATCTACACCGGTGACCTGGAAGAAGCACGCACCTTCCTGTACGGCATCGAAGCCGGCTGCGTCGATGTGAACGTGCCGGGCCACGCGACCACCGGCTGGTGGCCAGGACCGCAGACCTTCGGCGGCTGGAAGGCGAGCGGTTCGACCGGCAAGCACACCCTGGGCAAGTGGTACGGGCAACAGTTCGCACGCCAGCAGGCACGTAAGCTTCCCGCAGAGCTGGAGCACCTGCTGTCGTACTGACCTGTGCGACAGCGCACCACCGCGGCCGATCGAGGAGGTCCCATGGTCGCAGTACCCGAAGGGCCGTCCCTCGTTCGGCCGCCGTGGGCGAGCGCGAGCGCGAACGCCGAGGTGCTGTCGCTGCGTGAACGTTTCATCACCGATCCGGCAGGCACCGATCTGAGCCCCCTGCGCCCGGTGATCGCCCGCTCCTGGCGGCGCAGCCTCGCCTGCAACGTCCGTCCCGGGGCCACCGCCCTTGAGGCGGTCACCGAGCCGCAGGTCGACGAGCAGCTGCTCATCTGCGCGGAGCCGGTGCTGACCGATCTGGAACGCCTGTGCGCCGACACCCAGGGCGCGGTGTGTCTGACCGACGCCCAGGGGACACTCGCGGTCTTCCGCGGCGACACATCGGCCGTGCGCCTGGCGGAACGCACCTTCCCGACCATTGGCGGGCGCATGGCCGAGGATCTGATCGGCACCAACTCGGACGGCACCGCCCTGGAAGAGGGCACCGCGGTGCAGGTGTGGGGCGGCGAACACTTCGCCGAGGCGCTGCAGGGCAGCTGCTGCACCTCCGTGCCGATCCGGGATCCGCTGCGCCGCTCGATACGCGGGGTGCTCAGCCTGATGCTGCCGCAGAGCGTCGCGCGCAGGGTCGATCCGCGTTCGGTCCTGCTGACCGTGCAGGGCGCCGCCGCCGAGGTGACGAGAGCGCTGGCCGCACGCCTGGCCGCCCGAGAGCAGGCGCTGCTGGCCGAGTACCTTCGCGAGGTGCGCAAGCGAGGCGCCGACGCGGTCGTCGCCATGGACGACCGCACGACGATCGCCAGCCGCGGCGCCCTGAACCTGCTGGAACAGAGCGACTACGCCGTCCTCGCGGCGTACGGCCGCGAGACGGAACGCCTCGACCAGGTGGTGGAGCGCGAGCTGACCATCGGCCCCGACCGGGTGATCAGGCTTCACGCGCGTCCCGTCGCGCTCGGCGACGACTGCGCGGGCGGCACGGTGATGCGGCTGCGGCGCGCCCGTCCCCGCGACGTCCGCTCACCGGGCGCGGGCGCCACGGTGCGCAGGAGCGCCTTCGCGCACATGGTCGGCGAGAGCCTTGCGCTGCGCCGTGCCCTGGAAGCGGCCGGCACGGCGTGCGCGCGCCGGAACCCCGCGTATGTCGTCGGCGAGCCGGGCACCGGGAAGACCCGCCTGGCCGAGGCGATCGCGTCCGCACTCGCCGACCGGACGGTCGTCCTCGACTGCCGGGCGGGCACCCCGTCGGGCATCGACCGGATCGACAGGGAACTCGCCGACGGCGCGGCGGTCGTGCTGCGCCGCGTGGACGCGTGCGACGACAGCCTCCGCGAGGAACTGACCGACCTGCTCCAGGTCCTTGAGCAGCCCGGTGTCGTCCTGACCATGCGCAAACTCAGCGACGAGCTGCTGCCCCTCATCGGTGCGCTGCGCGGGGTCGAGGTGTCCATGCCCGCCCTGCGCATGCGCCGCGAGGACATACCCTCCCTCGTGACGCACTTCCTCGCCCGGTCCGAGGGCAGGGCGACACGGGTGTCACCGCGGCTGCTGGATGCGCTGGTGTCGGCCGACTGGCCGGGAAACGTCCGGCAGCTCCAGGATGTGGTGGTCACCGCGGCGTCCCGGTCCGCCACATCCGAACTGCGCGTCGACGACCTGGCGGAAGCGCACCGCCGCAGGCTCGCCCGGAGCAGGCTGACCCGTCTGGAAGAGGCCGAGCTGCAGCAGATCCGTGAGGCGCTGATCGAGGCCGGCGGCAACCGGCTGCGCGCCGCGGCGATCCTCGGCATCGGCCGGTCCACCCTGTACCGCAAGATCGACATGTACACGGGGCGCGGATTCGAGCTGGAGCTGCACCCCGAGGACTGACCCGGCCGGTTGGCGCCGCGCCCTGACGGACACCCTCGTCGGACGCCGCCGCCCGGGACGGGGCTCGCACGCCACTGCCCCAGAGTGGGACAGTACCGCCCTGCCGGACTCAGCATGCTAGGTCGCCAACAGCAAAAGCGTCGGTCTCCCCCAGGGCCTCGTCACGCTGCCCG
This sequence comes from Streptomyces sp. NPDC102462, assembly GCF_044765425.1. NCBI lineage: Bacteria > Bacillati > Actinomycetota > Actinomycetes > Kitasatosporales > Streptomycetaceae > Streptomyces > Streptomyces sp. NPDC102462. Next base: position 47,619 of record NZ_JBIWKB010000013.1, on the reverse strand, counting down.
CCCGTCCCGGGCGGGGGCTCTGCTCGCTGACCGCTGGGCCGGCCCGGGTGCCTTGCCCAGACGACAAGGAAGACCTCACATGAAATCCACCCCACCCGTGCTTCAGTGTTCTTCCGAGCGCTCCGCCGTCGACCCGGACGCGTCCACGGCGTACACCCTCAAGGGCAACATGGGCACGTTCGGCCTTCTGTTCACCGTCCTCGCGTTCACCGCGCCCCTCGGCGTGGTCTTCGGGTTCATATCGGTCAACATCAGTTTCGGCATCGCCGTGCCGGTCGCCTTCGTCGGCGTCCTGCTGCTGATGACCCTCTTCGCCCTCGGCTTCACCAGCATGAGCCGGCACATCCCGCGCCCAGGCGCCTTCTACACCTACATCGGGGAGGGGCTTGGCCGCCCCCTCGGCCTTGGCGGGTCCTTCCTGGCCCTGACCACCTACGGATTCAACATCATCGCGGCGATCGTGTTCTCCGGCATCGCCGTCAAGAACCTCATCGTCAGCTTCGCCGGCGCGTCCTCGCTGCCCTGGTGGCTCTGGTCGCTCGTCATGCTGGGCACCGTGTGGGGCCTGAGCTACTTCAACGTGGAACTCTCGGCGAAGGTCCTGTCCACGGTTCTGGTGATCGAGGTCCTCGCCATCGCGATCTTCGACACCGTCGTCATCGTCAACGGCGGCCCCGAAGGCCATTCCTTCGAACCCTGGAACCCGGCGAATCTGCTCACGCCCTCCATCGGGGTCCTGCTGCTGTTCAGCGTCGGCGTCTTCAACGGATTCGAGGCCACGGCGATCTACCGCGACGAAGTCCGCGATCCGGCCCGGACCATCCCCCGCGCCACCTACCTCACCATCGTCTTCCTCGGCGTCTTCTACGCGATCTCGTCCTACGCGCTGATCCTGTCCTCCGGGGTCTCACGGGCGGTGCCGGACGCACGGGCCAATCCCGCCGCGATGATGCCGCACGCCCTGCTGACCTACTTCGGAGCGTTCGCGAACCAGGTGATCGCGGTGCTGCTGGTGTCGAGCATGCTGGCCTCCACCCTGTCGCTCCAGAACATCCTGTCCCGCTACACCCACTCGCTCAGCGTGGACGGAGTCCTCCCGCGTCGCCTCGCCGCCGTTCACACCAAGCACGGCTCGCCCCATGTCGCCGCCGTCACCGTCGGAGCCGTCCTGCTCGTGACCGTGACCGGACTGATCGTCTCAGGCGTGTCGGAGACCGACCTCTACGGCGCCGCTTCGGGAGTGGCCTTCTACGGGATGCTGCTGCTCCTGTTCCTCACCTCCGTCGCCGTGATCGTCTACTTCCGGCGCAACCGCACCGGCGCCTCCGCGTGGAAGACGATCGCCGCACCGGCCGTCGCCGCCCTGGGCATCGGCTTCGCCCTGCTGAAGGCGACGCTGAACATGGAACTCCTCATCGTCGCCCCATCCCCGGTGGTGGTGGTCCTGCTCGCCGTCGGTTACGCGGCGCTGGTCGCCGGCGTGGTCGTCGCACTGGTGCTCAAGCGACGCGGATCGCCCGTCTACGAGCGCATCGGCCGCCGCGCGCAGTAACCCCGCGGACGGGGCGGACGCGCGCCGGACGTGCCGCCCCGTGCCGCTCCGTGTCCCTCTTTGGCACATTCGCGCGAAGCGGCGGTCAATAGGCTCGCCGACGATCAAGTGCAGCTTAGCCGCACCCGAAGACGGCGAAGGAAACGTCCGATGACCAACAGCCCTGACGCAGGAAGCATTCTGGTCGCGCCCCATCAGTTCCCGCACCTCGACCGCGAGCGGGCACTGGCACAGGAATTCCGGCTCGAACTCGTCGCCGCCCGCGATCAGGAATCGTTCAGCGAGGCGATGACGACGGCCGAAGTCGTCATGGTCACGCCTTATGCGAAGGTCACAGCCGCCGATATCGCGACCATGCGCAGGTGCAAGGCCGTGGTGCGCTACGGCATGGGCTACGACAACATCGACGTCGTCGCCGCCGCGGCGGCCGGCATCCCCGTCTCGATCGTCCCGGACGCGTCCACGGAGGAGGTCGCCTTCCACGCCCTCGCCATGGGACTCGCCCTGAGCAGGCGTCTGCCCCAGGGGCAGACGGCCGTCCGGGACGGCCGATGGGCGGGGGAGGTCGCCTACGACGCGCCGAAGCCGACCGAACTCAGGGCGGGCATCGTCGGCATGGGACGCATCGGCCGGATCGTCGCCGCCTCGTGGGCCGCGCTCGGTGCCCAGGTCCACGCGTACGACCCCTTCGCGCGGTTCTCCCAGGTGCCCGCCGTACCGCTGGCACAGGTCCTCGAAGAGTCCGACGTCGTCTCCCTGCATCTGCCGCTCACCGAGCAGACGCGTCATCTGGTGTCCGCCGAGGTGCTTGGACGCATGCGCCGCGGAGCCGTCGTCGTCAACGTCTCGCGCGGCGGTCTCGTCGACGAGCAGGCGCTCGCCGAGGCGCTGCGCTCGGGACACATCGCGGGCGCCGCGCTCGACGTCTTCGCCGAGGAGCCGCTGCCCGCGGACCACGCCCTGCGGGACGCGCCCAACGCGATCCTCACGCCGCACATCGCCTGGCGGTCGACCCGGTCGCTCGGGGCCCTCCAGGACGGCGCCGTCGCCCGGGCGCGCCGGGCCCTCACGGGCGAACCGCTCATCGACCTCGTCTGACAGCGAGCCGCCCGCAGCCGCGGACCGTGCGGGATCACGTGGGGGTGGGCCTGTCCTCCACGGCCTGCCGGCCCGGGCGGTGGCCCTCGCGGTGAGCGGTGGCGTCACGGGCAGGTCTGGCGGAAGGCGATACCCGGCGCGTAGTCGTTCCACTGTTCGTGGGTCAGTCCGCCGCTCGCCACGTCACAGGCCGTCCGGATCGGGTCGGCGCTGATCGCGGGCAGGTCGCCGAGGTCCCAGACCAGCGCGGTACCGTCGCCGCTCACGGTGATCAGGCGGCGGCCGTCGGGGCTGAAGGTCAGGTCGCCGATGGCGTCGTGGTGCCCGGTGAGGACCACGGCGAGGTGCGGCCGGGTGCGGTCGCCGACGTCCCAGAGGACGGTGCGTCCTGCGTCGCCCCCGGCGGCGAGCAGATTCCCGCCGGGGTGGAACGCCAGCCGGCGGACGTCGCTCCGGCCGTCGTCGGCGGGCACCGTCCCGACCCGGCGGGGACGGGCGGCGTCGGAGACGTCCCACAACAGGACGGCCTCGTCGTAACCGTTGCCGGTGGCGAGGGTCTTTCCGTCCGGGGCGAACGCCGACGTGGAGTCCCCGTCCGGCAGTGCGACCGGCTTGGGGGGCCCGTGCCGGTCCCACAGCCCCGTCCGAATCCCGCCCGGCAGGGCCAGCAGCCGTCCGTCCGGACTGAAGTGGGCCTTGCCCAGCGTGCCCAGGCCCGAGAAGCCGCCGAGGTCGCGGGGACGGCCGGGCCGGGCGATGTCCCACAGCCGTGCCTGGGCCGGTGAGAACAGGGTGTCCGCGCCGGTGGCCACCAGCGTGGCACCGTCGGGGGAGAAACCCACGGAGAAGATCATTTTGCCGGGGCCGGCGAGATCCGCCACGCGGCGCGGGCTGGACCGGTCCGTGATGTCCCACACCAGGACCCGGCCGTCGTCGCCTCCGCCGGCCAGGTGTTTTCCGTCCCGGCTGATCGCAAGGGCGCTGACGGCCTTGGTGTGTCCGGTGAGCGTCGCCGTCCGCCGGCGGCGCGTGGGATCGGTGAGGTCCCACAGGTCGATGGTTTCCTGCGCGCCGCCCGTCGCCAGGGTGCGGCTGTCCGGGGTGACGGCGGTCGCGTCGAGCCCGCCGCCGGGTGCCAGTGTCGCGGTGACGGTCGGCCGGCCCCGGGGGGTGACATACCAGCGCAGCACCGACTTGTCGGTCGCCGACACCACCGCACGGCCGTCCGGGGTGAAGGCCAGCGCCCCCACCGAACCGGTGTTGCCGGAGAACGTCCGTATCCGCTGCGGGCGGCTGGGGCGGTCGAGGTTCCAGAGGTTCACATCGTCGTCGAGGCCGCCGGTGACCAGCCGCCGGCCGTCGGGACTGAACGCGAGCGCGGCGACCATGTCCGCGTGGGCGGCCCAGGAGGCCAGCAGCCTGGGCCGGGCCGGAACGGACAGATCCCACAGCAGGACGGTGCGGTCGCTCTGCGCGGCGAACAGCCTGCCGTCCGGGCTGAAGGCCATGGTTTCGTGCAGCAGGTCCTTGCGGGTCAGCCGCCGCGGCCGGGCCGGATCGGCGACATCCCAGAACGTCGCGCCGGAGCGGTGCACGATCGAGTCCTTGTCGACCGGCTCCTGACGGGCGGTGACCCGGCTCGTGGAGCTGACCAGGGTGCGGCCGTCCGGGCTGAACACCAGCGCGCTGTCGTCGTACACGCCGGCGCGGAGCGCGAGCCGCCGCGGACGGGCCGGATCGCGCAGGCTCCACAGCGCGAGCGATCCGCCGAGGGCCTTGTCGTTCCACCACCCCGCCGCCGCCAGGGTGCGGCCGTCCGGGCTGAAGGCCACGGTGCCCGGAGAGCCGGGCAGCGACGGCAGACGCAGCGTGGCGAGCCGGCGCGGGTGGTCCCGGTCGGCCAGGCTCCACAGGTTCACCGAGCCGTCCCGGCACGCCGCGGCGAGCAGCCGCGCGTCCCGGCTGAAGGCGAGCCCTTCGACGTAGTCGTGGCAGCGGGGAAGTGCCGTCCGTGCCGGGCGCGCGGTGTCCCGGACGTCCCACACGGTGATCCCGTGCTCATAGTCGGTGGTGGCCACCAGCCGGCCGTCCGGGCTGATCCCGGCCACCTCGTGCCGGCCTTCCTTCGCCCGCCAGTCGGGCAGCGGCGCGCTGCCGCCGAACGGCGTCTGCGCCAGCGTGTCGAACACCGCCTTGCGCGCCTCGGCCGTCGGACGGAGCCGGTAGGCGGCGAGCCCCAGCCGCAGCGCTGTCTGCGGGTCGGCCTGCCGCAGGTTGCCGGCCTCCGCGGTCAGTGCCCGGTACGTCGCGAGCCGCCGCTGGTCCTGCGCCGTACGCCGCTGCTGGAACGCCACTCCCGCGGCGATCAGCGCCAGGCACAGGGCCACCGCCACCCCGCCCAGGGCCTGTTTCAGCCGCCGGGTGCGGCGCGCGTCACGCTGCCGTTCCGCGCGTGCCGCCGTGCCGCTCGCCACCAGGAACACCAGGTCCCCACGGCGCAGCGGCTGCCGCCTCAGCCGCGCCCGGCGGTCCAGGTCCTGCGCGGCGTCGAGCCGGGTGCCGCGCAGCAGGAACGACGGGTCGCGGCCGGCCGTCTGCCAGGCGTCGGCGGCCTCCGCCAGTTGCTGGCGCAGCAGCAGGTCGGTCCGGTCCTCGTCGATCCAGCGGCGCAACTGGGGCCAGGCGCGCAGCAGCGCCTCGTGGGAGATCTGGGCCGTCGACCGGTCCATGGTGATCAGCCGGGCGTTCGCCAGCCGGTCGCAGACCTCGGTGACCAGCCGTCGCTGCCGCGGTGACCGGCCGTCCAGCAGCTCCGCGGGCCGCACCCGGCGGCGCACCACCGTGTCGGTGCCGTCGGCCGTGATGTGGATCATGCGCAGCAGCACGTCGCGCAGTACCCGGCGGCCGGGCTCGTCGAGGGACTGGTACAGCTCCACGGTGGTCTTGGTGACGGACTGCCAGATGCCGCCGGTGCGCTGGTAGCCGGCCAGGGTGAGGACCGCGCCGCTGCGGGTGCGCCAGGTCTCGCGCAGCGCGTGCGCGAGGAACGGCAGGGCGGCGGTGTCGTCCGGCCCGGCCACAGCGGAGGGCCCGAGGACGCCGCCGTGCCGCAGGTCGTGCAGCAGCCGGTCGGCCAGGCCGGGCTCCAAGGTCAGACCGGCCGCCTGCGCGGGCCCCTCGACGGCGGCGCGCAGGGCGTCCTCGTCCATCGGTGGCACGGTGAACTGCCCCTGGGCGAGGGCCCGGACCAGCGGCGGGTGGGCGAGGCAACTGCCGTAGTGGTCGGCGCGCAGGCCCAGTACGACGCGCGGGGCCCGGCCTTCGGCCGTGCCGGTGAGCAGGCCGATGAACCGGGCGCGCTGCTCGGTGTCCCGGCAGCGGGTGAAGATCTCCTCGAACTGGTCGACCACCAGCAGCCGGCAGGGTCCGCGGCCGGGCAGCGGCCCGGGGAAGCCGTCGCCGTCGGTGAAGGCGGTCAGTACCTCGTCCGTGTCCCGTCCGGTGGCCTGCGCCCACAGCTCGGCCAGCGACCGCAGCGGCCGCGGTCCTGGCGCGGGCAGCAGCAGCGCCGGCCAGGGCACGTCGTCGGGGCCGCCGCTGCCGGCCGTCTCGCGCAGCCGTTCAAGCCCGGCCAGCAGCCCGGCCCGCAGCAGCGAGGACTTGCCCACCCCGGACGCGCCGACCAGGATCACCGGGTGCCGGTCCGGCGGGCGGGTGACGCCGCCGCCGACGGCGTCCAGCAGCCGCGCGGTGATCTCCTTGCGCCCGAAGAAGTGCGGGCTGTCCTCCGCCCGGAACGGCTCAAGACCCGGGTAGGGGCACGGTACGTCGGCGGGCGGTACGGCCGCGGGCCCCGGTGCCGGGCGGTAGCCGCGGTTGCGGGCGACGCGCAGCTCGCCCAGCCGGCCCTCGCTCTGCCGGTGCGGACGCACGGGGGAGCCCTCGAACTCGCGCTCCAGCAGCGCGTGCATCCGATCGATGGTCAGCCACGGCGGCCCGGCCGGGTCGCCCTGCTCCAGCAGCCGCAGCAGCCGGCCGCTGAACAGGGTGTGGCGCTCGCCCTGTGGCGCGAAGGACAGCGCGAAGTGCGAGGCCGAGCTGAGCAGTACGCTTCCGCGGGGCCTGGCCGCGGCGAACGGCTCGCCGGGCCGCCCGCCCGCCGGCACGGCGGCCCGCCCGGAGAAACAGCAGTCGAGGACGACGACGCCGTCTCCGGGTGCGTCGCTCAGCAGGTCCCTGACGGTGCGGTACGGCACCGCGTGGGAGACCCGGTCCGCGGCCTCGGTGGCATGCGTGGCCAGGTACAACTCGTCGCCGGGGCCGAGCAGTCCGTGGCCGACGTAGTACAGCAGCAGTACACCGGGTGAGTCGGCGACCGCCCGTTCCACCGCCGCGACCACGGCCGGCGGGTCGGCGTCCGCCGGCACCCGATGGATCGCCTCGTCCGGCATGCCGCACACCTCGCGCAGCACACGGTGCAGGTCGTCCAGGGTGGTGTCGACCGACGGCAGGTCCGGCAGCCGCGACCCGGGAACGTGCCGGCCGGTGCCCACCAGGATCGCCCGCGCGCCAGGGGCGGCCAGTCCCGCCTCGGCGGCGGTGTCGCCGTTCACGGTCCGGGCGGTGCGGCGCCGTCCGGTGCGCGGCGGTGCTCGGGCCGTGGCGGGTCGCCGACCGCGGCGGCCAGCCGCTCGACCAGGTCGGCGGCCTGCGCCGCGTCCGCCCTGACCTGGGTGGACTCGATGCTGATCTGCGTGCCGTCGGGCTTGGTCACGGTGATGGTCTGGCTGCTGCGGCGGCTGGCCGCCCAGGCGACCACGGCCCCGGCGAACACCGTCGCCACCCCGCCGGGCTCCAGGATCGCGATGAGCGCGTCCATCGCCCCGCCGCCCATCGCCCCCGGCGGCGGAGGCTGCGTGTCCAGCCGGATCCGGCCCCGCAACTGCGGCTCCGCGGTCAGCCAACGGCGCAACTCCGCGCCGCCGTCGCGGCCGCCGTCGACGGTGATGACGATGCGCATGATCCCCCAACACCCCGATGCGCCATGGCTTCTCGCCTTTGACGGCAGGTAGCGTACCCGTCACCGCATGCCGTCAGGTAGACCGGACGCCGACGACCGAAGACCGCCACGAAGGAACGGTCCGAGGGCCCCGGCCGCCCCGACCGACGGCACCGCACCACGTCTTCGTACGGCACGGCTTCGGCCAGGGCGCACGCCTCCCGGGTGACTCCGCCGGGCCCCGCCGCGTACACCGAGCACCCGCCGTCCCGCCGCGTACAACGTGCACCGGGGCGCCCCGCCGAGTACACCGCGCATCACGTCACCCCGCCTCGCACACCGAGCACCATGTCGGCCCGTTCCCTACCAGGGCGGGCGTGCCAGTGGCGGGCGTGCCCGTGGCGGTCGTGAGCGGGGCGGCAACGGTCGGGCGGCGGTGGCTCGGACGGGTTGCCGCGAGAGCTGTTTACATCGATGTAAGAGCTGTGGTGCCATAGGTCCGCCATCTCGAAATCGCCCGGTACTCCGGGCACTTGGTGAGGAGCCGCTGATGCCGCGTCGGTCCACGAGTGCACGGTTGGCCGTTCTGCTGGCCCTGCTCATCGGCCTGGTCTGCGTGCCGCAGGCCCACGCCGGGCAGCCCGCGCCCGCGGTCAAGGCCGCGGGCACCTTCCGGAATCCGCTGAACACCGGACCGGACCCCTTCCTGACCTATGCGAACGGGGCCTACCGCCTCACCACCACGCAGGGCAACAGCATCAGGATGTGGAGTTCGCCGTCGCTCGGCACGCTGCTCGACGCGGACCCGGTGACCGTGTGGACCGACACCAACCCCGAGCGCAACCAGCACATCTGGGCGGCCGAGTTCTACCGCTTCGGCAACCGCTGGTACATGTACTACACGGCCGACGACGGCGTGGACGACCATCACCGGCTGTACGTCCTGGAGTCGGAGGGCGGCGATCCGACCGGGCCCTACCACTTCAAGGCGAAGCTGGCCCCGCCCAACCACGCGAACGACTTCGCCATCGACCCCGGCGTCTTCCAGCACAACGGCAAGCTGTATCTGGCGTATGCGGGCATCAACGCCTACCAGCACAACGGTCTGAACATCGCCCCCATGGCGAACCCCTACACGGTCTCCGGGGACGCGGTGGCCCTCGATGCCGCCGGGGGCTGCCCGGAGGTGCGCGAGGGCCCCGAGTTCCTGAACCGCAACGGCCGTACGTGGCTGACGTACTCGACGTGCGACACCGGCAAGCCCGACTACCAGCTGTGGATGCTGTCCCTGCCGGACAACGCCGATCCGCTGAAGCCCGGCAACTGGCGCCAGCACTCCGGCCCGGTGTTCGCACGCGATGACGCCAAGGGGGTCTACGGCCCCGGCCACCACGCCTTCTTCCGGTCGCCCGACGGCACTCAGGACTGGATCGTCTACCACGCCAAGACGACCGCGAGCTACACCTACGGCAACCGTACGACCCGCGCCCAGAAGATCGGCTGGCACGCGGACGGCAGCCCTGACCTCGGTAGCCCGCTCGCCCTCGGCGCGACACAGGACCTGCCGTCCGGCGACCCCGGCAACGGCAACTACTGGATCAACGACGACGGCCGCTCCAGCGGCGCAGGTCAGGTCGCCTACCAGGGCGCGTGGAACTCGGGCACGGGCTGCGCGGCGCAGTGCTTCTGGAGCGACGACCACTGGAGCGACCAGGCGGGCAACACCGCGACCTTCACCTTCACGGGCACTCGGATCGCGCTGCTGTCCGTGCGGGACACCGGCAACGGCATCGCGGCCATCAGTGTCGACGGCGGCGCCGAACAGCGCGTCGACTTCTACGGGTCCCCGCGGACCGGGGAGACGCTCCAGTACCTCAGCCCGCGTCTGCCCGCCGGCAAGCACACCCTGCGCATCCGGGTGACCGGGGAACACAACGCGTCGTCCGGCGCGTCCTTCGTGAGCGTGGACAGGGCAGAGGTCTACACCGACTGAGCCCGGTCACGGGCCGGGGCCCGTCCGCCGTGTGGCGGGCCCCGGTTGACCACCCCTCACTCGGCTCTCTTGCTCAATCTTGGCGTGTCCACAACCATGTCAGGGTCGGTCGGCACAGCCAGCCCGGGAGGACACATGCGCCCCAGTCTCAGCAGGCGAACCATCCTGACCGCGACAGCGGCGAGCAGCGCCGTGGCCCTGGGCACGACGGGAACGGCCGAGGCCGCGGGGCCGCGGGGCGAAGCCCGCCGTCCGCCCGCGACGGCCCAGCCTCCGAGCCGTGAACTGCGCGCGCTGCTCCGGGAGATCGATCCGGCCCGCATCGAGGCGACGGTGCGCACACTCGTCTCCTTCGGCACCCGGCACACCCTGTCCGCCCAGGACGACCCGGCACGCGGCATCGGCGCCGCACGCGACTGGCTGCTCGCCGAGTTCCGCTCGTACGCCGCCGCCTCCGGGGGCCGGATGACCGCGCGACTCCAGTCGTACGTCCAGGAACCGGCGTCCCGCATCCCGACCGCCACCCGCATCACGAACGTGATCGCCACCCTGCGCGGCTCGGTGACCCCGGAGCGCGTGTACGTCGTCTCCGGCCACTACGACTCCCGCGCCACCGACGTCATGGACGCCACCTCCGACGCGCCGGGCGCGGACGACGACGCGTCCGGCGTGGCCGTGGTCCTGGAACTGGCCCGGGTGATGGCCGCGCGGCGGCCGGCCTCGACCATCGTGTTCGCGGCGGTGGCCGGCGAGGAGCAGGGGCTGTACGGGGCGGCGCACATGGCCCAGCAGTTCAAGACGGCGGGCGCCGATCTGCAGGGCATGTTCACCAACGACATCGTCGGCAGCTCCACCGCGGACGACGGCACACAGGACCCGTACACCATCCGGCTCTTCGCGGAGGGCGTGCCGTCCTCCGAGACGCCCGAACAGGCCGCGACCCGGCGCTCGGTGGGCGGCGAGAACGACTCCGCGACCCGCCAACTGGCCCGTTTCGTACGCGATGTGGCCGACAACGCCGCCACCGGCATGCACGTCCGCGTGATCTACCGCAGGGACCGCTACCGCCGGGGCGGTGACCACATCCCGTTCCTCGAACGGGGCTACCCGGCCGCGCGTTTCACGGAACCGGCCGAGGACTTCGCCCACCAGCACCAGGACGTACGCGTCGACGAGAGCGGCCGGCAGTACGGGGACCTGCCCGAGTTCTGCGACTTCCGGTACATCGCCCGGGTGGCCCGGGTGAACGCGGCGGCCCTGTGGTCCCTGGCCCAGGCCCCCGGCACACCGCGCGACGCGAGGATCGTCACCTCGACGCTGACCAACTCCACGGAACTGGTGTGGACCCGGGGCGGCGAAGGGGACCTCGCCGGCTACGAGATCGTCTGGCGCGAGACGACGGACCCCGAGTGGACCCATGTCATCCCGGTCGGGGACGTGACGCGACGGGAAGTGGACCTGTCCAAGGACAATGTGTTCTTCGGGATACGCGCCGTGAACAAGGCGGGGCTCAGGAGCCCGGTCGCCTTCCCGGAACCGGCCTGACCCTCTCACTCGTCACCGCTTCCGGGGCCTCACCGGGTGAGAGCGCCGTCCGTCGACCGCTGCCGGCGGTGACGGACGCCGGTCCGCCGGAACACGCTTTCGGCGAGGGAAATACAGTGCCCCCTGGAACACGCGAACGGGACGCGGTGAGATGGAGGAACGGGTGTCAGGGGCGGCAGAGGCGGGGGAGACGGAGGAGTTCGCGACGCTGCTGCGGGGGCTCAAGGAGCGTTCGGGACTGAGTTACGGGGCGCTGGCCAAGCGGCTGCACATGAGCACGTCGACGCTGCACCGCTACTGCAACGGCACCGCGGTCCCGAACGAGTACGCGCCTGTCGAACGCCTCGCACGGGTGTGCCGGGCGACGCCTCGGGAACTCGTCGAACTGCACCGGCACTGGATCCTGGCGGACGCGGCACGGAGGCGCAGGGCGGAGCAGGCCGGGGCGGCGCGGGCCGGGTCGGGCGGCGCCACCGGCGCGGCCCCGGCGAAGAGTTCGCCCCAGGAGGCCGGTTCGCCCCAAGACGCCGGTTCGGCCGAGCCGGCTGCCGCGGCGGGCGTGCCGGGCGTGCCGGGTACGGGGGACACCGGTTCGGCGGCGGATCCCGCGGCGCGTGCCGGCGCTGCACTCCCGGCCCAGCCGGGCTCACCACCGCCCGGCCCCGCCGCACCCCCGTCCTCCGGAACGGCTCCGGCCTCCGGGGCGGCTCTGGCTCCTGGGGAGGCTCCTGCTTCCGGGGCGGTTCCGGGCCCCGGGTCGGGCTCGGCTCCCGGGACGGCTCTGGCCCCTGGGGCGGTTGCGGCCTCCGGGGCGGCTGCGGCTTCCGGGGCGGGTCCGGCCTCCAGGACAAACTCGGCTCCCGGGGCGGGCTCGGGCCGCGCCGCGGTCCCGCAGGGAGGGGATCAGGACGCCGGGCCCGGTGAGCCCGGGGAGCCGGTCGTCGTCGGCGTGGCGGGGGAGCCCGCGCGGCCACGGCGCCGGCGCACCGCGCTGATCGCCTGTGCCGCGGTGGCCGCCGTACTGGGAGCCGTGGCGATCGTCGTGCAGCCGCTGTCGGGTAAAGACGGGGACGACCCGCGCGACGAGCACGTCGCCGGTGCCACCGCGGTCAGCGGCACGGCCGACGCCGAGTCACCGACCCCCGCCCCGTCCCCGAGCGGGCGGAGCCGCACACCGTCCGCATCGGCCTCCGCCACCGCCACCGGGTCCGGTGCCCCCTCGGTCGGCGGCAAGCAGGGCGCGGCGGCCGGACCCAGCGGCGGCACCGGCACCGGCGCCGTCCCGCTGACCGTCGGCACCCGCCCCTACGTCTACGAAGACCCGTGCAGCCAGCACTTCCTCGTCGACAGCGAACCCGAGCAGGTCGGCCCGCCCGCCAACGAGCAGAACGCCCCGCGCTGGGCCGCCGCCTACGGTGCCGTCTCCTCGGGCGAACAGCGGGTCGCCCTCACCGTCCAGGGCACCGGCGCGGACACTGTGGTCCTGGAGGCGCTGCACGTGCGCGTCATCGCCAAGGGCGCACCGCTCGCCTGGAACGACTACTCGATGGGCGTCGGCTGCGGCGGCGGCGTCGGCACCAAGTCGTTCGACATCGACCTGGACAACGGCAGCCCCACGGTCACCGTCAAGAACGGCCAGCGCGACTTCCCCTACAAGGTCAGCGAGTCCGACCCGGAGGTCTTCTACGTCACCGCCCGCACCGAGGCGCACGACGTCCGCTGGGACCTCACCCTGGACTGGTCCAGCGGCAGCCGCCGCGGGACCCTCCACATCGACAACGCCGGCATTCCGTTCCGGACCAGCGCCGACGTCGGCCGTCCCGGCTACGACTACCCGCTGGGCAGCAACGACTGGATCGAACGGGTCGGCTGACAGGCCCCCGGCCGTGGAGCCACGGCGCCGCCGCACGCCCGGTCGGTCAGGGACGCTCTCAGTGGTGCGAGCCCGGTACGATCCGGACGGTCTTCGAGGCCGTGACCGGCGCGAGCGAACCGTCGGTGCTGGACCAAGGCCGTCGGCAACCACGGGAGATGATGTCGGCGTAGGCCCGGGCACCGGCCGACGCGAGCATCCATCACGAGCCGGACCCGGGGCACCTCCACCGGCACGTCACCGAGGAAGGGCATGCAAGGAGTTCTCACCGGCTTCATGGTGATCGCCGTCGTGGTCGGCGTCGGCTATGTGATCGGGCGCCGCAGATATCTGGGCGACGACGGCCGCCACGTCCTGACCAGGCTCGCCTTCCATGTCGCCACGCCCTGCCTGCTCTTCACCACGCTCGCGGGCGCCGATCTGTCCGTCCTCCTGTCCGAGCGGCTGCTCATCACCGCGATCAGCACGGCCGCGGCCGCCGCCCTCTTCCTCGCCGTCGGCTTCCTGAAGGGCTGGAGCACGGGCCAGTTGACCATCGGCGCCCTGTGCTCCAGTTACGTCAACGCCGGCAACCTCGGCATCCCCATCGCCGTCTACGTCCTCGGCGACGCCTCACTCGTCGCTCCCGTCCTGCTCTTCCAGCAGATCATCGTCACCCCGCTCGCCCTGACGGTCCTCGACCTGAGCCGTCCCGGTGAACCGGAACCCCTGCTGCGACGCCTGACCACGCCGTTGCGCAACCCGATGGCCATAGGCTCGCTGACGGGTGTCACCGTTGCCGCCACCGGCTGGGCCGTCCCCGGGCCCGCCCTCGAACCCCTCACCCTCATAGGCAACATGTCCGTCCCGGCCGTACTGCTGGCCTTCGGTATCTCCCTGCGTGGCAGCGGGCTGCCCGCCCGCGGGGACAACCGGCCCGCCATAGTGCTGTCCGCCGCCCTCAAGACCATGGCCCAGCCCCTCATGGCCTGGAGCCTCGGCACGATGGTCTTCGACCTGCACGGCGCCGCCCTGCTCGACGTCGTGGTGATCGCGGCGCTGCCCGCCGCCCAGAACCTCTACACCTACGCCTCCCAGTACCGGGTCGCCGAACAACTCGCCCGTGAGTCCATCCTGTTGTCCACCCTCTTCTCCGTCCCCGGTCTCATCGCCGTCGCCGCGCTCCTCGGCCCGGCATCCGTGTCGGGGTGAGCGCGGCCGGGTCCGACGGTGCCCGCGGCATGCCGTGGGTACGGGCGGACCGGGCTTTGCCTTGTCAGCCGGCCGCGGAAGCGGGGGCCGTTGCCCGCGCCCGGTCCAGCTTCTCCAGGACACGGTCGCGCAGGAGTTCGTACTCCTCGCGGAGCCTGCGCCACTCGGTGACCGGAGGGCGCGGTATGACGGTGCCCGCGGTGACGATCTCCTCCGGGCCGAACTGCTCCGGGGTGAGGTCGATCTCGACGCCCATGCCGAGGCGGTTCCACCAGTGGTAGTCGACGCGTTCGCCGTTCACGAGGACTTCCCCGCGGAGCAGTTCCCCGCCCAGGAGGTCGTTGAGCACCATGGCCGTCACACCGCACTGGTCCCGGGCCGGGTTGTCCGCGCTCCAACGCGACCGGAACTCAGGCGTGCACGTGTCGGCACTCCAACTGCTGCGAACAGCTCGCTCGATGTCAGCGAGAAGCAAAGGTGTCATACCGCTGATCCTCTCAGCCGCCACTGACAACGACGGCGCTCCGCGCATCCCGCCGGCCGCGGCCCGGGCACCGGGAATCGTGTCCTCGGTGGCCCGCAAGGACCGACGTACGAGCACGCAGACCGGCCTTGTGAAGAGGTGCGGCGAGACGCCGACCGTCGACGGAGTACCGGTCGGCACGGTCTACGGCGTCCCCGGCCTGTGCCGGTCAGCGCCCGCCGGCACCCACGGCCGACGGGGCCCGTCGTACCGGGGCGCCTCCAGCACCCTGCCCATCGACCAGCTGACCGCCTCCCCGGCGGCTGTAGGACCGCTCAAGGCGCCCGTCGCCGCAGGCTCCCGCTCAGGAACCGGGGTCGGCGACGAGTTCGACTTCGAAGCGGTCGCGGTTTTCGAGATAGGCGGCGTAGGTGTGCGGACCGCCCGCGTGCGGGTGACGGTCGGGGAACAGGAGCCGCCAGGTGCCGGTGGTGGTGGCCTTCTCGACGAGGCTGTCGACGGTGTCCCGGCCACCGGCGTGGAAGGCGAGGTGGTTGAGACCGGGGGCGCAGCGGTCGTGCCGGTGGTCGGTGAGGGCGGGGGACTGTTCGAAGACGAGGTACGTAGGGCCCTTGCGCCAGCTTTTTCCCGTGGGCCAGTCCTGGTGGAGGGTGTAGCCGAGCGCCATGAGCAGCCAGCCCCAGTCCTGTGCCGCACGGGCGAGGTCGGGGACCCAGATTTCGATGTGGTGCAGTGTGCCTGGTTCCGGTGCGGTCGGGCTGTGGGGCATCGGCTAGTCCTGGGTGGTGGGGTTGGTGGGGTTCAGGTCGGTGTGGGGGGTGATGAGCCAGTGGTTGGTTCGCAGGACCCGGTCCGCGAAGGTGACGTCCTGCTCTCCGGCGAAGCGGAAGCCGAGGGATCGGCAGATGCCGTTCGAGGCGCCGTTGCCCGTCGCCGGGAACGCGTGCACGTCGCCCCAACGGCCGTCGTCCCGGGCCTGTTCGAGAAGGGCCCTGGCCGCACGCTTGGCCAGGCCACGGCCCTGGAACGGGGGCAGGACCATCCAGCCGATCTCCGAAAGGGGCCCGTCGTCGGTGTCATGGGACCAGATGGTCACCGATCCGGCCACCACACCGGGAGCAGCCGGGTCAGGGATGATCATTTTGATCCAGGCGATATCGGCCGCCGCGTCCCTGGCGTCCCGTCGCACCTTGTCGGGCATGCGTTCACGCGGCAGCGGCCCCCCGAGCTCCGTCATCATGACGGGGTCGCACCGCATCCGGACGTAGGCGTCGACGTCGTCGGGTGTGACGTTGCGCAGCTGCACGGAATCCTCCTCGCCTCACGGGGCAGTTGTGCTTCCCGTTATCGTCCTCCCGTGGGGGAGGCGCCGTGGAATGGACGGGGTGGGGAAACTCGTGGATGTGACCACGCTCGCCGTCGCGCTCATCAGCGTCGGTGGGACGCTCGGCGGAACTCTGGGCGGGGCCGTGCTCAGCCGGCGTGCCAACCGGGAGGAGAACGAGCGTGCCGACCGGCTCCGCGCGCAGGAGCGCCAGGACCGGGTGCAGGAAGCCCGGCGTGATCTCTACGCCCGTCTGAACACCACGGCCCGCGCCTACCGGATCGCGGCCCGGGACGCGGTGCGCGCCGCCGAGCGCGGTGAGACCGTCGACCCGGCGGTCCTGGACGCCGCCAAGGAAGCCTGGGCGGAGCAGTACTCCCAGGCACAGATGGCTCTGGCGAAGGACGTCCTGGAGGTGGCCTCGGTCCTCAACAGGGCGCTCGGGGTCGGATACTCGGTCGTGAAGCAGTTGCCGAGCGGTCCCGGCCCTGCCGGTTCGTACGACCGGGCGAAGGACTGGTTCAGCGGTCCGCTGTCCGACGGCGTGTACTTGCTGAGGGTTTCGCTGCGGCATGACCTGGGCGTCGAGATCGAGCCCGACTTCGAGCGCACACGTACCCGGATGCTCGCCGCGCTCGAAAGCGCGTGGAGAGCCCATGAGCGCGAACTCGCCGGGGAACAGGCGCGGACTCCCGAGCCCACGTGAGCGCCGGAAGCACACGCCCGTCCCATCTGGCTTCCCGTCCCTGCACCCCGCCGAACAGGCCGACGCGGCGCGGCGACGCGGCGCGCATCAGTTCGCGGCATTCGCCTTCCGTGGTCGCGGCCGACACCGCGGAGGGTCAGCCGGTCCAGCCCGTGGCGGTCAGCACCTCGTGGGCGATGTCCGGGACGGTCCGGCCGTCCGTCGCTATCCGTACCGTCCCCGCAGCGGCCCGCTCGTCCAGAATGCGCGCCTTACGGGCGCTGCGCTCCAGTTCCCGGTGCAGCTCGGAGCCCTGCTCCCGGCGTACCAGCCGCTCGCGGGCGGTGGCGTCGGAGGCGGTCAGGAGTACCCGGACGAACCGCGCCCCGGGACCCAGGGCCCGCTCGAACATGCCCGCCGCATCGGGCAGCACGCTCAGCGTGTTGGTGTAGAGGAGCCGACGGTAGCCGCACCGGGCGAAGTTCGCCCACACCGCCGTCAGGTTGGCTTCGGTGATCTCCGCGCGGCGGGGGTCTCCCCGCGGGGCCGGATGCACCTGCCCCATGAAGTCGCCGTCGACGACCGCGTGCGCCACCGCGGCGGTCCGCAGCAGCGCCGACACCTCCCACGCCACCGTCGTCTTGCCGACTCCCGCCCGCCCTCCGATGAGCAGTGCCTCCGCGTGCGCCATGGCGGCAGCGTGCCACCCCGGCCGCGGCGGACGCGAGTGGATTTGCGCCCTGGCCGGGTCAGCGGGCGTGACCGCGTGCCGACGCCCGCACCCCGCTTCGGAGACGCGTCGAACCGGGACGGGAGCCGTACGTTCGCGCGTCTGTCGTATACCCACCGTCCCGGCCTGCTGGTGATGTCCCGGCGCGACGCGTACCAGGGTGAGGGCGGTGGGCCTTGCCCGGCGGGCGTCCGGCGTGGTCTCGTGGAGCCCTCGCGTGATCGGAGGGATGACGGGTGGAGTCGTCGGCCGGGAGGACGGGCGGGTTGCTGGCCATCAGCGACCTGCATGTGGGATATCCGGAGAACCGGGCCCTCGTGGCCGGTCTGCGCCCGGACTCGGACGCGGACTGGCTGATCGTCGCGGGCGACATCGCGGAGACGGTGGCCGACATCCGCTGGGTCCTGACGACGTTGGCGGACCGGTTCAGCCGGGTGCTGTGGGTCCCGGGCAACCACGAGCTGTGGACGCACCCCAAGGACGAGGTCACCCTGCGCGGAGTGGCGCGCTACGACCATCTGGTCGCGCTGTGCCGGGAGTTGGGCGTGACCTGCCCGGAGGACCCCTATCCGGTGTGGGAGGGTCCGGGCGGCCCGGTGGCCGTGGCACCGCTGTTCCTGCTGTACGACTACTCGTTCCTCCCCGTCGGATGCGCCACGAAGGAGGAAGGGCTCGCCTACGCGCACAAGACCGGCATCGTGTGCAACGACGAATATCTGCTCCACCCGGACCCCTACCCGAGCCGCGAGGCGTGGTGCCGGGCACGGGTGGCCGAGACGGAGCGCCGGCTCGCCGAACTGCCGGACGGGCTGCCGACGGTGCTCGTCAACCACTACCCGCTGGACCGGCATCCGACGGAGGTGCTGTGGTACCCGGAGTTCGCCATGTGGTGCGGCACCCGGCTGACCGCCGACTGGCACCGCAGGTTCCGGGTGCAGACCATGGTCTACGGCCATCTGCACATCCCGCGGACCACCTGGCTGGAGGACACCCGCTTCGAAGAGGTGTCCGTGGGCTATCCCCGTGAGTGGCGCAAGCGTCCGGACCCGCCCGGCCGACTGCGCCGAATTCTGCCGATGGAGGTCGGATCCGGTGATCGAGGAGCTGCTCCCGGACTCGGTCGTGGCCGTGGACATGCACGGTGACGACGGGATCGAGGAAGGCCCGCTCTACCCTGAGGAAGAGGCCCTTGTGGCCCGCGCCGTGGCCAAGCGGCGCCGCGAGTTCTCCGCCGTGCGCGCCTGCGCCCGGCGGGCCATGGACAAGCTGGGTGTGCCCGCGCAGCCGATCGTGAGCGGCGAGCGCGGCGCCCCGCGGTGGCCGGCCGGCCTGGTCGGCAGCATGACCCACTGCGAGGGTTACTGCGGCGCCGCCCTGGCCCGCGCGAGCGACGTGGCCTCCCTCGGTATCGACGCCGAGCCGCACGCCCCGCTTCCCGACGGCGTCCTGGACTCGGTGTCCCTCCCACAGGAGCGAGGGCGGCTCGGCGAACTGGCCGCGGCCCGGCCCCAGGTGCACTGGGACCGGCTCCTGTTCAGCGCCAAGGAGTCCGTGTACAAGGCGTGGTTCCCGCTCACCGGGCAGTGGCTCGACTTCGGCGAGGCCGACATCGAGATCGTCCCCGAGCCCGGCGGCGACCCGGGCGGCGGCTTCCGCGCGACGCTCCTCGTCCCCGGGCCGGTCGTGAACGGCCGCCGGGTCGGCGTCTTCGACGGGCGCTGGGCGGTACGGCGCGGCCTGGTGACCACGTCGGTGACGGTCCCACACGCCCCCTGAGCCCTCGGCCGCCGCGCCGCGACCGACCACACGGCCTGCGCCTCGTCCGTCCCGGGCGGGCCTCCGCCACGACAGCCCCGACCGCTCGCGGCCCCGCATATGCCGTGTCCCGGCGGTCGGGCGCGGTCGCCCTCAGGGGTGGTCGGCCGTTGCGAGTCACTGCCGTGTTTCGGCCGTCGCGCATGGGCGGTCCTCAGAGGTCGGTCGTCGGGCCTTGGCCGTCCTCATGCGGCTGTCGGCCGGCCGGCTGTGGCCCTCCGTACCCGCGCTCCGGTCGGGGCTCGGTCGCTTTCCGTGGGGCTCGGTCGTCTGAGGCAAGTCGCCCTGCGAGGTCGGCCGTTGGGCGTCAGCCGTTCCCACGGTTCGGTCGTCGGCGGTCAGCCGGGTAGTTCGCCGAGGGCCGGGTGTTTGCGGCGCGTCGTGACCAGCATCGCCCAGAGCGAGAAGGCCAGCGGTATGGCGCCGGAGACGATCACCTGGCCGCGGCTGGAGACCAGGCTGTTGGGGGTGCCCAGCAGATAGCCGAGGCCGATGCAGGACCGGGACAGCGCCTGGTAGCAGGCCCAGGCGCTGCCGTGTACCTCGGCGGGCACATGCGAGTGCACCGCGTTGCGCAGCCCGACGTTGCACGCGCCGTTGCCGAAGCCGCCGAGCAGGAACAGCGGGAAGATGATCGCGGCCACGGGGACGATCCCGGCGAACAGCAGCCCCAGCGAGATGGCGAGCACCCCGCCCAGGATCAGCGCGGTGTGCCGGTCGGCCCAGCCCGCGCGGCCCGCGAGCAGCGCCCCGGGGATGCTGCCCAGCGCCCAGGTCGCCAGGAACAGGCCGAAGACGGCGTCGTTGCCGTCGGCGACGTCGCGCAGGTAGTAGACCCCGGCGACCACCTCGATGCTGGTGGCCAGCATCGCGGCGGCCAGGGTGGGCAGCAGCGCACCCACGACCGGCGCGTGCCGCAACGCCTGGTACCCGTCGGAGAGTTTCGCCGAGGGCCGCCGCCCGAGCGTCACGTCGGCGGACCGGGGCACGGCCAGCGCGGTGCACCAGGCCAGGACGAGGAACGAGACGGCGTCGGCGCCGAGCAGCACGGAGGTGCCCCATACGGAGTGCAGGAAGCCCGCCAGCGCGGGACCGAGCAGCCCCGCGGCCGAAAGACCCGCCGTGAGCAGGCTGTTGGCGCGGCCCGTGGACTCCGTGCCGGCCACCACAGGCAGGATCTTGAAGCCGGCGGCCACCGACGCCACACCGGCCAGCCCGGCCACGGCGATCAGCGCCACCCGCAGATGGAAGGCGTCGACGGCGGTGGCCGCACCGAGCGCCAGCGCCTGGGCGACCAGCGCCCACAGACACACGGCCCGGGCGCTGAGCCGGTCCACCAGGGAGCCGATGAGGGGCGCGGCGACGACCGTGGGCACGAGGTCGGCGAGGAACACCTCCGTCACGCCCCCGGGGACGTCGTTGTGCGCCGCGTCCAGCACCATGCCGAGGGAGGCGAGGGAGTCTCCGACACGGGAGAAGAGCGTCCCGGCGATGAGGATGAGTGCGGGGCCCGGGACGAACATCGTGCGACGCAGCACGGCGAACGACGTCTTCCGCGTCTTCTGCGTGTCCAATCGATTCCAATCCGTCCGCTTCCGCGTCACCCAGAGGCTGCCTGCCGAACAGATTAGGCCGGTTCGCACGGCGGGAGGGCATCCACCGGCCATACGGACACACCACTGTCCGTGGCCTTCGGGTGGGCGGCTTCCGTGCGCGAGTACCAGTTTCTCGGCCATGAGCGGCACTTCACCGGAAGTCCGCATTCCTGCTCCGGGAATCCGCGGAACGCCGGGCAATGCGTGCGCGGCGCCGTGCCGCGCCCGGCCGACCCGGGCGGGTCACAACTCGCCTATTGCGCCCAGGCGTTGACCGCGCTTTTCGGCCAGATGCCGCGGCTGTGCCGGTTTCCCCCGGTCAGCGCCACTGGCCTGGTGTACCGGCCGGGAATGGGTACGCCGGTCACCGCGGGTTTGTCGATTCCCGTCGGATGAATGTCCGGAAAATGTCGGGCCGCACCTCGGGTGACCCGCCCCGAGCCGTCCAACGGGCCCGGCAACCGTGAATTCCCGGAAGGCCAGGGCCGGTTCGAGAGCATCGCAGATGATCATGGAAGGTGACGAAGAATGAAGGAGAAGAGCGCTCGAAACGGTACCGGGAGGCAAGTCCCGGTAATTCTCGCCGAATACGGCGCCACGGCACTCCCTTCGCGAAGCGGCCGTTCGTGAATCGATTACACCCGCTTCGCCGTTCCCCACTCGCGCCACGACGCCGTGGCCGGGGCACCGCCGCCAGGCGCGGCGGCACGGCGGTGCTCATCGCCGTGCCGCCGGCCGAACCGTCAGACCAGGCCATCCGGTTGCGCAGCCGCTGCCCCGGGCCGGGGCACCCTCACCGGCCGGTCCGGCGGCTGCGCGTCGGCCCCGTCAGGGGTACGACACCACCGTGGACGGCGTGGTGGAGGTGCCCGAGGTGGGCGCCCCGGTCTCGTTGATCACGTGCTCGTACTGGCCGTTGCCGCCGAGCGAGACCACCAGCAGGTTGTGGAACCGGACGCCCGGGACGTTCGGGGCGGCGAAGCCGTGGTGCTGCACGATCGTCGGGTCGACGTTGTAGTAGCAGTAGCTGCCCAGGCCCCAGCCCTCGTGCGCGGTGACGTTGTCGCCGACCCGGTAGGCGGCGAAGCCCTTCACCGAGCCGTTCTGGACCGCCGCCTGGTTCGGGGCGTCGTACGCCTTCTCGTTCTGGAAGAAGACGGTGCGGCCCCGCTGGCCGAACCACTGCACGTCGTACTTGTTGAAGTGCTCCACGAACAGGCCGGTGGCGAGCACGTCGTCGCCGTTGACGACGACGCCGTAGTCGGCCCGGTTGGTGTCCCAGCCGACACCGGTGCCGTGGTCGGCGCGCCACACCCAGGTGTGGTCGACGACGGTGTGCCGGCTGTTGATCACCATGCTGGTGGTGGCCCGGCCCGCGCCGGCGCCGCCGATCCGGATGAACACGTCCTGCACGGTGGTCGGGTTGGCCGAGTGGTCCCGGGACGCCCCGGTGGGCCCGACCTCCAGCAGGGTGGGGGAGTTGACCGGTCCTGCGTCGATCAGGAAGCCCGCGAGGCGCACCCCGTCCACGTCCGCCACCTTCACCGCGGTGACGCCGTTGTCGGGCACGATCGTGGCGTAACCGAGGCCGAGCACGACGGTGTTGGCGTTGTCGACCTGGATCGGCCGGTCGACGTGGTAGATCCCCGGGGTGAGCAGCAGGTGCAGGCCCTGGGCGAGCGCCTGGTTGAGGGTGGCCGCGCTGTCGCCCGGCTTGGCGACGTAGAACCGGGACAGCGCCAGGGACGTGCCGCGCGGGGTGCCGTTGCCCCAGGTGACCCCGCGGGCGCCGGTCCGCTTCTCCGGCAGGAAGACGCGGTACTCGCCGCCGCTGAGGTACAGGAACGGCTTCTCCCGGGAGACGGGCGTGGTGTCCAGCGTGGTGTACGGCGGATTCGGGAAGGTCTGCGCGGGGGCGCCCTCGACTCCGGAGAACACCATGTTCCACACGCCGTTGAGCCAGCCGCCGATCGCGCTGTCGCGGGTGTACCACTGCTGCTGCGAGTACGGCCCGACCTGGCCGTCGATCCGGCTGTCCGCGATGTAGCCGCCGCTCGCCCAACCGTAGCCGGAGGGAGCCAGGTTGAGCCCGCCGCGGACATGCATGCGGCGGAACGGCGCGGCCTGGGCGACCGCCCAGCGGTTGGTGCCGTTGACCGGCACCAGGGCCAGGTTCTCCGCCGAACGCCAGAAGTTCTGCGTGGCGTTGCCGTTGAACCAGCCCGCGTCGACCGTGACGTCACCGTTGATGGTCGTGTCGTCGGGGGACAGGCCGAGGCCCGCGATGGAGGTGTAGAAGCCGAGCTGCGCGTTGAGGCCGTGGTAGGTGCCGGGTTTGAACAGCAGGGCGTAGCGGCCGGTGCCGAACTGCGCCGACTCCTGCTGCCGGAACACCTCGTCAAGCCGGGCCTGGATGTTCGGTGTGGACGGGTCGAACACGATGACGTTGGGGCCGAGGTCACCGCCGCCGGGCAGCGCCGACGGGCGCCCGCGGGACGGAACGGCCGACGCCGGAGCGGCGGACGTCGGAGCGGCCGACGCGGCGGTCGGCAGGCCCGCGACCGCGGTGGCCGCCGCTGCCGCGGCGCCGAGGACGGCTCTGCGGCCCACGGGAGGGGAAGTTGGGGGCATGCGCGGCTCTCCTGGTTCAGGAAGTGAACGAAGTGGGGGTGGGGAGCGCTCTCTCGCGGTTGGATGCTTCATTGATGTGAACGATGCGTCAAGAGCCGCGACCGAGTTCGCCGAGTCGGCCCCGGCCCGGCGGGAGGTGGTGACGTATCTCCGGCAGGGCCGGGCCGACGGGGCGCTCGTGGTCTCCACGCACGCCGACGAGTCGCTGCTCGCCGACGCCGGACTGCCCGCGGTCCCGTTCGCCCGCCCCTCGCGGCCGGCGCCGCTCGGCCCTGTGGACCTCGCCCACCGCGCCGGGGCCGCCTCGCCCTGCCTGCTCGACGAACACGTGCGAGGTATCCGTACCGAAGCGACGTCGCTCGTGTTCGACCCCACCCTGGTGGTACGGCAGTCCACCTGGCCCCCGGTCGGGTGACGGCAGTCGCTTCAGCGGCACCTGTCTGCGCCGGTGCTCTGGTCATGCGCTTGCGAGGGCGGCGTCACGGGTGTGCTCGGTGGTTCCGTCGACGCCCTGGCGGTGCGGCGCCAAAGGCTCCCTGGTGCAGGCGTGTTCGGCGTGCGCCGGGGGTTGGGGGGTGGTGAAGTGCAGGATCGGTTGGGGGAGTTGATCCGTCGGGCCTGGCGGTCCTCCGGCGGTGCCGCGGTCGGGCCGGGGGCGCGTCGGCGTCGTACCGGTGTGGTGGCAACCGCCCCTCGGTGCGGGTGAGTTCGGCGGGGCCGGCCGTCGAGATACAACCGTTGCAGAGTGGCCGTCCGCTCTCCCCTTGCAGCTCACCCGCCGTACGGCCGCCCTGCGCCCCCGGCCGTGCGGTCGCCCGGTCAGATACCTGTGCCGGATCCCTTGACGGCCGTTTCCGCCGGAGTTTAACTCACGTCCTAAATTAAGCCATGAGGGGGTTCGGGAAGCGAACGGGGTGTCGCCTCCCGCGGACCGTCCTTTCGGCCCTCGACTCCCGGAAAGGGACACCAGGAGCCATGCGCAGCATCCGAGCCGCGGCCGTAGGCGCCGTCACCATGTCTCTCGCCCTTGCCGCCACGGCCTGCGGAGGCGGTTCGTCCAGCGGCGGGTCCGACGACTCGCCGAAGACCCTCACCTATTGGGCCTCCAACCAGGGCGCCAGCATCGCGGTCGACAAGAAGGTCCTCAAGGCCGAACTCGACAAGTTCGAGCAGCAGACCGGGATCAAGGTGAAGCTGGAGGTCGTGCCCTGGTCGGACCTGCTCAACCGGATCCTCACCGCGACCACGTCGGGGCAGGGCCCCGACGTGCTGAACATCGGCAACACCTGGAGCGCGTCGCTGCAGGCCACCGGCGCCCTGCTGCCCTGGGACGGGAAGAACCTCGACAAGATCGGCGGCAAGGACCGCTTCGTCGACTCGGCGCTCGGCTCCACCGGGGCGGACGGCCAGGACCCGGCCGCGGTCCCGCTGTACTCGATGGCCTACGCGCTCTACTACAACAAGGAGATCTTCGCCGCGGCCGGCATCGACCAGCCCCCGGCCACCTGGGACGAACTGGTCGCCGACGGCGAGAAGATCAAGGCGAAGGGCAAGTCGGTCCTCGGCGCCGAGGGCGCGAACGTCTCCGAGAACATCCACCACGTCTTCGTCTTCGCCAAGCAGCACGGCGCCGACTTCTTCACCGCCGACGGCAAACCCGACTTCACCGCCGACAACGTGGTCGCCGCGGTCAAGCAGTACGTCGACCTGATGGCCAAGGACAAGGTCATCCCGACCGGCGACGCCGAATACGCGCAGAACCAGTCGGTCAGCGACTTCGCCAAGGGCAGGCAGGCGATGCTGCTGTGGCAGTCGGCGGCCGCCAACCTCAAGTCCCAGGGCATGAGCGAGGACAGCTACGGCATCGCCCCGGTGCCCGTGCGGTCCGGCACCCCCGGCACCGGCACCCAGATCAACTCGATGGTCGCCGGCATCAACATCGCCGTGTTCAAGAACACCCACAACCTCGACGGCGCCACCGAGTTCGTGAAGTTCATGACCAGCGACGAGGAACAGAAGATCCTCAACACGGCCTACTCCTC
The DNA here is from genome assembly GCF_044765425.1 of Streptomyces sp. NPDC102462. Lineage (NCBI taxonomy): Bacteria > Bacillati > Actinomycetota > Actinomycetes > Kitasatosporales > Streptomycetaceae > Streptomyces > Streptomyces sp. NPDC102462. The sequence continues at coordinate 22,062 of NZ_JBIWKB010000013.1, read as the reverse complement.
CATCCCGCCGGTCAAGAACGCGCAGGCGGACCCCGCCTTCAACGCCCCGGCGAACGCCGTGCTGAAGGACACCCTCGCCAAGAGCGCCGCCGCGCTGCCCCAGGTCGCCTCCGAGTCGCAGTTCGAGACGGCGGTCGGCACGGCCGTCAAGGAGCTGTTCGCCGACGCCGCCGCGGGCCGTGCGGTGACCACCGGCTCGGTGAGGGCCAAGCTCGAAAAGGCCCAGCAGCAGATGCCGGCGAAGTGAGCACGATGACCGCCACCGTCCCGACGCAGACCGGCGCCCGGACCGTGCGCGCGGGCTCCCCCGGTGCGGCGCGCGGCCCGCGCCGCACCGGGCGGATCCGCCGCACCGCACTGCCGTACCTGCTGCTTCTGCCCGCCCTGCTGCTCGAACTCCTCGTCCATCTGGTGCCGATGGTCATCGGCATCGTGATGAGCTTCAAGGAGCTGACCCAGTTCTTCATCCGCGACTGGGGCGCCGCCCCCTGGTCCGGACTCGACAACTACCGGATGTCGGTGGACTTCGACGCCCCGGTCGGCGAGGCCCTGCTGCACTCCTTCGCCGTCACCGTCGGTTTCACCCTGCTGTCGGTCGGCCTGTGCTGGCTGATCGGCACGGCCGCCGCGGTCTGTATGCAGGACACCTTCCGCGGCCGGGGCCTGCTGCGGGCCCTGTTCCTCGTGCCGTACGCGCTGCCCGTGTACGCCGCCGTCATCACCTGGGTTTTCATGTTCCAGCACGACAACGGGCTGGTGAACCACGTCCTGCACGACCAGTTGCACCTCACCGACAAGCCGTCCTTCTGGCTGATCGGCGACAACAGCTTCTGGGCCCTGCTGACGGTGTCCGTGTGGAAGGGCTGGCCGTTCGCCTTCCTCATCGTCATGGCCGGACTGCAGAACATCCCCAGGGAGTTGTACGAGGCCGCCGCGCTGGACGGCGCCGGGATGCGGCAGCAGATCCGGCGCATCACCCTGCCGTCGCTGCGCCCGGTCAACCAGGTGCTGGTCCTGGTGCTGTTCCTGTGGACGTTCAACGACTTCAACACGCCCTATGTGCTGTTCGGCAAGGCCGCGCCCGAGGCCGCGGACCTCATCTCCGTGCACATCTACCAGGCGTCGTTCGTCACCTGGAACTTCGGCACCGGCTCGGCGATGTCGGTCCTGCTGCTCCTGTTCCTGCTCGTCGTGACGGGCGGGTATCTGCTGCTCACCTCGCGCGGACGGAGGGCCGCCGATGTCTGACCCCAGATCGCCGATGGCCCCGCCGCGTTCCTTCCTGTGGTCCCGGCGGATCTTCCTCACCCTGCTGACCGGCTTCGTCCTGGTGCCGGTGTACGTCATGCTCTCCAGTTCGCTGAAGCCGCTCGCCGACGTCACCGGCACGTTCCGCTGGCTGCCCAGCGGGCTGACGATCCGCCCGTACATCGACATCTGGTCGACGGTGCCGCTCGCGAAGTACTTCGTGAACTCGCTGATCGTGGCGGGCGCGGCCACCGTCTGCTCGGTGGTGGTCGCGGTGTTCGCCGCGTACGCCGCCAGCCGCTACTCCTTCCGCGGCAAGCGGGTGTTCACGGTGACCGTGCTGTCGACGCAGATGTTCCCCGGCATCCTGTTCCTGCTGCCGCTGTTCCTCCTCTACGTCAACATCGGCAACGCCACCGGCATCGCCCTGTTCGGCTCGCGCGGCGGGCTGATCCTGACCTACCTCACCTTCTCGCTGCCGTTCTCCATCTGGATGCTCATCGGGTACTTCGACTCGGTGCCGCGCGATCTCGACGAGGCCGCGCTGGTGGACGGCTGCGGACCGCTCGGCGCGTTGTTCCGGGTCGTGGTGCCGGCCGCGATCCCCGGCATCGTCGCGGTCGCCGTCTACGCGTTCATGACCGCCTGGGGCGAGGTGCTGTTCGCCTCGGTGATGACCAACGAGACCACCCGCACCCTCGCCGTCGGCCTGCAGGGCTACTCCACGCTCAACGACGTCTACTGGAACCAGATCATGGCCGCCTCGCTCGTCGTCAGCGTGCCCGTCGTGGCCGGCTTCCTCCTGCTGCAGCGCTACCTCGTCGCAGGGCTGACCGCGGGAGCCGTCAAATGACGCACCGTCAGGCCGGCGTTCCGGCCCATCGTGAAGGGACTTTCGTGTCCGACCGCATCGACCTCGCCGCGCTCCCGCACGACTTCCTGTGGGGCACGGCCACCTCGGCGTACCAGATCGAGGGAGCCGTCGCCGAGGACGGCCGCTCCCCGTCGATCTGGGACACCTTCGCGCACACCCCCGGCAGGACCCACGGCGGCGACCACGGCGACGTCGCCTGCGACCACTACCACCGCTGGCGCGAGGACATCGACCTGATGCGCCGGCTCGGCACCAACGCCTACCGGCTGTCCGTCGCCTGGCCGCGCGTGCTGCCCGGCGGCGACGGCCCGGTCAACCCGCGGGGCCTCGACTTCTACGACCACCTGGTCGACGCCCTGCTGGCGGCCGGCATCACCCCCTCCGTCACCCTCTACCACTGGGACCTGCCACAGGTACTCCAGGACCGCGGCGGCTGGCCCGAACGGGACACCGCCGAGCACTTCGCGGCGTACGCCGAGGCCGTGGCCGCCCGGCTCGGCGACCGCGTGCGGCACTGGGCCACCCTCAACGAGCCCTCCTGCTCGGCCTGGATCGGCCATCTGGAGGGCACGATGGCCCCCGGCCTGACCGACCTGACCGCAGCGGTCCGCGCCTCCTACCACCTGCTCCTCGGTCACGGGCTCGCCGCGCAGGCACTGAGGGCCGCCGCGCCCGACGCCGAGGTCGGCATCGTCAACAACCTCTCCACGGTGCACCCGGCCAGTGACCGCCCCGAGGACGAGGCCGCCGCCCGGCGGCACGACGGGCACGTCAACCGCTGGTGGCTGGACCCGGTCCACGGCCGCGGCTTCCCGGCCGACATGCGCGAGGTGTACCGCGTGGAACTGCCCGAGCGCCCGGGAGACCCGGAGACGATCGCCGCGCCGCTGGACTGGCTCGGTCTCAACTACTACTTCCCGGCGCACGTGGCCGACAACCCGGCCGGTCCCGCGCCCCGCGCCCGCGAGGTGCGCCGCCTCGGCGTCCCGCGCACCGGCATGGACTGGGAGATCGACGCGAGCGGCATCGAGACGCTACTGCTGCGGCTCACCCACGAGTACGGGGCCCGCAGGATCTACGTCACCGAGAACGGCTGCGCCTACCCGGACGCGGTACGCGCCGACGGCACCGTCGACGACCCCGAGCGCCAGGACTACCTGCTCGGACACCTCGCGGCCTGTGCCGCGGCGGCCCGCAGGGGCGCCCCGCTGGCCGGCTACTTCGCCTGGTCGCTGCTCGACAACTTCGAGTGGGCCTACGGCTACGACAAGCGTTTCGGCCTGGTCCACGTGGACTACCGCACCCAGGCGCGCACCATCAAGGGCACCGGACACCGCTACGCGGACATCATCCGCCGCCACCAGAGCCGAACCCCCCACGCCGCCTGAGCCGGGCGCGGGGGACAGGGGCGAGGTGATCACCGTCGCGACTTAATGCATATGATGTGCAAGTGCGTGAGATCATCATCAGGAGTGCGGGGCCCGAGGACATCGGCGGTGTGCGCGGTGTCATGCTCGACACCGTCTACCGGGACTTCGGGACGGGGTACGTGCCCCGGTGGCACGAGGACATCGTCGATCCGCTGAGCGCCTACGTCCTGCCCGAGCGGCACACGCTGCTCGTCGCCGTGGACACGGCCCGCGGGGAGGTCGTGGCGACCGCCGCGCTCGACTCCCGCGGGCCCGCGCATCCGCCCAACCCGCCGCGGCTGGCCCAGCGTTACCCCTCCGGGCGGACCGCCCAGCTGCGCCGGGTGTATGTGCGGCCCGAGTACCGCAGGCGCGGCCTCGCCCGACGGCTGGTGGCCGAGCTGCTGGCGTTCGCCGCGGCGGACGGCGGCTACCGGTCCGTGTATCTGCACACCGACCCGGCCGTGCCCGGCGCCGAGGCGTTCTGGCGGTCCCTCGGCACGGTCGTGCACGACGAGCGCGCCGACCCCGGCGCAGGACAGGGCATCGTGCACTTCGAGATATCGATGGGGCGGTGAACCGTGCGGCCCCGTCTGCCCCGCCGCCCGCGCCGTACCCGGACGGTCTGCGCCCTGCTCCTCGCCCCGCTGCTGGCCGGCTGCTTCGCCTCCGACGGTGACACGCCGGGCGGCGACGCCCAGGACGGCCGGCGGCTCCGGGTCGCCCTCGCCTTCCCGCCCGCCGAACGGCTCTCCCCGTACGGCGCCGACGCCACCATCCTCAGCCGGCTCGGCGTCACCGAGGGGCTGACCGCGCTGGACGGCAACGGCGCCGCGGCGCCCGCGCTCGCCCGGTCCTGGCGGCGCGACGGCGACCGCGCCTGGGTGTTCACCCTGCGCGAGGCCGTCTTCCACGACGGCGGCGACGTCACCCCGGCCGCCGTGGTCACCGCCCTCGGACACGCCGCCGGGGCCAGGCCCGCGCCCGCCGCCCTGTCCGGCGTCACGCTCACCGCGACGGCCGAGGGCGACCGGAACGTGCGCATCACCACCGGCCGGCCCGACCCGATCCTGCCGCTGCGGCTGTCCAGCCCGAGCCTCGCCGTCCTGTCCCAGCGGGCGTACGGACCGAGCGGCGAGGCCGACCCCGTCGGCACCGGCACCGGCCCCTTCGCGCTCACCGAGGTCACCGGCGCCACCGCCGCCACCCTCGGCCGGTTCGACGACTACTGGGGCGGCCGGGCCCAGGCGGCCGGCGTCGACGTCCGGTTCATCGCCGACGGCACCGCCCGGGCCAACGCCCTGCGCACCGGCGAGGTCGACGTCGCCGAGGCGATCCCCGTCGCCCAGGCCGCCACCCTCGATGCGGGGACCCGGCGCGAGACCGCCACGACGCGGACCACCAGCCTGCTCCTCAACAGCTCGTCCGGCCCGTTCGAGGACCCCGCGCTGCGTGCCGCCGCCCGCGCGGCCGTCGACACCCCGAAGCTGGCCGAAGACGTCTACGAGTCCCACGCCGACCCCGGCGCCGGCCTGTACGGGCCCGCCGTGACCTGGGCCGACGGCAGACACCTCGAACCCGTCGGCCGCTCCCGCCCGAACCCGCCGCACGGCGCCCCAGTGACCCTCGCCACCTACGACAACCGGCCCGAACTCCCCGAGGTCGCCCAGGTGCTGGGGCAACAACTGGAGCGGGCCGGATTCCGGGTCCGCCTGGTGGTGCGGGAGTACGCGCGGCTGGAGGGCGACGCGCTCGCCGGGAAGTTCGACGCGCTCGTCCTCGCCCGCAACAGCCTTCTCGACACCGGCGACCCCGTCGCCGTCCTCGCCGGCGACTACAGCTGCGACGGCGGCTACAACCTGGCGCGGCTGTGCGACAAAAACGTCGACCGGGCGGTCGCCGCGGCCGAGGCCACGGCCGACACCGCGCAACGGCAGACCGCCGCCCTCACCGCCGAGGCCCGCATCCTCGGCACCGACGCCGTCGTACCCCTCGTGCACCAGCGCGTCATCACCGGCGTCGGCACCTCGGTGAAGGGCGTGCTCCTCGACCCGTACGAGCGCACCCTCATCGGCACCGGCACCCGGCGCTGACCCATGAGGAGCATGCTGTGGCGGGCCGGTCTCGCCCTCGCCCTGGTGTGCGGGATCGGCCTGCTGCCCTGGCTGTCGCACACCGACCCGGCACGCACCGTCCTCAAGGCCCGCGCCCAGGACCGGGAACCGACACCCGAGGTACTGGCCGACATCCGGGCCGGACTCGGCCTTGACGACGGGCCGCTGCCGCTGCTCGGACGGTGGCTGGCCGGTCTTGCCCGCGGCGACGCCGGGCGGTCCTGGATCTCCGGCGCCGACGTCGCCCCGGACGTCCTGCGGGCGCTCGGCGCCTCCCTGCTGCTGATGGCGGTCGCCGGCCTGGTCGCCGTCTGCACCGCCGCCGCGGTGTGCGCCCGCACGCTGTGGACGGCGGCCCGTGGCCGGTGGCACCGGCCCGGCGGCACCGGCTCCGCCGTGCTCGCCGCGCTCCCCGAATTCCTCACCGCCTCCGTGCTCGCCACCGTCGTCGGCGTCCACCTCGGCTGGCTGCCCGCCCTCGGCTGGTACGGGCCCCGCTGGACGGTGCTGCCCGCGCTCGCCCTGGGACTGCCCGCCGGGGCCGTGCTCGGCCGGCTCCTGGACGACCTGCTGCCCGGCGCCTTCGGTGAACCCTGGGCGCGAGCCGCCGCCGCCCGCGGACTGCCCGGCCGGCGCATCGCCCGTCACGCGCTGCGCCGCTGCGTGCCCCAACTGCTGCCGAACGCCGCGCTGTTCGTCGTCGGGCTGACCGGCGGCGCCGTCGCCGTCGAGCAGGTCTTCGACATACCCGGCCTCGGCCGCACCACCCTCCAGGCGGCCCTCGCCCAGGACCTGCCGGTCCTCCAGGCCGGCGCCCTCGCCCTGCTGCTGCTCGGCGCCGCCGCCTCGGGCGGCGCCCGCCTCGCGGCCCGGCTGCTGACCGGCCCCGCCCTGCGCGACGGCGCCCTGCTCAGCCTGCACCGGCCCGCCCCGCCCACCCACCGGACCCTGCCCCTCGTGCTCGGCGCGGCGCTCCTCGGCACCGTCGCCCTCGGCCTGCCCCGCGACCCGTTCGCCGTCGACACCGGCGCACGGCTCGAACCCCCGTCCGCACGGCACCCGTTCGGCACCGACGCGCTCGGCCGCGACCTGCTCGCACGGGTCGCCCACGGCGCCCTCGACACCCTGCTGCCCGCCCTCGCCGTCAGCGCCGCCGCGCTCCTCGCCGGGGTGCTGCTCGGACTGCTGCCGCGGCTGTCTGCGCCGCTCGTCGACACCGTCAACGCCGTACCGGCCGTCCTCGCCGCACTCCTGGTCACCGCGGCGGCGGGCGGCGGCCCCGGCACACCCGCACTCGCCGTGACGGCGGTCGCCTGGGCCCCGCTCGCCGCGCACACCGCCGCGCTGCTGCGGCAGGAACGCGCCACCCTGCACATCACGGCCACCCGCGCCCTCGGCGCGGGTGGCGGCCACCTGCTGCGCCACGAACTGCTGCCCGCGGTGCTCCCGCCCGTCGTCCGGCACGCCCTGCTCCGACTGCCCGGCGTCGCCCTCGCCCTGGCCTCCCTCGGCTTCCTCGGCCTCGGCGCCCAGCCGCCCTCCCCGGAATGGGGGCGACTCCTCGCCGAGAACCAGCCGTACGCGGAACGCGCGCCCTGGGCCGTCCTCGCACCCGCCGCGCTCCTCGCCCTGCTCGGCGCGCTGGCGGTGACCGCCGCGGGCGGGCTGCGCCGGCCACGCCCGAGGTCCCGCATCGCACAACCGCCCCTGCCCGCGGCCGAGGCGACCGCCCGATGACCGCACACGCCGCCGGCCCGCGGACCGGGGGCGCGCCCCTCAGCCCGCTGCTGCGCCTGCTGATCCTCACCCAACTCGCCTTCAACATAGGCTTCTTCGCCGTCCTGCCGTTCCTCGCCGAACACCTCGGGCAGGCGATGGGCATGGCCGGCTGGCTGGTCGGTCTCGTCCTCGGCCTGCGCACCTTCAGCCAGCAGGGGCTGTTCGTGGTGGGCGGGGCGCTCGCCGACCGGTACGGCATCCGGCCCGTCGTGCTCGCCGGCTGCGCCCTGCGGATCGCCGGATTCGTCTGGCTCGGCCACGCCGAACGGACCTGGGCGGTGATCTGCGCCGTGCTGCTCATCGGGTTCGCCGCGGCCCTGTTCTCACCCGCCGTGGAGTCCGAGGTGGCCCGGCAGGCGGTGGTGCGGGAGGAGTCGGGCGGCGGCCCGCGCACCCGCGTCCTCGCCCTGTTCACGGTCGCCGGGCAGGCGGGGGCGTTCCTCGGGCCGCTGCTCGGCGCGCTGCTGCTGACCGCCGACTTCCGCACGGTGTGCCTGGCCGGCGCCGGAATCTTCGTCCTCGTCCTCGCCGGGCACGCCCGGCTGCTGCCGCAGCACATCCCCGGCCGGGACCGTCGGCCGGTGGACAGCGGCGCGCGGAACCTGCTGCGCAACCGCCGCTTCCTCGCGCTGTGCTGCGCCTACGGCGCCTATCTGCTCGCCTACAACCAGCTCTATCTCGCGCTGCCCGCCGAGGTGGCCCGCGCCACCGGCTCGCAGGCCCCGCTGGCCTGGCTGTTCGCGCTGTCCTCGCTGCTGGTCGTGGCCGCTCAACTGCCCGTCACCCGCTGGGCGGGCCGGCGGCTCACCCACCGCCGGTCCATGGCGGCCGGGCTGCTGCTGGTCGCCGCCGGGTTCGCGGTCGTCGCGGCGGCCCGCCCCGCGGCCCCGACCGGCACCGCGGGACTGCTGCCCGCCGCGGTGTTCGTCGTGCTGCTCACCCTCGGCCAGATGCTCATCGCGCCCGTCGCCCGCGCCTGGGTGCCCGACCTCGCCGAGGACGGCAGGCTCGGCCTCTACACCGGGGCGCTGTCCTCGCTGTCCGGGCTGATCGTGCTGGCCGGCAGCGCGGCCACCGGCACCCTCCTCGACAGTCCGCTCCCGCAGGCCGTGCCCTGGCTGGTGCTGGCCGCCGTACCGGCCATGGCCGTCGCCCTGCTGCCCCGCCCACCACGCGCCCCCCGGCGACCCGAACACCCCGACGCCCCCGCCACCGCGAGGGCCCACCGCCCGCACAAGAACCCCTCCCCGTGAGGGCGCCCCCGGCAGGCGTTCCCGGACAGGCACGGGGTGGCCGCGTCGGGAGTAGAGCCGCCGCACGACCCGGCCGTGCTCGCAAAGCCCCGGCCGCCTCGCCCCCACGTCTCCAGCCCCCACACGCCACCCATCCACCCACCGTCACCCCCCGGCTCCCGCCGCATGGCCAGCGCCCGCCGGTACGTCGGACGGTCACTGCCCGGCCGGTTCCAGGGTCTTTGTGGTTGGGGCGTTCGGGGCAGTGGCGGTGAGTCGGGTGGTTCGGCGTAGCCACAGGACGTCCCGGGCGAACGACCACACCAGCGAGCCCAGCGCCAGCAGCACCACCGCGAAGTCGGCCGCGAGCGGCAGCAGTTGGGAACCCGCCAGCAGCAGACAGACACCCTGCAACGCGGCGACCGTCTTACGGGCGATCGACGGCGGCAGCGGCGCGTTCAGCCACGGCGCGACGCGGGCCGCCGCGACGAACGCGTAGCGCATCCCGCCGATCAGCAGCACCCACGGGCCCAGCCGCATCGACACGAACACGCTCAGCACCAGGATCAGGAAAGCGTCCACCTCCATGTCGAAGCGGGCGCCCAGCGCCGTCGACGTACCGGTGCGGCGGGCCACCTGGCCGTCGACGCCGTCCAGGAGCAGCGCGACCGCCGTCAGAGCGACCAGCAGGGTGAGCGGCGGCGCGCTGTCGAAGGAGTCCGCGACCAGCGCCGTCACCCCGCCGACCAGGGTGGCCCGGCCGAGGGTGACCCGGTTGGCCGGGCCGAAGGAACGCAGCCGGGAGCGGTGCAGCGCCCGGGAGAGCACCGCCCAGGTCGCGAACGCGAACGCCAGCCCCGTCAGCCAGCCCGCCGGCCCCATGCCGAACGCCGAACCCAGCAGGACCAGCAGCAGGATCTGCACGCCCGCACCCACGGCCGTCTCCTGCTGGACCAGCCTCGCGTCGTCAATGTTGTTCAGGGCCACGGCTCACCCTCCGGCCGAGTGACAGAGTCGATCAGTGCCGCGTACTGTGCGCGGCCTGTGCACATCTCGGTACGTGAACAACTTGCCGATCGTTCAGGAGGATGCCGATGAACCGGTCCGCGCGTGCGTTCTGGCTCAGCTCGCCGGGCCACGGCGAGTTGCGTGAGGTCACCGTCCCCGAACCCGCCGCGGGTGAGGTCCTGGTGCGCACGCTCTACTCCGGAGTCAGCCGCGGCACGGAGACGCTGGTCTTCCGCGGCGGCGTCCCGGAGAGCCAACGCGCCGTGATGCGGGCGCCGTTCCAGGACGGCGATTTCCCCGGCCCGGTCAAGTACGGCTACCTCAACGTGGGCGTCGTGGAACAGGGCCCGCACACCCTGACCGGACGCACCGTCTTCTGCCTGTATCCGCACCAGAGCCACTACGTCATCCCGGCGGACGCCGTCGTCCCCGTGCCGGACCGGGTGCCCGCCGGGCGGGCCGTCCTCGCCGGCACCGTGGAGACCGCCGTCAACGCCCTGTGGGACGCCGCGCCGCTCATCGGCGACCGGATCGCGGTGGTCGGCGGCGGCATGGTGGGCTGCTCGGTCGCCGCCCTGCTGGCCCGCTTCCCGGGCGTACGGCTCCAACTCGTCGACACCGACCCGGCGCGCGCCGCGACCGCCGAGGCCCTGGGTGTCGACTTCGCCGCACCCGAGGACGCCCTCGGCGACTGCGACCTGGTCGTCCACGCCAGCGCCGACGAGCGGGGCCTGACCCGTGCCCTCGGCCTGCTCGCCGCCGAGGGCACGGTCCTCGAACTGAGCTGGTACGGCGACCGGTTGGTCACCCTGCCGCTCGGCGAGGCGTTCCACTCCCGGCGGCTCACCGTGCGCGCCAGCCAGGTCGGCACCCTCTCCCCGGCCCGCCGCGCGGGCCGCGGCCACGCCGACCGGCTGGCCCTCGCCCTCGATCTGCTCGCCGATCCGTCGCTGGACGCGCTCATCACGGGAGAAAGCGCGTTCGAGGAGCTGCCCGAGGTGATGCCGAGGCTCGCCACGGGGGAGATCCCAGCACTGTGTCACCGGGTCCGGTACGCCTGACCTGAGAAGAAGCGTGTGTCCGCACTGAACGCGGGCAGGCCGAGAGCCGTACTACACGGCATCCCCCGGCCGCAGCCGGCGGGGGAACCTGACGCGCCGCACCTGGAGGGTCGTCCGTTGTTCAGCATCACCGTCCGCGATCACATCATGATCGCCCACAGTTTCCGCGGCGAGGTGTTCGGGCCCGCGCAACGCCTGCACGGCGCCACGTTCCTCGTGGACGCGACGTTCCGCCGCGAGCAGCTGGACGACGACAACATCGTCGTCGACATCGGCCTGGCCACGCAGGAACTCGGCGCGGTCGTCAGCGAGCTGAACTACAGAAACCTCGACAACGAGCCCGACTTCGCCGGCGTCAACACCTCGACGGAGTTCCTGGCCAAGGTGATCGCCGACCGGCTCGTCGAACGCATCCACAAGGGCGCGCTCGGCGAGGGCGCCAAGGGCCTTGCGGGCGTCACGGTCACCCTGCACGAGTCGCACGTCGCCTGGGCGAGTTACGAGCGTGGCCTGTGACCGACACGACCATCGGCCGGGCCCCGGCCCTGACCTACGTGCCCGCGCAGCGCGCGGCCCTGAAGAACGTCGGGATCATCCCCATGTCCCTGCGCACCCTGCACTTCATCATGCCGGGCGGTGTCGACGACACGACCGCGCCCAGCGGCGGCAACGCCTACGACCGGCGCCTGTGCCTGGACCTGCCCGGATTCGGCTGGCAGGTCACCCGGCACACCGTGGACGGCGCCTGGCCCCGCCCCGGCGCCACCGGCCGCGACCGGCTCGCCCGCACCCTGCGGGAGCTGCCCGACGGCTCGGTGGTGCTGCTCGACGGCCTCGTCGCCTGCGGGGTCCCCGAGATCGTGGTCCCCGAGGCGGAGCGGCTGCGGCTCGCGGTCCTCGTCCATCTGCCGCTCGGCGACGAGACGGGCCTCGACCCGTCCGTGGCCGCGGACCTGGACGCCCGGGAACGCGCGGTGCTCCGGGCGGTACCCGCGGTGATCGCCACCAGCGACTGGGCGGTCCGCCGCCTCGTCGCCCACCACGGCCTCGCCCCGCAGCGGGTGCACGTCGCCGCGCCCGGCGCCGACATCGCACCCCTCGCCGCCGGCACCGACGGCGTCTCGCGTCTGCTGTGCGTGGCCGCGGTGACCCCCCGCAAGGGGCAGCACCGGCTGGTGGAGGCGCTGGCCGCGGTGCGGGACCTGCCGTGGAGCTGTGTGTGCGTCGGCGGCCTCGGCCACGACCCCGAATACGTCGCCCGGCTGCGGGCCCTGATCGAGCGGCACGGACTGACCGGCCGGCTGCACCTGGCGGGCCCACGGTCCGGCGCCGACCTCGACGCCAGCTACGCCGCCGCCGACCTGATGGTCCTCACCTCCTACGCCGAGACGTACGGCATGGCCGTGACCGAGGCGCTGGCCCGGGGCATCCCGGTCCTCGCGACGGACGTCGGCGGACTGCCCGAGGCCCTGGGCCGCGCGCCGGACGGCGGAATGCCCGGCATCCTCGTGCCGCCGGAGGACCCCGCCGCGCTCGCCGCCGAACTGCGCGGCTGGTTCGGCGAGGCCGACGTGCGCCGGCGCCTCAAGGCCGCCGCGCGGGGCCGCCGGGCGGCGCTCGACGGCTGGGCGACCACCGCCCGCAGCCTGGCCGGGGTCCTGCAACGGCTCCCGGACACACCGCGGAGGGCGGCATGAGCGGAACCACCCCACAGGCCGGGCGGACACCGGCACGGACCGGGACGCGGGCCGTACCGGGTGCGGAAGCGACGAAGGGGGCAGCGGCCATGACGGAACCCGGCGCACCGCGCCGCGCCGCACACGAAGGGGCCGGGCCGGTCGTGGCCCCCGGTACCGGGCCGCGGCCGGGGGAGCGGCCCACCGTGCGGCTGCGCGAGGCCGGGGCACAGGAGCCACCGCGGTACGCGCCCGAATGGCTCGAACTGCGCGAGCCGGCCGACGCCGCGGCCCGCTCACACGACCTGCTCGACCCGCTGCGGATCCGGCTCGCCAATCTGCCCGGCCGGGCCGACGGCCTCGTGGTGCACGACCTGGGCTGCGGCACCGGCTCGATGGGCCGCTGGCTCGCGCCCCGCCTGGACGGCGCCCAGCACTGGATCCTGCACGACCGCGACCCCTACCTGCTGCACTTCGCCGCCGTGGGCTCCGCGCTGGCCGCCGCCGACGGCAGCCGGGTCACCGTGGAGACGCGGCGCGGCGACGTGGCCCGGCTGACCCCGGACGCCCTGAGCGGCGCCGCACTGGTGACGGCGTCCGCGCTGCTCGACGTCCTCACCCGCGAGGAGGTCGGCACGCTCGCCGCGGCCTGCGTCGGGGCCGGCAGCCCGGCGCTGCTGACCCTCTCGGTCGCCGGACGCGTCCACCTCACCCCGGCCGACCCGCTGGACGCGGAGCTCACCGAGGCGTTCAACGCGCACCAGCGGCGCGCGGGCCTGCTCGGTCCCGACGCCGTCACCGTGACCAGCGAGGCGTTCACCGACCGCGGGGCGACGGTGCGGCTGCATCCGAGCCCCTGGCGCCTGGGACCCGGGGACGCCGCGCTGACGGCCCAGTGGCTGCGCGGCTGGGTGGCCGCGGCGGTCGAGCAGCGCCCCGACCTGGCGCGGCGCGCCGACCGCTACCTCCAGGACCGCCTGGCGGCCTGCGCGGCGGGCGAGTTGAGCGTCGTCGTCGACCACACCGACCTGCTCGCCCTGGTCCGCCCGACGGGGCACACCTCATGACCCCGTCCACGGCGCGCCCCGGGACCAGGCCGCACACCCCGCCCGTGGAGCCCCGTCCGGCAGGCCGCGACCGTGCGGCTTCCCGGGGCGGGCAGGGGCGGTTGCCGGTGGTGGGCCGGGCCGTGCGCGGGCGGCTGGGTGCCCTGGCCGGGGCCGGGATCCTCGGGGTGCTGCTGTGGCGCCTTGGGACCGGTGTGTTCCTGGACGGGCTGCGCCGGATCGACCTGGGGACACTGCTGATCGCCGTGGGCATTGGCGTCGTCACCACCGTGTTCAGCGCCTGGCGTTGGCACCTGGTGGCCCGCGGCCTGCGGATCCGGCTGCCGCTGGGCTCCGCCGTCGCCGACTACTACCGGGCGCTGTTCCTGAACGCGGCCCTGCCCGGCGGGGTGCTCGGCGATGTGCACCGGGCCGTCCGGCACGGACGGGAGGCCGGGGACGTCGGGCGCGGCGTCCGCTCCGTCGTGCTGGAGCGGGCCGCAGGACAGGTCGCGCTGGCCGTGGCCGGCGCCGCGCTGCTGCTCACGCTGCCGTCCCCGCTCCGCGACGAGGCCCGGGACTTCGCCCCGCTGGCCGCCCTCGGCGCGGCCGGCGCCTGCGCCGTCGTCCTCGCGGTCCGGATGAACCGCGCCCCCTCCAGCAGTCCCGGCACCCTGCGCACCGCACTCGCCGAGGCCCGCGAAGGGCTGCTCTCCCGCGCCAACTGGCCCGGCGTCGCCCTGTCCTCGGCGGTCGTACTGGCCGGCCACCTCGCGATGTTCGTGGTGGCGGCCCGGGCCGCAGGCTCGACGGCCGCCGTACCGGCACTGCTGCCCCTCGCGGTCCTCGCCCTGGTCGCCATGGGTCTGCCGCTGAACATCGGCGGCTTCGGCCCCCGGGAGGGCGTCACCGCCTGGGCGTTCGGCGCCGCCGGCCTGGGCGCGGACAGCGGACTGGCCACGGCCGTCGTGTACGGGGTGCTGGGCTTCGCGGCCAGCCTGCCCGGCCTCGCCGTCCTGATCGCCCGCTGGTGCACGGCACTTCACCCGCGTACGTCCGAACTCCCCTCGCCCGGCGCCGGGTTCCCGGCTCCACCGGCCGTATCCGCCCCGGACGTGAGCAGGGTGAAATATGCCGCGAAGGATTCGCCGAGGCTCGTCAGCAGTTTCCTCCCCTTCTCCGCCGACCCCAGGGAAGGACGGCCGATGACCCCCGATTCGGTATAGGCGGACATTCCCGCGGTGAGCAGATGACGACGGTCGTCCGCGGTGAAATCGGCGGACTGGTAACCAGGGCGGACCAATTCGGGATGGGCGTGCAGCAGAATGGACGTCTCGATCTCCCCGGCATGCATGTCGGTCAGCAGCGAGGTACGCACCCGGGCCCGCTCCCGGGCCGTCTCCCAGTCCTCGGCGGCCGGGAACAGCGCCATCCGCTCCCCACGCGCGGAGGACTCCTGAACCACGTTGCCCAGGACGTAGTTGCCGCCGTGGCCGTTGACCACGGCGAGCGCGCCGACGCCGGACCGGCGCAGCGACGCCGCGATGTCCCGCACCACCGCGTGCAGGGTCACGGCGGAGATGCTGACGGTTCCGGGCCAGGCCGCGTGCTCGTGCGAGCAGGACACCGTCAGCGGAGGAAGGAGGTGCACCGGGTACGCCGCGGCGATCTCCCGTGCGACGGCGCAGGCGATGAGCGTGTCGGTCGCCAGGGGAAGGAACGGACCGTGCTGCTCGAAGCTCCCCACGGGAAGGACGGCGACCTGTGACGACACGCCCGCCCCGCGCGTCCGTACGTCCTCTGTGGTGTCCGCGGGCAGCACACCGTGTGCCGCTGCGGGCACGCCCGAACCACTCATCTTTCCATGGCCTTTCGTCTCCGTTGAGGAATCAGATCATGACAGAAAACATCGGCGTACTCGGCACGAAGTCCGCACGGCGTTCGGGCGTCGAACGCGTCGTGACCGCACCCCTGCCCACCGTGTACGGGACCTTCCAGGCCATCGGCTATCTGGACCACGACGGCGGTGACGAGCAGGTCGCGCTCGTGCACGGCGACCTCGGCACCGAGGACGTGCTGACCCGGCTGCACTCGGAGTGCCTGACCGGCGACGCGTTCGGCTCCCAGCACTGCGAGTGCGGCGACCAGCTCGCCTCGGCGCTGCGCGCGGTGGTCGCCGCGGGCAGCGGTGTCGTCGTCTATCTCCGCGGGCACGAGGGCCGCGGCATCGGGCTGCTCGCGAAGCTGCGCGCGATGGCCCTGCAGGCGGAGGGACTCGACACCGTCGAGGCGAACCTCGCCCAGGGACTGCCGGTCGACGCCCGCGACTACGGTGTGGCCGCCGCCATCCTGCGCGACCTCGGCGTCGCCTCGGTGCGGCTGATGTCCAACAACCCGCGCAAACGTGAGTCGTTGCTGCGGCACGGCATCCAGGTCGCCGAGGAGGTGCCGCTGTTGATCCCGCCGTGCGAGAGCAACATCACCTATCTGCGGACCAAACGGGAACGCCTCGACCACCACCTGCCCCATCTGGACGCGGTGGCGCACTGGTCCTGAGGCCCCGCGGCGGTGGCCTAGGCCCGGCTCAGTCCACCACCGCCTCGTGCACCAGCCGCTTCAGCTCCGGGAACACCTTCAGCGTCCTGGGCCGCACCTGGGTCATGAACTGCACGGTGAGATCACGGCCCGGGTCCACCCAGAAGGTGGTGGTCGCCACCCCGCTCCAGCCGTAGGTGCCGGGCCCGGCCGGGGCCGCCGTGCGGTCCGGGTCGATCACCACGGAGACGCCGAGGCCGAAGCCGACGCCGTCGTTGCCCGGCTCCTGGTGCGGGGGTGCGCCGAAGGAGCGCAGGTCGGCGCCGCCGGGCAGCTGGTTGCGGGTCATCAGGGCCACCGTCTCGGGCCGCAGCAGCCGTACGCCGTCCAGTTCGCCGCCCCGGCGCAGCATCTCCGTGAACCGGTGGTAGTCGTAGGCCGTGGCCACCATGCCGCCGCTGCCGGACAGGAACCGGGGACGGCCGCGCAGCGGCAGGCCCGGGATCGGCTCGATGCCGCCGCCCTCGGTCTCCCCGTACAACTCGGAGAGCCGGTCCGCCTGTTCGGGCACGATGTGGAAACCGGCGTCCGGCATCCCCAGCGGACGGAAGATCCGCTCCGCGAAGAACACGTCGAGCGGCTGCCCGGAGACCACCTCGATCACCCGGCCCAGCACATTGGAGGCCACCGAGTAGTTCCACTGCGTGCCCGGCTCGAACTGCAGCGGCAGCCCGGCGTACACGTCGATCGTCTCGGCGAGGTTCGCGCCGGGCGGCACGGACGACTCGAGGCCGGCGGCCCGGTAGAGGGCGTCGACCGGGTGGGAGTGGTAGAAGGCGAACGTCAGGCCCGCGGTGTGGGTGAGCAGATGCCGGATCAGGACGGGGCCCTTGGCGGGGCGGGTGGTGACCTCGGTGCCGGCGCCGGCCTCGTACACCCGCGGGTCGGCGAAGGCCGGCAGGTGCCGGTCGAGCGGGTCGTCCAGGGACAGCCGTCCCTCCTCCACCAGGAGCAGTACCGCGACCGCGGTGACCGGCTTGGTCATCGAGTAGATCCGCCACAGCGTGTCCGGCCGGACCGGCAGCCCGGCCGCGCGGTCACGGTGGCCGTGCGTGCTGAGGTGGGCGACGCGGCCGGCGCGGGCCAGCGAGATCAGGTAGCCGGGCAGTCGGCCCTCGTCCACGTAGTGGGCGAAGTGCTGGTCGAGGCGGTCCAGCGCCTTCGGGTCAAGTCCCGCCTCGTCCGGGTCGACTTGCTGTCGCAGCTGTGCCATCGCGTTCCTCCGCCTGTGCCGTCCGGCGGTTGATCCTTGCATGACTCGGCCGTTGGGTGTTGGCGGGTTGCGCAGTTCCCCGCGCCCCCATCGTGGGTCGTCCGTCGTTGGTCGGGTGCGGGTTCGTTGTGGTTGGTTGCGCAGTTCCCCGCGCCCCCATCGGGGGTCGTCCGTTGTTGGTCGGGTGCGGGTTTGTGGGGGCTTGGCGCGCAGTTCCTCGCGCCCCTATGGGGCTTGGCGCGCGGTTCCTTGCGGCCCTTACGGGGTTGTTTTGGTGCGGGTTTCGATTGCTTGTGGCTGCCCGGTCGCCGCGGCCCTGACGGACCTGGGGGTGCCCGCCGAGCGGGCCGCCTCCCTGGCCACCGTGATGATCAGCGCCCTGGAGGGGGCGATCCTGCTGGCCCGCGCCGAGCGGGACGTGGCCCCGCTGAAGACCGTGACCCAGGAACTGGGCCCCCTCCTCGACGCAGCGGTCCGTCGTCCCCCGTCCTGAGCGAAGGACACGACCGGTCCGGCGCGCGGCGCGGCACACCGGGCGGCGGTCGGGCGGGCCGTCGGTTCGGTGTGGAGGGGGTGAGAGGGGGGTGAGATCTCCCTCTGTTTCCGGGTCCGTATGGGTTCCGCGGCCGATACTCACGAAAGTCCGGAATGCGTCCCGCATGCCGGATCGGAGTCAACCCGGCTGCCCTGGAAGGCCGTTCATGCCGAGCACCGTCAGCGAACCGCGCACGGGGGTCCGCGCGGGCCCGCCACCGCCCCCGGCCCCGCCGCGCACCCGTGCCGACCGCTACGAGCGTCCGGCGCTCGTGTGCATCGCGGCACTCGCCGCCCTGCTCTTCTGCTGGGGCATCGACCACAGCGCCTACCACGCCTTCTACGCGAGCGCGGTGCGCAGCATGACCGACGGCCCCCTCGCCTTCCTGTACGGCTCCTTCGACCCCGCCGGTTCGATCACCCTCGACAAGCTGCCCGGCTTCCTGTGGCCCCAGGCCCTGTCGGCGCTGGTCTTCGGCTTCCACCCGTGGGCGCTGGTGCTTCCGCAGGCCGTCGAGGGCGTGGCCTGCGTCCTCCTGCTCCATCTGGTGGTGCGCCGCTGGGCCGGGGTGCCCGCCGGTCTCGCGGCGGCCGGTTTCCTCACGCTCACCCCGGTGACCGTGGGCGTGGGCCGGTCGGTGGTCGAGGACGCGCCGTTCGTGCTGCTGCTGCTCCTGGCCGCCGAGGCCACCTGGCGCGCGACCGAACGGGCCCGGCCGCGCACCCTGCTGCTCGCGGCCTTCTGGGTGGGCCTGGCGTTCCAGTGCAAGATGCTGGAGTCCTGGGCGGTACTGCCCGCGCTGGCCGTGACCTATATGGTCGCCGCGCCCGCCCCGGCGCGCCGCCGGGCCGGTCATCTCGCCCTGGCCGGGGCGGTGACGGCGGCGGTGTCGCTGTCGTGGATGCTGGTGGCCACCCTCACCCCGGCCGCCTCCCGCCCCTACCTCGACGGCACCACCGACAACTCGGCGTTCGGCATGGTCGTCGGCTACAACTTCCTGACCCGTTTCCACACGGTCGGCATCGACGGCGCCGGCACCGGCAGCATCGTCACCGGCCGGCCCGCGCACCCGGGCGGTGCCCACGCGCTCGGCATGGGCGACAGCGTGTGGAAGATGTTCAGCCCCGGCATCGCCACCCAGACGGGTTGGCTGTACCCGCTCGCGGCCCTCGGGCTCGTCGGCGGTCTGGTGGCGCTGCGGCGGCGGCGCGTGCCGCGCACCGACCGTCTGCTCGCCGGACATCTGCTGTGGGGAGTGTGGCTGGCCACCTTCTTCGTGGTGTTCAGCTTCGGCAGCGTGACCGGCCACACCTACTACATGGGTGTTGTCGCGGTGGCCCTGTCGGCGCTGGCCGGCGCCGGGCTGGTCCAGGGGTGGCGGGCGCTTCGGGCCGGCGGGCGTACGGCCTGGCTGCTGCCGGCGGTGCTCGCCGTCAACGTCGCCTGGTGCGCGGCCCTGACGCTGTGCTACCCGCGGTTCTTCGGCTGGTCGGCGCCCGCCGCCGGCGCCCTGGGTCTGGCCGGGCTCGCCCTGACCGGTGTGCGGCGCGGGCGTGCCGTCACGGCCGGAACGGCCGTCGCCGTTGCCGCGGTCCTGCTGGTCCCCGCCGTGTGGTCGGCCTCGGCGCTGTCCCCGCGCTACAACCAGCCCGGCGGCTTCGGCCGGGTCGGCCCGAACAGCATCCGCACCGGTACCGCGCTGTCGGCCCTGACCCCCGCACGGCACCGCCTGCTGGCCTACCTCACCGCGCACCGCGACGGCGCCCGCTACCTGGCGGCGGTGCCCAGCTGGACCTCAGCGGCGCCGTACGTGATCGCCGCCGACGCGCCCGTGCTGCCCGTCGGCGGGTTCACCGGACGCGTCCCGTTCCCCAGCCCGCGGCAACTGGGCCGGCTGGTCGACTCCGGCCGGCTGCGTTTCGTGCTGCTGCGCCCCTCCGACGTCGTGGCGCACCCCCGCGCCGGACGGACCCCGGCCGGTGCCGTGGCCCGCTGGACCGTCGACCACTGCACCCGGGTGCCGCCGGCCGCGTACGGCGAGCACGGCCGCCGGCACCTGCTGTACCGCTGCGGCCCGGAGCACACCGGGTGATCCGGGCCGGGCGTCACACGGTCCTGTTCCACTCCGCGATCACGGGTCTTTCGTGTTCCGTGGACAGCCGGCTGACCGTGCCGGTCGCCAGCTGGAACAGGCGGCCCTCGGCGGGCGGCAGCCCCAGCCGGCGGGCGGTGAGCACCCGCAGGAAGTGGGCGTGGGCGACGAGCACCACGTCACCGGTGTCCCGGGCGAGGGCGGCGTCGACCCGGGACAGCACCCGGTCGGCCCGCCGTCCCGCCTGTGCGGGTGACTCGCCGGGATGCCCCTCGGGGCC
Source organism: Streptomyces sp. NPDC102462 (assembly GCF_044765425.1). Classification (NCBI taxonomy): domain Bacteria; kingdom Bacillati; phylum Actinomycetota; class Actinomycetes; order Kitasatosporales; family Streptomycetaceae; genus Streptomyces; species Streptomyces sp. NPDC102462. The sequence continues at coordinate 1,900 of NZ_JBIWKB010000013.1, read as the reverse complement.
GGGCGGTACGCCGTCCGTCCACAGGTACCAGTCGGGGCGGGTGCGGTGGATCTCGCGGGTCGTGATGCCCTCGTAGCCGCCGTAGTCCCACTCGTGCAGCTCCGGATCGACCACCGCCCCGCTCAGGCCCGCGAGTTCGGCGGTGCGGATCGCGCGGGTGAGCGGGCTGGTGAGCACGAGGGCGTAGGTCCGGCCCGACAGGAGCGGGGCGAGGGACTTGGCCTGTTCCTCGCCGTTCCGGGTCAGCGGCAGATCCGTCCAGCTGGTGTGCCGGCCCGACACGCTCCACTCCGTCTCGCCGTGACGGACCAGGATGAGGTCCCCCACGGCCGGCTACTCCTTCGCCGACTCGACGGCGTGGCCGCCGAACTGGTTGCGCAGCGCCGCGATCATCTTCATCTGCGGGGAGTCGTCCTGGCGGGAGGCGAAGCGCGCGAACAGGGAGGCGGTGATCGCCGGCAGCGGGACCGCGTGGTCGATGGCGGCCTCGACGGTCCAGCGGCCCTCACCGGAGTCCTGCGCGAAGCCCCGCAGCTTCTCCAGGTGTTCGTCCTCGTCCAGGGCGTCGACCGCGAGGTCGAGCAGCCAGGAACGGATGACGGTGCCCTGCTGCCAGGAGCGGAACACCTCGCGTACGTTGTCCACCGAGTTGACCTTCTCCAGCAGCTCCCAGCCCTCGGCGTACGCCTGCATCATCGCGTACTCGATGCCGTTGTGGACCATCTTGGAGAAGTGCCCGGCGCCGACCCGGCCCGCGTGGACATAGCCGTACGGGCCCTCGGGTTTGAGCGCTTCGAAGATCGGCTGGAGCCGTTCGACGTGTTCCTTGTCGCCGCCGACCATCAGCGCATAGCCGTTCTCCAGGCCCCACACACCGCCGGAGACGCCGGCGTCGACGAAGCCGATGCCCTTGATGCCGAGTTCCGCGGCGTGCTTCTCGTCGTCGGTCCAGCGGGAGTTGCCGCCGTCGACGACGGTGTCGCCCGGCGACAGCAGGTCGCCGAGTTCGTCGATGACCGACTGGGTGGGGTGGCCGGCCGGGACCATGACCCACACCACGCGCGGGGCGTCGAGCCGTTCGACCAGGTCGGCGAGGCTCTTCGCGTCGGACAGGTCGGGGTTGCGGTCGTAGCCGATGACGGTGTGGCCCGCGCGGCGGATCCGCTCGCGCATGTTGCCGCCCATCTTGCCGAGGCCGATGAGTCCGAGCTGCATGTCAGTTCACTCTTCTCTCTTACGCGTTCTTGAGCGTGCGGTAGGCGGCGACGAGGGCGGTGGTGGAGGGGTCGAGGCCGGGGACGTCGGTGCCGTCGGTGAGTGCGGGTTCGACGCGTTTGGCGAGGACCTTGCCCAGCTCGACGCCCCACTGGTCGAAGGAGTCGATGTCCCAGATCGCGCCCTGCACGAACACCTTGTGCTCGTACAACGCGATCAGCTGCCCCAGCACCGACGGGGTCAGCTCCCGCGCCAGGATCGTGGTCGTCGGATGATCGCCCCTGAACGTCCGGTGCGCCACCAGCTCCTCGGCGACCCCCTCCGCCCGCACCTCCCCGGGCGTCTTGCCGAACGCGAGCGCCTGGGTCTGCGCGAAGAAGTTCGCCATCAACAGATCATGCTGCGCCCGCAGTTCGCCCCCCAGCTCCGCCACCGGCTCAGCGAACCCGATGAAGTCCGCCGGGATCACCTTCGTACCCTGATGGATCAACTGGTAGTAGGCATGCTGCCCGTTCGTGCCCGGCGTCCCCCACACCACCGGCCCCGTCTGCCACCCCACCGGATTCCCCGCACGGTCCACCGACTTGCCATTGGACTCCATGTCCAGCTGCTGCAGATACGCCGTGAACCGCGACAGATAATGACTGTAGGGCAGCACCGCATGCGACTGCGCGTCGAAGAACCC
>NZ_JBIWKB010000012.1:27352-178256 GCF_044765425.1 Streptomyces sp. NPDC102462 | reverse complement strand
ACGCGTCGTCGTCATCGACTGCACCGACACCGGCGCGTCCCCACCCACCGCCACCGAACCGACCTGGATCTGCCGGCTGCGCCGACGCTCGGCGAGCTTGGTCGGAACGGACGGCATGCCGAGAGAAATCGCAGTCATCTGCTGTGCAACCCCAAGTCGTGGATCAGGATCCGGTCCCGGAACGGCGGGCTCCAGGGTCCGAGATTACGCCACGGCCCCCGACGCCAGCACATCCCTCCGGGAAACCCGCCCGATGGAGCACCGCCCGGAACCCGAGGTCCCGGGCCGCCGCCAACAAGGCATGACCAGGAGGTTCTGACCGGGTTAACGGCGTCCGGCCCCGCTCGGACCCTCGGGAGCGCTTCGGTGTCGAGCCCGGTACGCCAGAAGGCCGCGCTCTTCACTCGGTGAGTTTCCCGAGTGAAGAGCGCGGCCCCGGCCTCGTGGCGGAAGCTGTCCGTCTGTCAGCTGATCTTGACCGGGTTGACGACGTCGGCGACGAGGACCAGGAGGGTGAAGCAGATGAACACTCCGGCCACCACGTAGGCCACCGGCATCAGTTTCGCCACGTCGAACGGGCCCGGGTCCGGGCGGCGCAGGACCTTGGCGAGGTTGCGGCGCAGGGCTTCCCACAGGGCGCCCGCGATATGTCCGCCGTCGAGCGGAAGCAGCGGGAGCATGTTGAACAGGAACAGGGAGAGGTTGAAGCCCGCGACCAGCATCAGGGCCATCGCGAGCTGCTGGGTGGGCGGGATGTCCAGGGTGAAGATCTCACCGCCGACGCGGGCCGCCCCGACCACGCCCATGGGCGAGTCGGGCTGGCGTGGTGCGCCGTCGAAGGCCGCGTTCCACAGGGCCGGGATCTTGCCGGGCAGACTCGCGATGGAGTGGGCGGCCTCGCCGATGCGGTCGCCCATCCAGGTCACGGAGTCGCCGAAGTCCTGCCGGACGATGCCGGTGGCGGCGCTGAAGCCGAGGAAGCCGGCGGTGACGTACTGGCCCTGGACGATCTGGCCGCTGGAGTCCTTCTTGGCGACCTGGTTGGTGGCGATCGTCGCGTGCAGGGTCAGTCGCTCGCCCTTGCGGTCGACGACGATCGGGACCTTCTTGCCGGGGGCGGCGCGGATGAGGTCGGAGAGCTGGTTCCAGCTCTCGGTCCTGACCCCGCCGAAGGAGACGATCTTGTCGCCCGCCTTCAGGCCCGCCGCGGCGGCCGGGGAGGCGGCGTCGCCCGACGCACAGGTGTCCCGGTTCTCGCTCTGCGCGATGACGCACTGCGAGACCGAGCTGACGGACGTCGTCTGCTGCGAGATGCCGAAGCCCATCAGGACGGTGAGGAACAGCACGACCGCCAGGACGAGGTTCATGAAGGGGCCCGCGAACATCACGATGACCCGCTTCCACGGCTTGCGCGTGTAGAAGAGACGGGTCTCGTCACCCGGTTTGAGTTCCTCGAAGGCGGCCGAGCGGGCGTCCTCGATCATGCCGCGCCACGGTGAGGTGGAGCGCGCGCTGATCCGGCCGTCCTCGCCGGGCGGGAACATGCCGATCATGCGGATGTAGCCGCCGAACGGGACGGCCTTGATCCCGTACTCGGTCTCGCCCTTGTGCCGGGACCAGAGGGTCGGACCGAAGCCGACCATGTACTGCGGGACGCGGATGCCGAACATCTTGGCGGTGGACAGGTGCCCCAGCTCGTGCCAGGCGATCGAGAACAGCAGGCCGACCACGAAGACGACTATGCCGAGGATCATCATCAAGGCTGTCATGCACGCGCCTCCGCGGTCGCCTTCTGTGCGGTCAGTTCGCGGGCCCGGGCCCGGGCCCAGGTCTCCGCTTCGAGGACGTCCGACACCGTGAGCGAGGTTCCCGTGCGGGGGGTGCCGTGCTCCTCGACCACCCGGGTGACGGTCTCCATGATCCCGTTGAAGGGCAGCGCGCCGCCACGGAACGCCTCGACGCACTCCTCGTTGGCCGCATTGAACACCGCCGGGGCGGTGCCCGCGAGCCGCCCCACGTGCCGGGCGAGGTTCACCGACGGGAACGCCTCGTTGTCGAGCGGGAAGAACTCCCAGGTCGAGGCGGTGCTCCAGTCGAAGGCGGGGGCGGCGTCCGGGACGCGTTCGGGCCAGCCGAGACCGATGGCGATGGGTCCGCGCATGTCGGGGGGCGTCGCCTGGGCGAGCGTGGAGCCGTCGGTGAACTCGACCATCGAGTGGACGTAGGACTGCGGGTGCACGACGACCTCGATGCGCTCGAAGGGGATGTCGTACAGCAGGTGCGCCTCGATGACCTCCAGGCCCTTGTTGACCAGGGTCGCGGAGTTGATCGTGATCACCGGGCCCATGGCCCAGGTGGGGTGGGCGAGGGCGTCGTCGACGGTGACGTCGGCGAGTTCGGCCCTGCTGCGGCCGCGGAACGGGCCGCCGGACGCCGTGACGACGAGTCTGCGCACGTCGGCGCGGGTGCCGGCGGCGAGCGCCTGGAAGAGCGCCGCGTGCTCGGAGTCGACGGGGATGATCTGCCCCGGCTTGGCGAGCGCCTTGACCAGGGGGCCGCCGACGATGAGCGATTCCTTGTTGGCGAGCGCGAGGGTGCGACCCGCCTCCAGGGCGGCGAGGGTCGGCGCGAGGCCGATGGAGCCGGTGATGCCGTTGAGGACGGTGTGGCAGTCGGAGGCGGCGACCTGGGTGGCCGCGTCGGGTCCGGCAAGGACCTCGGGGACCGGCTCGCCCGCGCCGTACTGCGCGGCAAGGGCCTCGCGCAGCGCCGGTACGGCCTCCTCGCGGGCCACCGCGACGGTCTTCACCCGGAGCCGGCGGGCCTGCTCGGCCAGGAGGGACACCCGGCCGCCGTTGGCGGACAGGGCGGTGACCCGGAAGCGGTCGGGGTTGCGCAGGACGAGGTCGATGGCCTGGGTGCCGATGGACCCGGTGGAGCCGAGGATCACCACGTCCTTCGGCCCGTCTCCCGCGAGGGGGTCGTGGACGAGGTGCGGGTCGGCGAGGGGCGCCGGACTGGCGGGGCTGTCGGTCATCCCCCCATTGTTGCCGCAAGCGGCGCCCGGAAGGACAGCGCGTCCCTCGGGCGGGTGCCATGTCTGGGCTTGGTGGTGAAGGGACGGAAATCCTCCTTTGTGAAACAGCCGTGAAGATCATGTGATAACACTGCTGTTCTCAACGACTTCCCCGGGGGGATTTCCCATGCGTTTTCGCGCCACCCTGCCCGCGGCCCTCGCGGGCGCCGCGCTGCTCACCGGCACCCTGCTCAGCACCCCGGCCGAGGCGGCCGGGGGTGTGTCGATCCGCCATGTCTGGTTCGACAGCCCGGGCTCGGACAACGGGTCCAACACGAGCCTGAACGGCGAGTGGGTGCAGCTGAAGAACACCAGCCGTTCGGCGGTGTCCCTGAAGGGCTGGATCCTGAAGGACGCCGCCAACCACAAGTACGTCTTCCCGAACGTCCGGATCGGCGCGGGCAAGACCCTGAAGGTGCACACCGGCAAGGGCACGGACACCGCCTCGCACAAGTACCAGAACCGCCGCTGGTACGTGTGGAACAACACCAGCGACACCGCCACCCTCACCAAGGCGAGCGGCGCGAAGGTCGACTCCTGCTCCTGGACGAGGCGGGACCCGAGCGACAAGTGGTGCTGACCGGCACCCGCCGCGGGACGCCGGCCGTCACCTGACCGGCCGGGCCGTCACCCGGCCGGTCGGACCGTCACCCGGCCGGTCGGCCGCCCGGCCGTCACCTGATGGGCCGGTGCATGTTCTGCCGACGGCTCGGGCCGGGGGTCGCGTCCGCGATCCAGGGGCCGTCGCCCGACGGGTCGACGACCCCCTGCTCCAGCCACGCGTAGACGCCGCCGAGTACGCCCTTGACGACCTTGCGGTCGAGGCCGTCGGTGTTGGACCACAGCCGGCCGAACAGCTCGTCGACCCGGATGCGGGCCTGCCGGCAGAAGGCGTCGGCGAGCTGGTAGGCCTCGCGTCCGTGGTCGCCCTGGCTGCGCAGCAGTTCGGCCCGGACGCAGGCCGCGCTCATCGCGAACAGCTCCGCGCCGATGTCCACGACCCGGCCGAGGAAACCCTGCTTGGTCTCCATCCGGCCCTGCCAGCGGGACATGGCGTAGAAGGTGGAGCGGGCCAGCTTGCGGGCGTGCCGCTCGACGTAGCGCAGATGCCCGGAGAGGTCCACCTCGCGTTTGAACTCACCGTACGAGGAGGGCAGTTGCCCGGGTCCGGCGACCAGCCGGGGCAGCCACCTGGCGTAGAAGGCGCCGGCGTTCGCGCCCGCCCTCGCCTTGTCCGACAGGGTCTTGTCGGGGTCGATGAGGTCACCGGCGACCGCGAGGTGGGCGTCGACGGCCTCGCGCGCGATCAGCAGGTGCATGATCTCGGTGGAGCCCTCGAAGATCCGGTTGATGCGCAGGTCGCGCAGCAGTTGTTCGGCGGGGACCGCCCGTTCGCCGCGGGCCTTCAGCGAGGCGGCGGTCTCGAAGCCGCGGCCGCCGCGGATCTGGACCAGTTCATCGGCCATCCGCCAGGCCATCTCGGAGCCGTACAGCTTGGCGAGGGCGGCCTCGATGCGGATGTCGTTGCGGCTCTCGTCGGCCATCTGCGAGGACAGGTCGACGACGGCCTCCAGGGCGAACGTCGTGGCGGCGATGAAGCTGATCTTCGAGCCGACCGCCTCGTGCAGCGCGACCGGCTTGCCCCACTGCTCCCGGGCCGCGGACCACTCGCGGGCGATCTTCAGGCACCACTTGCCGGCGCCGACGCACATCGCGGGCAGCGACAGCCGGCCGGTGTTCAGGGTGGTCAGCGCGATCTTCAGGCCGGCGCCCTCCGGGCCGATCCGGTTGGCGGCCGGTACCCGCACCCGGTGGAAGCGGGTGACGCCGTTCTCGATGCCGCGCAGGCCCATGAAGGCGTTGCGGTTCTCGACGGTGATGCCCTCGGAGGACGCCTCGACCACGAAGGCCGTGATGCCGCCCTTGTGGCCCTCGGACTTCGGCACCCGGGCCATGACGACGAGGAGGTCGGCGACCACACCGTTGGTGGTCCACAGCTTCACCCCGTCCAGGATGTAGTCCTCCCCGTCCGGCACGGCGGAGGTGGCAAGGCGCGCGGGGTCGGAGCCGACGTCCGGCTCGGTCAGCAGGAACGCCGAGATGTCGGTGCGGGCGCAGCGCGGCAGGAAGGTGTCCTTCTGCTCCTGGGTGCCGAAGAGCTTCAGCGGCTGCGGTACGCCGATGGACTGGTGGGCGGAGAGCAGGGCGCCGATCGCCGGACTGGCCGAGCCGACCAGGGCGAGGGCCTTGTTGTAGTAGACCTGGGTGAGGCCGAGGCCGCCGTACTTGGTGTCGATCTTCATGCCGAGGGCGCCGAGTTCCTTGAGGCCGTCGACGACCTCGTCGGGTATCTGCGCCTCGCGCTCGACACGGGCCGGGTCGATCTTCGTCTCGCAGAAGTCGCGGAGCTTGGCGAGGAATTCCTCGCCGCGCTGTGCGTCGTCGTCGGCCGGGTGGGGGTGGGGGTGGACCAGGTCGAGGCGGAAGCGGCCGAGGAACAGTTCCTTGGCGAAGCTGGGCTTGCGCCAGTCCTGTTCCCGGGCGGCCTCCGCGACCTGCCGGGCCTCGCGCTCGGTGACCGTGGGTTTGCTGGTGGTTGCGGACATGAGGCTCACCTCGCCGCGAATAGGGATGTTGAGGACCGTTCGTTACCGACCAGTGCTACTGGATCGTTGGTACCCGAAACGGGCCGCGTCCACCAGTCCTCACGCAGTCTTCGTGCGGTCCTCGGGCGCCCGGCGGGGCGGGAGGCTCGGGGCCCGGCCCCGGGGCGCGGGCCCGGTTTCCCGGTGGTGCATCGTTACGCCGTCCGGGGGACGGCGGCCGGCACCGGCCCGCTCTCAATCTCCAGGGAAAAGGCGTCGAAGCGCTTCGACGGCAGCGCGGCATATGGACACCCCGCACTTGCTGGGGCTAAGGTCGACACACCCTCACTCACCCACTGTCGGACATGCGCATTGTCGAAGCGCTTCACACGTTGGAGAGCCGGATGGTCACCCTCGCCGAGGTCGCCCAGCACGCCGGAGTCTCGGCGAGCACGGTGAGCTATGTCCTCAGCGGCAAGCGGTCCATCTCCGCCACCACCCGGCAGCGGGTCGAGGAGAGCATCAGGGAACTCGGCTACCACCCGAACGCGGGCGCCCGTGCCCTGGCCAGCAGCCGGTCCAACATCATCGCGCTGATGGTTCCGCTGCGCACCGACATGTACGTACCGGTGATGATGGAGATCGCCATCGCGGTGGCCACCACGGCCCGCACCCACGGGTACGACGTCCTGCTGCTCACCGGCGAGGAGGGCCCGGACGCGGTGCGCCGGGTCACCGGCAGCGGGCTCGCCGACGCGATGATCCTGATGGACGTGGAGCTGGAGGACGAGCGGCTGCCGCTGCTGCGCGGCACGGACCAGCCGTCGGTGCTGATCGGGCTGCCCGCCGACACCGGCGGTCTGACCTGTGTCGACCTCGACTTCGGGGCGACGGGCGCGCTGTGCGTCGAGCACCTGGCGCGGCTCGGACACCGTGACATCGCTGTCATCGGCGAGGCGCCCGCCGTCTACGAGCGGCACACCGGCTTCGCCGAGCGCACCCTCGACGGGCTGCGCTCCCGCGCCCGGGAGCTGGGACTGCGGGTGCTGCACCGACCGTGCGAGGGCGGATACGACGCGATGGCCCTCACCCTCGCCCGGATCTTCGACGAACGCCCGGGCACCACCGGGTTCGTCGTGCAGAACGAGGCGGCCGTCGAGCCGCTGCTCGCCCTGCTGCGGCAGCAGGGCCGGGCCGTACCCGAGGACGTGTCGGTCGTCGCCATCTGCCCGGACCAGGTAGCCGTCCAGGCCTCGGTGCGGCTGACGTCGGTCGCCATCCCCGCGCAGGACATGGGCCGGTACGCGGTGGAACACCTGGTCGCCAAGCTGGACGGCCGCGGGAGCGACGACGTCGTGCTGATCGCGCCGGAGCTGACGGTGCGGGCGAGCACGGGCCCGGCGCCCGCCGCGCCCTGACCCACCGCGTATCCGCTTGCGGGCGGCCGGTGGACCGACGCGTGGACCGGCGTGGCTGCCGATCTCCGAGTGAGCACGGGACGGCGGACGGGCCGGCCCCCGGTGCGGGGGGCCGGCCCGTCGTGGCGGGCGGTGCCCGGTCAGCCGCCGCTGACCGTCAGGCTGTTGGTCGTGAAGTCCAGACCGCCGGAGGAACTGGTGATCTCGTAGCCGAACTGCACGTCACCGATGGTGACATTGCCGAACCAGCCCTTGGTGTCCTTGATCCATTTGAGGATCGGCAGGATGTCGACGGTGCCGGAGCTGGAGTTGGAGCCGCGCACGAACGAGAAGACGTCGTTCGAGCCGTTGTTGCCCTTGTAGACGGACCAGGTGGAGCCGCCGAGGGTGAGGCTGCCCTGCGAGGTGCCGAGCGGGCCGACGGCGCCGGTCTTGTTCACCCAGAGCATGACCTCGTACCTGTAGCCGGTGTCCCAGATGTCGTACGACGTGTTGTACGCGCCAAAGGACGGGACGGTCACGTTGTAGCTGCTGGTGAGGGAGGTCAGCGAGGTGATCGGCTTGTTGATGACCTTCTTGGCGTTGGGGTAGGACTTGATGCCGCCGGTGTTGGGGTGGTCGGCCCAGACGCCCCAGTTGGTGCCGGAGTTGGCCCAGACGCACTGGCTGCCGGCGCCGGAGCCCCAGATGTTGTTGTAGAGGGTGTAGCCGTTCAGCGTGGTGTTGCCCCACTGGTCGCAGGAGTTCCAGACCGCGGCGGAGGCGGGGGCCGAGGCGAGGCCGACGGTGGCGCCGAGCGCCAGGGCGGGGGCGAGCAGGGCCTTGGCGACCCTGCCGAGGGTGCGTGTTGCCATGGTGTCCCTTCCATGGGTGGGGGGAATTGCAGCGGTCACCGCGCCCCCGGGGTGAGGACGCGATCCTCTCCGGCGCCGACGCCGCACGGCCGCGCGCCGGAGGAAGTCCGCGGATCGATGCGTACGGTGGGCTGGGTCGCGGCCCGGGGCGGATGCCGGCCGAGGTCGACGGTGGCCCCGAACCGGGGCGGGTGCCGGGCGGGACGGCCGGGTGTGCTCGCCGTCGTTCGGGCGGACCGGGGTGTGGGGGGCGAGGATGACCCGGCCTCGGGCGGGGGCCGTGCGCGTGGGCGTCGTGGTGGTGCGGGTCGGTTCGGGGCCGGTGGCGCGCGTCATGGCGCCAGCACCGCCGTGCCGTGCCGGGACAGGGCGAGGGCGCCGTCGACTCTCTCTCCGGTGAGCAGGTCGCGGTGGGTGCCGGGCAGGCGCACGGTGACCGGTTCGCGGCCGTGGTTGAGCAGGAACAGCAGGTCGCCGCGGCGGACCGCCTCAACCCGTGCGGGCAGCCCGTCCAGTACGGGACGCGCCCCCGCCTCGGCGGCCACGCGGGCGAGCAGAGCGCGCAGCGCCTCGGGTTCGGGCAGCGTGGAGACGTACCAGGCGCGCCCCCTGCGCAGCACGGCGGGCAGCCCGTCGAGTTCGCCGCCCCGGTACGGCACGGTCTCCTCGGCGCCGTCGCCGGCCTCGATCTCCTCGGACCAGAGCGTGCCGCGAAAGCCCTCGCAGGCGACGGTCCTGCCGGGCTCCAGCGGCCACCACTCGTGCAGGGTGCGGATGCCGAACAGCTCGCGCAGCCGGGCGTCCATGCCGCCGGGCCGCACCCGGTCGTCCTCGTCGGCGATCCCGGTGAGGAAGCCGCACACCAGGGGGCCGCCGCCGCGGACGTACCGGAGGAGGTTCTCGACGGCCGTGTCGGTGAGGAGGTAGAGCTGGGGTACGACGACGAGCCGGTAGCCGGACAGGTCGTGCTCGGGGTGGGCGAAGTCGGTGGTGAGGTGGGACTCCCACAGGGCGCGGTGCCAGGCGTGCAGAACGGCGGCGTGGTCGACCTCGGTGGAGGGCCGGGCCTCCTGGGCGCTCGCCCACCAGGCGTGCCAGTCGTGCAGGATCGCGATGTCGGCGGCGATGCGGGTGCCGGCCACCGCGCCGCCGATCCGGGCGAGGTCGGCGCCGAGCCGTTTGACCTCCTGGTGGGTGCGGCTCTGCGGGCCCGCGTGGGGGACCATCGCGGAGTGGAACTTCTCCGCGCCCTGCCGGGACTGGCGCCACTGGAAGTAGCAGACGGCGTCGGCGCCGCGGGCCACGGCCTGCAGGGACCAGAGCCGGTTGAGTCCGGGCGGCTTCGGGTGGTTGACGCCGCGCCAGTTGACCGGTCCTGCCGCCTGTTCCATCAGCATCCAGGGCCCGCGGGCCTGGGAGCGGGTCAGGTCCTGGACGAGGGCGGCGTGCTGGGCGCCGAGCGGGTCCTGCGGGTCGGGATAGAGGTCGACGGAGACGACGTCCTCCTCCCCGGCCCAGCGCCAGCCGTCCTGGCCGATCCACAGCGGCATGAAGTTGGTGGTGACCGGGATGTGCGGGGTGTGCCGGGCGACGATGTCGCGTTCGGCGGTGTAGCACTCCAGGAGCATGTCGGAGGTGAAGCGGCGGAAGTCCAGCACCTGGGTGGGGTTCTTCAGGTAGTGGACGTGGCGGGGTGGCAGGATGCCGTCCCAGCTGTCGTAGCGCTGGCTCCAGAAGGCCGTGCCCCAGGCGGTGTTGAGCGCGTCGAGGGTGCCGTACCGGGCGCGCAGCCAGCGGCGGAAGGCGGCGGCTGCCTCGTCGCCGTGGTCGAAGGTGCAGTACTCGTTGTTGATGTGCCACATGGTCAGGGCGGGGTGCTCGGCGTAGCGGGCGGCCAGGTCCTCGGTGATCGCGGCGGCGTAGCGCCGGTAGGTGGCGCTGGAGTGGGAGAAGTGCTGACGGCCGCCCCACCATTCGGTGCGGCCGTCGGCGTCCCGGGGCAGGGTGTCGGGGTGCAGACGGCCCATCCAGGGCGGCGGCGCGGCGGTGGGCGTGGCCAGGACGACGTCGATGCCGGACCGGTGCAGCAGGTCCATGACCCGGTCGAGCCAGCCGAACTCCCGGGCGCCGGGACGGGGTTCGAGTGCGGACCAGGAGAAGACGCCGAGGGTCACGGTGGTGACGCCGGCGTCCCGCATCAGCCGCACGTCCTCGTGCCAGGTCTCCTCGGGCCACTGCTCGGGGTTGTAGTCGCCGCCGTAGAGGATCCGGCCGCGGGTGGCGTCGGCGAGCACGGGTGGTGTGCGTCCCGCCGTCACGCCGGTTCCCCGTGCGGGTCACGGCGGCGTCCGCCACGCCGGCTCGAATGGGACGCGCTCATGACACAAACCTCGCTCTGTGGACGGGGGCGGCGGGCTGCCCGCGGGGTCGGCACACCTTCATCCCTTCACGGCGCCGGTGAGCATGCCCTTCTTGAAGTGCCTCTGGACGAAGGGCGACAGGACGGCCACCGGCAGCAGGGCCATGACCATGACGGCCATCTGGATGGCGAGCGGCGACAGCTGCCCCGTGTTGATCTGCGCGGACAGCCCCACCGGGCGCTGCTGTTTCTGCACCAGCTGGATCATGACGTTCTGCAGCGGCATCATGTCCTGGTCGGTCAGGTAGATCGACGCGTTGAACCAGGCGCTCCAGTAACCGACCGCGTAGAACAGGGTGATCACGGCGAGCACCGCGCGGGACAGCGGCAGCACGATCCGCCACAGGATGCGCCAGTCGCCCGCGCCGTCGATGCGGGCGCTGTCGATGAGTTCGGGCGAGATGCCCATGAAGAAGCCGCGCAGCACGAGGATGTTGAAGACGCTGACGGCGCTGGGCAGGATCAGCGCCAGATAGGTGTCGGTCAGGCCGAGTGCCTGCACCAGCAGATAGGTGGGGATCAGGCCCGCGCCGAAGAACATCGTGGCGAGCAGCGTCAGCAGGATCCAGCGGTGGCCCAGCGAGCCGCGGCGGGACAGGCCGTAGGCGCACAGCACCGACACGGCCATGCTGAACAGGGTGCCGACGACGGTGACCCCGATGCTGACCAGCGCGGCCCGCTGCACCTGGCCGCCGCTGAGCAGTTCCCGGTAGGCGACGAGGGTGAGGCCCTTGGGGATCACCACCAGGCCGCCCGTGGCGTCGATGGTCTTCTTCGGGGACAGGCTGGTCACCACGACGATCCACAGCGGGAAGAGGATCGCGAAGCAGGCGAGGCCGAGCACCAGGCCCTTGCCGGCCAGGCCGGCCCTGCGCGGCGTCTCCTCCCAGACGGGCCGGGGCGGCGCGGACCAGCGGCTCGGCCTGCGCGGCTGGCGCTCCCCCGCCGCCACGGGGCGGTCGGCTACTGCGGTCATTTCCGGTACACCCCCTGCTCGCCCATGAGGTGGGCGACCTTGTTCGCCACGAGGACGAGGGTCAGTCCGACGACGCCCTTGATCAGGCCCGCCGCGGCGGCATAGCTGAAGTCCTGGTTGCGGATGCCGTTCCACCACACGTAGGTGTCCAGCACCTCGGCGGCGTCGGGTCCCACCGCCTGCCGCTGGAGCAGAAGCTGCTCGAAGCCGACGGTGAGGGCGTCGCCCACCCGCAGCACCAGGAGCAGGGCGATCACCGGGCGCAGCGCGGGCAGGGTGATGTGCCACATGCGGCGCCAGCGGCCGGCCCCGTCCATGGCGGCGGCCTCGTACAGGTCGGGGGAGACGGAGGCGAGCGCGGCGAGGAAGACGATGATGCCCCAGCCGGCGTCCTTCCAGACCATCTGGGCCGTCACCAGGTACTTGAAGATCCCGGGGTCGGTCATGATGTCGAAGCCGGTGTGCCCGTGTTCGCGCAGGGTCTGCGCGATGATGCCGGCGCCGCCGAAGACCTGCTGGAAGACGGTGACGACGAGCACCCACGAGAAGAAGTGCGGCAGGTACATGATCGCCTGGGCGACGGCCCTGACCCGGGGCCTGACCACGCTGTTGATGAGCAGCGCCAGCAGGATCGGGACCGGGAAGAACAGCACCAGCTGGAGGAAGAACAGGACGAACGTGTTCTGCACGGCGTGCCAGAACGCGGAGTCCTCGAAGACCCGCTGGAACTGTTCGAAGCCGATCCAGGGGCTCTGGAAGACGGCGACGAAACCGTTGTCGCTCAGATACGGGTCGTAGTCCTGGAAGGCGACCACGTTGCCGAGGATCGGTACGTAGTTGAAGACGAGGAGCAGCAGGAGGGCGGGCAACGTCATCAGGATCAGCGTCCGGTCCCGCCGGAACCTGATCCCGAGGCCCAGCTTCCCGCCGCGCCGGCGCGGCTCGCGTCCGGCGCCGCCTGGCGCCTGCGGTGTCTTCCCCGTCGTCTTGGCCTCGGCCCTGCTGCGAGGCACCGTGCTGTGCGACACGGCCGTTCTCCCTGCCTCAGCCCTGTATGCCCCGGGTCACCGCGCCGAGCCGGCGTCGTCGAGCAGCTTGCGGTACCAGTCGCGCAGGTCGTCGCCGCCCCGCTTCTTCCAGTCGGACACCGCCTGCTGCACGTCGCCGATCTTCTTGCGGCCGCGCACCACGTCGTCCTCCAGCTGTTCGAAATCGTCGGCGAGGTTGGACCAGCGGGTGGGCTCGGTGATGGTCAGGCCGTAGAAGGACGACTTCTTGGTGAACGCGCCCATGCGCTGCTGCCACTCGACCATCCCCTTGGTGACCTCGGGGAAGTCGGGGTGCGCGACGAAGGGCGCCGGGTCGCCGGTGTAGTCGAAGGCGCCCAGCACCTCGTTGACGCCCTTGGTGGTCTTGGTGGGTACGCCGTCCTTCAGGGTGAAGTCGGTGCTCTGCAGGCCGTAGTTGGTGAGCAGCCACTCCTTGGTGCCGTACGGCGCGGCGCAGAAGTTCGCGATCGCCAGCAGGTCCTCGATCTGCCGCTTGGACGCCTTCTTGCTGACGAAGGTGAAGATGTTCGCGGGCTGTACGGCCCACAGCAGCGGGTCGCCGCCGTCGTGGGTGAAGATGTCCATCGCGGCGGTCTCGAAGTCCGGGTTCTGGGCGCGCTGTTCGGAGGTCTTGCCGAACCAGTCGGACAGGTCCTGGTTGTAGACGAGGACCTTGCCCGCGGTGAACCGGGAACCGGCGTCGGAGGCGGTCTTGCCGGCCCGGGCGTCGGGGTGGACCACGCCCGCCGCGAACAGCTTGCGCGCCCACTCGACGGCCTCCAGGTACTCCTCGGTCTCCACCCGGTTGACCAGCTTGCCGCCCCGCAGGTTCCACCACAGCGCCTTGTCGCTGCCGTTGAGGACACCGAAGGCGTTGAACGCGGTCCACTTCATGTCGTCGCAGGCCCACACGCCGCCCTTGGCGTCGGTGGCCTCCTTCGCCCAGGCCAGGAACTCGTCGGTGCTCTTCGGGAGTTGGTAGCCCTTCTGGTCGAAGATGTCCTTGCGGTAGAAGGGCGCGATGTTGGTGACGTAGGAGGCGGGCATCGGGATGGCGCGCAACTGGCCGCCGAAGATGGCGCGCTGCCAGGCGTCGGTCGGCACCGCGGCGAGATTGGGGTAGTCCTTGACCTTGTCGCCGGACAGATGGGGGCCGAGGTCGGCGAACTTGGCGTTGACGGCGCTCGGTATCCGGCCGTTCAGGTTCCAGCCGGGGACGACCACCACGTCCGGGATGTCGCTGGAGGCGAGCACGGCGCCCAGCTTCTCGTCGTAGGTGTTGCCGTCCTGGTTCTGCCAGCCGACCTGCACGCCGATGGCGTCGTTCATGGCCCGGTAGTAGGGGTTGTCCCCGGACGGCGGGGTGCCCCACAGCGGGGCCATGACCGTCAGCCGGCCGCCGCTGCCGAGCTTCTTCGGCACCGATGTCTTCAACTCGTCCATCGCGATGGCCTTGGTGAAGCCGGCCGCCGAACCGTTCTTCGCCGGGATATCCGGGGCCACGACGCTCGACGCCACATACGCCGGCAGCAGCTTCTGCGCCGCCTTCCCGGAGGTGGTGCCCTCCTTGCGGCCCTCCTGGCCGCCGCCGCATGCGGTGAGCAGCGGCGTGCCGCCCGCCACCGCGGTGGCGACGACCGCCGTGGAGGCGAGGAAGGTTCTCCGGCTGGGCGCGGAGGCGGGGGCCTGCGCGGCGACCACCCGGTGTACTGGCGCACCGCCCCGGTGCTCAAGCACTGGCTCGCGCACAACAACGAGACCAGCCGGGACGTCACCTCCTCGTCGGTCCGCCCGCGCGTGCTGCGCGAGTACGACCTGCGCGCCTTCGAGGACGCCGTGCGGGCCGGTGCGGTGGCCGGCGTGATGCCCGCCTACAACCTGGTCAACGGCCGCCCCAACCACGTCTCCCCGTATCTGCGCGAGCATCTGCGCACCTGGACCGGACAGGACCTGCTGGTCTGCTCGGACGCCGGCGCACCCTCCAACCTGGTCGACTCCGGGCACTACTTCGACACTCACGAGGAGGCCACCGCCGCCGCCCTGCGGGCCGGCGTCGACAGCTTCACCGACCACGGCACCGACGGCTCGCAGATCACCGCCCGGCTCCACAAGGCCCTGGCGCAGGGCCTGTTGACCGAGTCGGACATCGACACGGCCGTGCGCCGCCAGCTCTCGGTGCGCTTTGGGCTCGGCGAGTTCGACCCGGCCGACGACCCGCACGCGGACACCGGCGCCTTCGACACCCCGGAGCACCGCTCGCTCGCGCGGGAGGCGGCCGAGCAGGCGGTGGTGCTGCTGAAGAACGACGGTGTGCTGCCGCTCGCCCACGACACCCGGATCGCGGTGGTCGGCCTGCTCGCCGACGAGTGCAAGCTCGACTGGTACAGCGGCACCCTCCTGCACCGGTCCACACCGCTGGAGGGCCTGTACGAGCGGTTCGGCGCCGAGCGGGTGGAGTTCACGGAGGGCGTGGACCGGGTGCGGCTGCGCACCCGCGCCGGGACCTTCCTGCGGGTGCCGCCCGCCGCCGACGCGCCCGACGAGGTACGCGGCGCCGAGGGCGCGCTCGACCCGGCGCTGCTCGCCGGCCGCACCGACCTGCCCCCGCTCACCACCGGTGCCACCGGCACCGAACTCGCGCTGATCGACTGGGGCGGGGGCGTGCTGACGCTGCGCGCCCCGGACGGCCGCTACCTCTCGGTCGCCGACGACGGCTTCGTGCGGGCCTCGGCGGACCAGCCGGGCGGCTGGGTCGTCCAGGAGACGTTCCGTCTTGAACCCCACGCCGGCGGTCACCTCCTGCGGCACATCGGAACCGGTCGTCATGTCCGGGTCGCCGCCGACGGGGTGAAGGTTGCCCCCGCCGGCGAAACGGCGGCTCCCGAGGTCTTCGAGCTGATCACCGACGAGCGCGGCGAGGACGCCGTCGCCCGGGTGGCCGACGCGGCCGACGTGGTCCTGGTGGTCGCGGGCAACGACCCGCACATCGGCGGCCGGGAGACCGAGGACCGTACGACGCTGGCCCTGCCCGCCCAGCAGGAGCGGCTGCTGCGCGCCGCCCGCGCGGCCAACCCGAACACGGTGCTGGTCCTGGTCTCCGCCTACCCGTACGCCGTGCCCGTCGCCGGGCTGCCCGCCGCGCTGTGGACCGCGCACGGCGGGCAGGCCGCGGGCACCGCGCTGGCCCGGGTGCTGGCCGGTGACGTCTCCCCCGCGGGCCGCCTGCCGCAGACCTGGTACGCGTCCGACGCCGACCTGCCCGATCTGCTCGACTACGACGTGATCGGCGCCCGCCAGACCTACCTCTACTTCGAGGGCACCCCGCTCTTCCCGTTCGGCCACGGCCTGTCGTACGCGTCCTTCTCCTACGCCGGCCTGTCGGCGGGCGCGGCGGACGACTCGGTGCGGGTCTCCTTCACGGTCACCAACACCGGTGACATCACCGCGGACGAGGTCGCCCAGCTGTACACGCGCGCCCTTGACCCGTCGGCCGTCCGCCCGCGCCGCGAACTGCTGGCGCACCGCCGGGTGACGCTCGCCCCCGGACAGCGGGCGGAGCTGGCCTTCGACGTCCCGCTGTCCGCCTTCGCGTTCTGGGACGTGGCGCGGGACGGCTGGCGCCGCGAGCCGGGCCCCTACGAGCTGCTGGCCGGCGCCTCCAGCGAGGACATCCGGCTGCGCCGCACCCTCGCCCTCGACGGCGAGCCCGCCCGGCCCCGCGCGGTGCTCGACCGGGGCCTGGACGCGGCGGGATTCGACGAGCAGTCCGGTGCCGCGCTGGTGGACCGCACCAAGGAGTCCGGCGACGCGGTGACCCCGGTCGACGGCGGGAGCGCCGAACTCCTCTACCGCGACTGCGACTTCGGCGCGGGTGCCCGGGAGGTGACCGTGCAGGTGTCCGGACGGGGCGAGGTCGAACTGCTCGCCGGCGGGGACTCGGCGCCGGTCACGCTGACCCTCGGCGCGCCCGGCACCGGCCCGTACGCCTACACGTCGCTGCGCGCGCGGATCGCCGTCGCGGGCGTGCGCGACGTCCGGCTCAGGCTGCGCGGCCCGTTGCGGCTCGCGCACGTCGGCTTCTCCGGCTGAGGGTCAAAAGCGACCGGCACGGAGAAGGGGCCCGGCACCGGAAGGCATCGGTGCCGGGCCCCTTCGGGGATGACGAGCGCGCGTCACGCACGACTGTACATGGAAACGGTTCTCATTAGCCAGTGACCGAGAGTCAGAGCGCGAGGCCGGTGAGGACCAGAACCCGCTCGTAGGTGTAGTCGTCCATCGCGAACTTCACGCCCTCGCGGCCGACGCCCGACTGCTTGGCGCCGCCGTAGGGCATCTGGTCGGCACGGTAGGAGGGGACGTCACCGATCACTACGCCGCCGACCTCCAGCGCGCGGTGGGCCCGGAAGGCGGCCTGCACGTCATGGGTGAACACACCCGCCTGGAGGCCGTACTTGGAGTCGTTGGCCGCCGCGAAGGCCGCGGCCTCCCCGTCCGCCTTCTGCACGGTGAGGACCGGGCCGAAGACCTCCTCGCAGGCGATCGTCACATCGGCCGGCACCTCGGTCAGGACGGTCGGCGCGTACGATGCGCCGTCCCGCTTGCCGCCGGTCAGCAGCCGCGCGCCCGCCGTGACCGCCTCGTCGACCCACGCCTCCACGCGCCGGGCCGCGTCCTCGCTGACCAGTGGGCCGACGTCGGTCTTCTCGTCCGACGGGTCGCCGGTGACCTGGGCCTCGACGGCGGCGACGATGCGCGGCAGCAGCCGGTCGTACACCGCGGCGTCCGCGATCACCCGCTGCACGGAGATGCAGGACTGGCCGCCCTGGTAGTTGGAGAAGGTCGCGATGCGCTGCGCGGCCCAGTCGAGGTCGGCGTCGCTCGCGTAGTCGGCGAGGACCACCGCCGCGCCGTTGCCGCCCAGCTCCAGCGTGCAGTGCTTGCGCGGCACCGAGTCCATGATCGCGTAGCCGACCTTCTCGGAACCGGTGAAGGAGATGACCGGCAGCCGCTCGTCCTGGACCAGGGCGGGCATCCGGTCGTTGGGGACCGGGAGGATGCTCCAGGCACCCGCGGGCAGCTCGGTCTCGGCCAGCAGCTCGCCGATGACCAGGCCGGACAGCGGGGTCGCCGGGGCGGGCTTGAGGATGATCGGGACGCCGGCGGCGATCGCCGGGGCGATCTTGTGGGCGCACAGGTTCAGCGGGAAGTTGAACGGCGCGATACCGAGCACGACGCCCTTCGGGAAGCGCCGGGTGAGCGCCAGCCGGCCCTGGCCGCCGGCGTCGGTGTCGAGCCGCTGGGCCTCGCCGCCGTTGAACCGGCGCGCCTCCTCGGCGGCGAACCGGAACACGGAGACGGCCCGGCCGACCTCGCCGCGCGCCCACTTGAGCGGCTTGCCGTTCTCGGCGGAGATCAGCCGCGCTATCTCCTCGGTCCGCTCCACCAGGCGCCTGCTGACGTGGTCGAGGGCGGCGGCCCGGACGTGGGCCGGGGTGGCGGCGAACTCGTCCCGCACGGCGTACGCGGCGGCCACGGCCTCCTCGACCTGGGCGTCCGTCGGCAGGCCGACCCTGCCGACGAGCCGGCCGTCCCACGGGGAGGTGACGTCGAAGGTGTCCTCGCCGGTGACCTGGCGGCCGGCGAGCCAGAAGGCGTGGGTGGAAGTCATCGTGAGAGTCCCGGCCCTTCCGCGTTGGGGGTGTTCCTTGCTTTCGTGCTCCACCGTAGGCCGAGGCCGCTCCACGGTCGCTTGTCCGACCCGTAGCAGTACGGACACGGGTTTCTACGCTTTGTCGTAACGTCCCCTGAAACCGGGTCACCCGAGCCGCCGGGGGCCGACGTCACTCCTGGGACGTTGTCTTCAGGGAGAGCCACAGGTCCATTCGGGTGTCCGGGTCGTCCAGGGAGCGGCCCAGGATCTCCTCGACCCGCCGCATCCGGTAGCGCAGCGTGTGCCGGTGCACGCCCAGGTCGGCCGCCGCCGCGTCCCACTGCCCGTGCCGCGACAGCCACGCCCGCAGCGAGGCCACCAGATCGCCGCGGCCGGTCGCGTCGTGCTCGTACAGCGGTCGCAGCAGCCCGTCCGCGAACGCCCGCACCGCATCGTCCGCGAGCAGCGGCAGCACGGACCCCGAGGCCATCTGGTCGTGCTCCACCAGCACCCGGCCGCGCCGCCGCGCCACCGACAGCGCCTGCTCGGCCTGCTTGTAGGCGGCCGCGGCCGCGATCGGCCCGGCAGGCGCCGACAGGCCCACGACCAGTTCGTCCTCCTCCGCGGCCGTCGGCTCGGGCGCGGCACGGGCCGCCTCCAGTGCCATCGCGTACCGCATGCCGGCCGCCGCGGCGGCGCCCCCGTCGGCGGCGAGCACCACAAGGCGCTCCCCCTCGGGCACCACCAGCACGGCCTCACCGGAGCGCGCCGCTGCGGACTCCACGGACTCCACGAGCCCGGCCAGCCGGTCGCCGCCCGCGTCCAGGGCGGCGAGCGCGGCGACCGAGTCCGGCTTGGTCAGGGGCACCCGCGCGTGCCCGTCGGCGTGCGCCCGCGCGGCCGTGCCGGAGGCCGACTCGGCGACGATCAGCCGGAACGGCGCGTCGAGGAGCCCGCCGTACAGGTCGCCGGCGACGGCCCGGGCGTGGTCCGGCTGCCCGGCGAGCAGCATGCGCAGCACGGCCGCGCCGATCCGCTCTTCCGCCGCGTGCAGCGAGCGGGAGCGCTCCGTGGTGAGGGTGAGCAGGGCGATGGCGGAGTGCACCGCGTACCGTTCGGCGGTGCCGAGGGGAGCGGCGGTGCCCACGGCGAGGGCACCCCGCGGGCGCCGTCCGGTGCCGAGCGTGTGCAGTTCGACCCGGTCCTCGTTGTCCGGGCCGCCGGCCACCGACGAGGCGGGCGCGGGCCGGTCCCGCAGCCGCTCCACGTCCGCGGTGAGCCGGGCGGCCCGCCGCCCCGCCCACTCCGGGGCGGTGGCGACCACCGCGCCCGAGGCGTCGTACAGCGCGGCCCAGCCGTCGACCTGTGCGGCGAGCGCGGTGAGCAGCCCCTCGGGGCCGGCGTTCAGGGCCTGCCGGGTCAGTTCCCGCTGGGCGGCGAAGCCGGCGGTCACCGACCGGTACTGGTCGGCGGCGATCGCGGCGGACACCGCCTTGCTGATCGCGAGGAACGGGGTGCGGCGCGGCACCTCGAGCAGCGGCAGCCCCTCCTGTGCGGCAGCGTCGACGAGGGCCGTGGGGATCTCCTCGTAGTTGACGCCGACGGCGAAGCCGAGCCCGACGACCCCGGCGCCCGCCAGCCGCCGCACATACCGGCGCATCGCCTCGGGATCCTCCGCGTCCAGCTTCAGCGCGGTGATCAGCAGCAGTTCCCCGCCCTCCATGTACGGAACGGGGTCCGCCAGCTCGCTCACGTGCGCCCAGCGGACGGGCACGTCGAGGCGGTCCTCGCCCGCGCGCACGGTGAGTTTGAGCGCGGAGTGGTGGACGAGCGAGGCGAGCGTCGGGGGCATGGGACCTTCAGGTCGAGTGGCAGTCGGGTGGCATCGGCGATCATGCGGAGATCGGGTGATCATTTTGACCTTTTGGCCGCCGCGTATGAACAGCCTATGCCGATTCTGACTGACCGTACGGTCGGCCTTGATCCGATGGACGAATCGGCCGATCGTCCCCGTCGCTTCTCAGCCGCGGAGGTCGACCAGCAGCGGCGGGGCGTGCTCGCCCCGGACCGTCGTCAGGGACAGCACCGCGTGCCCCGGCGGCAGCGCGTGCGCCAGCTCCGAGGCGGACCAGCGCTCCCGCTCGACCTGCCGGACGGTGACGGCCCGCGCGGTCGGCGCCTTGCCGGTGATCACCCGGCGCACCATGTGCAGGGCCTTGCCCGCCGGGGTCTCGGCGATGATCTGCCGGTCGGTCACGTCCCGTGCCTCGGTCCACTCCTTGCCCCACACCTCGGCGAAGCCCTGCCCGTCCCACGGCGTCAGCCCGGACAGCGCCATCCGGCAGCCCACCGACCCGAGCAGCGGACCGCGCAGCGGCCTGGGCACGTCGTCCAGGGTGCGCAGGGTGAGCACGGCCCCGGCGTTGCCCGACCGCAGCCGCTGGATGCCGCGCACCGCCTCGGGGGTCACCACGCCGGTGGCGTCGTCCAGGACCAGGCAGGCGAACAGCGACCGGTCCTCCCGTACCGCGACGCTCGCCGTGAACTGGGCGAGCACCAGCCGGGCCAGGATCCGCGAGGCGTCCGCGTGCCCGCGCTCGGGCAGGTCGATGCGGACCCGTACGGGATGGTCGAGGGCCTTGAGCGAGAAAGGCCGGGAACGGCCCGAGGTGTCGAAGAACCCGGCGAAGGCGGGCCGGTCGAGCAGCGCGATCCGGTCGGCGAGCACCGCGCCCACGTCACCGGGGTGTCCCAGCTGCCGCTCCCGTGCGTCGAGTTCGCGCAGCAGCGACTCCTGCCCGGTCTCCTGCACCGCCTTGCGCAGCGCGGCCAGCGGCCCCGGGGTGCCGTCGAGCAGCCGGCGCAGCTCCGGTACGGAGGGGAAGCGGCCGTGGACCGCCCGGAACGGGCCGAGCAGCTGGGCGAGGACGGTGGTGGAGCGGCGGCTGTCGCTCCCGGGGTGCGGGTCGGCGAGGTCGCCGACCAGGGCCTCGGCGAGGATGGCCGCGGCCTCGTCCGGGTCGGTGGTGCCGCCGTACAGGTCCAGGTCGTAGACCGAGTCGGGGTGGGCGATCCGTACGACGACGTCGTAGGCGTCGGCGGGGCCGAGTCCGGCGCCCGCCGCACCCACCACCACGACGCAGGCGCGGCCGGCGAGCGCGTGCAGGCACAGCGACTCGGCGAGCGGACGCACGATGCCGCCGGTCTTGCCGGCACCGGCCGGGCCCACGGCCAGCAGCGAGGTGCCCAGCAGTTCGGGGCCGAGGGCGAGGCCGCTGCCGCGGTACTGGTAAGGGTTGCGCGGATCGTCGGCGGTCGTACCGAGCCGCACCTGCCCGGTGACCAGGTCGTGCCGCGCCTGCCGCCCCGGCAGGTCGCGCGCGCCGGACGGGTGCGGGCAGGCGGCGGCGCCGTGCTTGACCACGGCGGCCGAGAAGGCGGCCAGGCTGTGCCGGCCGCTGTGCACGCCCTGCCAGGCGCGGGCGATCCGGGCCAGGTCGACGTCCCGCATCAGCCCGGCCCTGGCCTCCGCGCCCAGCCGCTCGGCGGCGTCCACCGCTCCTGCGGCCCGCAGCTGGGGCCACTGCGCGGGGTCCTCCTCGGGCGCGGGCGGGCGCTCGGCGACCGGGACGGCCCTGCTCCAGGCGGGCGGGCCGAAGCGGCGCCAGACCTCGCCCCAGCGGCCGAGCCTGCCCACGACGAGCATGATGGCGACGGCGATCAGGGTGTAGTAGCCGTACCAGAGAATCGCGTTCCCGACGCGGTTGTCGCTGTGCCGCCAGGAGCCCGGCGTGAACAGTTCGAGCGGCAGCACCCACCAGCCGCCGAGGTAGCCGTTCCACAGCAGCGACCAGACGAGCCAGCCCACCAGGAACGCGATCAGCGCCCCGCTCAGCAGCTGGCGTGCCGGGGTCTGCTCGGGCTCCTGGGCGGGGCGCGGCCGGTGCCCGAAGCGCCAGACGCCGGGTGCCGCGTCGGGGCGTGGCGCGCGCAGCCAGGACAGGAAAGCCGAGCCGTCCGGCAGCGGCGGCACCCCCGGCGGCAGGGCGGGGCGCGGGGGCAGCGCGGGGCCCTCCCGCGGCACCGGGGAGCCGGCCTGCGGCGCCGGGGAGCCGTCCTGTGGCACCGCCGGACGCGGCACGGGGTTCGCGTGTGTGCCCCGCGCGTCCTGCGTCCCGTCGCTGTCCATCGCCCTTGCCCCCTGACCAGCCGTTCCGATCACCATCAGCGAGTCAATCTAACGCTCCCGCAAGGGGAGTTCACCGCTTACGCGGCCGAGCCCGCGGACCTGGGGTCGGACCCGCTATGTCCACGGCGGACAACCGCGTCCCGCGACAACTCCCACATGGAGCATGCCCACCGTCCCGGCCCGGCCCTAGCCTGCGAAGAAAGAAGGCAAAGCGTCCGCAGACGCACCGCACCCGGCACCGCCCGGCAGACCGCCCGGTACGCAAGATCATCAGGGAGCCCCCATGTCCGCACTTCCGCAGGAGCGTCGCGTCGTCACCGCCATCCCCGGCCCGAAGTCGCAGGAGCTGCAGGCCCGCCGTAGTGCCGCGGTCGCCCAGGGCGTGGGCTCCACGCTGCCGGTGTTCGTCACCCGCGCGGGCGGCGGCGTCATCGGGGACGTCGACGGCAACAGCCTCATCGACTTCGGTTCCGGCATCGCCGTGACCTCCGTCGGCGCCTCGGCCGAGGCCGTGGTGCGCCGCGCCTCCGCCCAGCTCGCCGACTTCACCCACACCTGTTTCATGGTCACCCCGTACGAGGGCTACGTGGCCGTCGCCGAGGCGCTGGCCGAGCTGACACCGGGTGACCACGCCAAGAAGTCCGCGCTGTTCAACAGCGGCGCCGAGGCCGTCGAGAACGCGGTCAAGATCGCTCGCGCGTACACCAAGCGGCAGGCGGTCGTCGTGTTCGACCACGGCTACCACGGCCGGACCAACCTGACCATGGCGCTGACCGCGAAGAACATGCCGTACAAGCACGGCTTCGGCCCGTTCGCCCCCGAGGTCTACCGGGTCCCCGTCGCCTACGGCTACCGCTGGCCGACCGGCCCGCAGAACGCGGGTCCCGAGGCCGCCGCGCAGGCCATCGACCAGATGTCCAAGCAGGTCGGCGCGGACAACATCGCCGCGATCATCATCGAGCCGGTGCTCGGCGAGGGCGGTTTCATCGAGCCGGCGAAGGGCTTCCTGCCCGCGATCCGCCGGTTCGCCGCCGACAACGGCATCGTCTTCGTCGCCGACGAGATCCAGTCCGGCTTCTGCCGCACCGGCCAGTGGTTCGCCTGCGAGGACGAGGGCATCGTGCCCGACCTGATCACCACCGCCAAGGGCATCGCCGGCGGTCTCCCGCTGGCCGCCGTCACCGGCCGCGCCGAGATCATGGACGCGGCGCACCCGGGTGGCCTGGGCGGCACCTACGGCGGCAACCCGGTCGCCTGCGCCGCCGCGCTCGGCGCCATCGAGACGATGAAGGAGCTGGACCTCAACGCCAGGGCGAAGAACATCGAGTCGGTCATGAAGGGCCGGCTGGCCGCCATGGCCGAGAAGTTCGACGTCATCGGTGACGTACGCGGTCGCGGCGCCATGATCGCCATCGAGCTGGTCAAGGACCGCGCCACCAAGGAGCCGAACCCGGAGGCGACCGCCGCGCTCGCCCGGGCCTGCCACCAGGAGGGCCTGCTGGTCCTGACCTGTGGCACCTACGGCAACGTGCTGCGTTTCCTGCCCCCGCTGGTGATCGGCGATGACCTGCTGACCGAGGGCCTCGACATCATCGAGCAGGCGTTCGCGCGCATCTGATCCGACCGGCAGAGCCGCCCGGGGCGGCGGCCGTCGGGCCGTGTGAAGAAGGTGTGCGAGGTGGATGGCGGGATGCCGTTCCGTCTGTCTCAGGGCCATCCGCTGCCGTAGATTCTCACCAGATGAGAGATACACCCCGCCCACAGGGGACTGTGGGCGATCCCAGGCCGGGGCCTCCCCAGCTTCGACCTGGTCGTGCCCTCGCGCACACACCCGGGGCCCTGGGCCCCGGTTCTCCTCACCGATCGGACGGTCGCTCGCCCCAAACCCCCCGGGGCGCGCGGCGTTCCGATCCGGACGGCCGCCTCGGAACTACCCCCCCTGTTCCGGGGCGGCCGACCTCCTTCCTCCTTCCCGCGGGCCTCCCGGCCCTGCTCCTCGCCCTGATCACCTGGCAGGTCGTGGCCGGCGGCCCGCTGGTGCGCGCGGACGAACGGCTGAGCCGGGCCCTGCGGCACCCGGACCGGCTCTCCGGACTCCTCTCCGACCTCGGCAACGTCCAGGTCGCGGTCCCGGTGCTCGCGGCCGTCCTCGTGGCGGTGTCCTGGCGGGCCCGCCGGGCGGGCGCCGAGCGCTGGTGGGCGGCGCCCGCAGCGGCGGCCGTGCTGATGCTCCTCGTGCCGGCGTTCGTCGTGCCCCTGAAGGACTGGACCGCCCGCCCCGGCACCTCGGCGGTGCCGCCGGGGCTCGGCTACTACCCCTCGGGCCACACCGTCACCGCCGTCGTCGCCTACGGTGCCGCGGCGCTGCTCCTGCTGCCCCTGCTGAGGGGGGCCCGCGCCCGCCGCACCCTGGTCCTCGGCTGCGCCGCCGTGAATCTCGCGGTCGGCTTCGGTCTGGTGCGGCGCGGCTACCACTGGCCGCTGGACGTGCTGGCCGGCTGGTGCCTGGGCGCCCTGCTGCTGTGGGTGCTGTGGCGGCTCGCCCGACGGGACGGCGGCCCGGTCAGCCGAAGTAGGAGTCGAAGGTCTTCTGGAACTCCCAGCTCCCGAACCGGTCCCAGTTGACGGACCACGTCATCAGGCCGCGCAGCGCGGGCCAGGTGCCGTGGGTGGCGTAGGAGCCGCAGTTCGTCTTCTTGGTCAGGCAGTCCAGGGCCTTGGTGACCTCGGACGGTGCGACATGGCCGTTGCCCGCGTTCACGGACGCCGGCATGCCGATCGCGACCTGGTCCGGGCGCAGCGGCGGGAAGACGTTGCCGGCGTCGCCCGCGACCGGGAAGCCGGTCAGCAGCATGTCGGTCATCGCGATGTGGAAGTCGGCGCCGCCCATGGAGTGGTACTGGTTGTCCAGACCCATGATGGGACCCGAGTTGTAGTCCTGGACGTGCAGCAGGGTCAGGTCGTCGCGCAGGGCGTGGATGACCGGCAGGTAGGCGCCGCAGCGCGGGTCCTGGCCGCCCCACTTGCCGGTGCCGTAGTACTGGTAGCCCATCTGCACGAAGAAGGTCTCCGGGGCCATGGTCAGCACGAAGTCCGCGCCGTACCTGGCCTTGAGGGTCTTCACGGCGGAGATGAGGTTGACGACCACGGGGGTCTTCGGGTTCCTGAAGTCCGTGTCGTCGGCGTTCAGGGACAGCGAGTGGCCCTCGAAGTCGATGTCGAGGCCGTCCAGTCCGTACTCGTCGATGATCTTCGAGACGGAGGAGACGAAGGTGTCGCGGGCCGCGGTGGTGGTCAGCTGGACCTGGCCGTTCGCGCCGCCGATCGAGATCAGCACCTTCTTGCCCGCGGCCTGCTTGGCCCTGATGGCCGCCTTGAAGTCGGCGTCGCTCTCCACGTTCGGGCACTCGGTGACGGGGCAGCGGTTGAAGCGGATGTCGCCCGAGGTGGCGGAGGTCGGTTCGCCGAAGGCGAGGTCGATGACGTCCCAGCTGTCGGGTACGTCGGCCAGGCGGGTGTAGCCGGAGCCGTTGGCGAAGGTGGCGTGGAGGTAGCCGACCAGGGCGTGGGCCGGCAGGTCGGAGGTGTCTCCGCCGCCGGATCCCGCGGAGGTGGTCGCGGTCACGGCCGCCGATCTCGCGGACTCGCCCGCGTCATTGACGGCCGTCACCTGGAAGCTGTATGCCGTGGCCGCGGCCAGTGCGCTGACCGTCGCCGAAGTGGCGCTCACCGTCTGGACCTTGACGCCGTCCCGGTAGACCGCGTACCCGGTCGCGCCCGTGACGGCGGTCCAGGACAGGGCGACGCTGGAGGAGGTGACGGCGCCGGTGCGCAGGCCGGTGGGCGCGGCGGGCGGCTGTGCGGTGCCGGCGTCGGGGCCGGTCAGCGAGATGTCGTCGGCGTAGTAGGCGCCGGTGCCGTACCAGCCGTGTGTGTAGAGGGTGACCTTGGTGGTGCCGGGGCCGGTGCGGAAGGTGGTGGTCAGGCGCTGCCAGTCGGGGGCGGACTGGGTCCAGCTGGAGACGTCGGTGGTGCCGGTGCCGGTGGCGCCGAGGTAGACGTAGTCGCCGCGGACGTAGCCGGACAGGGTGTACTGCGCGTCCGGCCGCACGGTCACGGTCTG
Source organism: Streptomyces sp. NPDC102462 (assembly GCF_044765425.1). Classification (NCBI taxonomy): domain Bacteria; kingdom Bacillati; phylum Actinomycetota; class Actinomycetes; order Kitasatosporales; family Streptomycetaceae; genus Streptomyces; species Streptomyces sp. NPDC102462. Next base: position 151,917 of record NZ_JBIWKB010000012.1, on the reverse strand, counting down.
CGCGCACTGGGCGTTGTCGCTGCCGGCCGGGGTCGCCCGCAGCGCCGCGGCGCCGCTGTGCACGGGTGAGCCGACGGTCGTGCCCGCGGTGCAGGTCCAGCCGTCCAGGCCGGACTCGAAGCCGCCGTTGCGGGCGAGGTCCGCGTCGGCCGCACGGGCGGCCGACGAGAGCACGGTGATCGCGGGTACGGCCAGCAGGGCGGCCGTGAGCGCGGCGAGGAGGGGTCTGGTGCGATGGGGGCGGTCCACAAGTGCCTCCGGACTGGGGGATGGGAGGGCGGAGCGCGCCCAACTTGGTCCAGACCAATCGGAGTTGTCAAGACCTCCGGCGGCGGGCGGACCGCCCGCTACCCGTCCCGGTGCACCACCGCCCCGGCCGCCGCCTCGTGCATCGCCAGTTCCAGCAGCGCCGGGTCGGTGAGCGTCCCGGAGCCGTCCGGAGCCACCAGCCAGCGCACCCCGCGGGTGGCCCGGCCGGGGTACGGCACGACGATCCAGGTGCCCTGCCCGGCCGTGCGGACACCGGTGCCGAGCCAGCGCGCCGCGGTGCCCGGCGGAACGAAGAATCCCACCCGGTTGTCCCCGAAGTCGACGAGCACCGGGCCGGGTTGGTCGAGGACGCGGGTGAGCACGTCGAGCGTCGGAAAGCCGAGCCTGCCCGGCAGGATCAGCACGTCCCATGCCTTGCCGGCGGGCAGCAGCGCGATCCCATGGGGGCTGCGCTCCCATTCCCAGCGGCAGGACTCGGGGTCCGGTGCGACGGATGCCAGCCACTCGACGGCCGTCTTCGCCCCAGTCATCGCAAGACCTCCCTCTGTCGTGGACACCGTTGGCGTCACGAGGGAGACAGCGGACTCCACCGAGCATTACGCAGATTCCCCACCCCATCCCGAGTGAACTAGATCACAACCCCCAACAGCGCCCCAAAGGGGCGCAGGGAACTGCGCGACCACCCCGGCCACAGCAGCGCCCCGAAGGGGCGCGGGGAACTGCGCGACAAGCCCCCACCCACCCGCAGACGACCGACAACCCACAACGGCCCAACCCAGCGGAGCGCCTAGCTGTCGAAGCCCAGCCCCAACCGGTCCATCAGGCGGAGCCACCCGTTGCGCCGCCCGGCATGCGCATCCGCACGGGCCAGCGACCACTTGGTCAGCGCGATGCCGGCCCAGGCGAACGGCTCCGGCGGAAACGGCACCGGCTTACTGCGGACCATCTCCAGCGCGGTGCGCTCCGTGCGCTCCCCGGCCAGCAGGTCCAGCATCACATCGGCGCCGAACCGGGTGGCGCCGACACCGAGTCCGGTGAAACCCGCCGCGTACGCCACCTTCCCCTGGTGGGCGGTGCCGAAGAACGCCGAGAAGCGGGAGCAGGTGTCGATCGCACCGCCCCACGCGTGCGTGAAGCGGACGCCCGCCAGCTGCGGGAAGCAGGTGAAGAAGTGCCCGGCGAGCTTGGCGTAGGTCCGCGGGCGGTGGTCGTGCTCGGCCCGCACCCGGCCGCCGTACGGGTAGATGGCGTCGTAGCCGCCCCACAGGATCCGGTTGTCCGCGGTCAGCCGGAAGTAGTGGAACTGGTTGGCGCTGTCGCCGAGCCCCTGCCGGCCCCGCCAGCCGATCGACGCCAGCTGTGCGGGCGTCAGCGGCTCCGTCATCAGGGCGTAGTCGTAGACCGGGACGGTGTAGGCGCGCACCCGCCGGACCAGGTTCGGGAAGACGTTGGTGCCGAGCGCGACGTGCCGGGCGCGGATCGCGCCGTACGGGGTGCGCACCGCCATCTGGGCGCCGTACGGCCGCAGGGTCAGCGCGGGCGTGTGCTCGTACACCCGCACCCCGAGCCCCAGGCAGGCGCGCTTGAGGCCCCAGGCCAGCTTGGCGGGGTGCAGCATGGCCACGCCCCGGCGGTCCCACAGGCCGGCCCGGAAGGTCGGCGAGTCGACCTGTTCGCGGACCGCGTCCGCGTCCAGGTACTCGATACCGTCGGCGAGGCCCTTGTCGACCAGTTCCCGGTGCCAGGCGCGCAGTTCCTCGGCCTGGTAGGGCTCGGTGGCCACGTCGATCTCGCCGGTGCGCTCGAACTCGCAGTCCAGGGAGTAACGGGCGATGGCCTTCTCGATCTCGTCGAGGTTGCGGGCGCCCAGCTCCTCCAGCCGGTGGATCTCGTCCGGCCAGCGGGTCAGGCCGTTGCTCAGGCCGTGGGTGAGGGAGGCGGCGCAGAAGCCGCCGTTGCGGCCCGAGGCGGCCCAGCCCACCTCGTGGCCCTCCACCAGCACCACGTCCCGGCCCGGATCGCGCTCCTTGGCGATGAGCGCGGTCCACAGGCCGCTGTAGCCGCCGCCGACTACCAGCAGGTCGCAGGTTTCGGTGCCGGTGAGGGCGGGCTCGGGACGGGGCTTGCCGGGGTCGTCCAGCCAGTACGGGACCGGCTGGGCCTCGGAAAGGGACGCAGTCCACTGGTGGGTACGGCTCATGGCGCTCGGGGCCATGATGTCAACTCCCTACGGGTTTCCGGGGGGCCGCGCGGGCTATGCCTTCTGCCTGTTGCGGCGGTTGCCGATGACCATGGAGGCCAGGACGAACAGTACGGCGATCAGGAACATGGCCGTACCGATGACATTGATCTGGACGGGCGTTCCGCGCTGCGCCGAGCCCCACACGAACATGGGGAAGGTGACCGTCGAACCCGCGTTGAAATTGGTGATGATGAAATCGTCGAAGGAGAGCGCGAAGGACAGCAGCGCGCCAGCGGCGATCCCGGGGGCCGCGATGGGCAGCGTGACCCGGACGAAGGTCTGCACGGGCCCCGCGTACAGGTCGCGGGCGGCCTCCTCCAGGCGCGGGTCCATCGACATCACCCGGGCCTTGACCGCGGTGACGACGAAGCTGAGGCAGAACATGATGTGCGCGATCAGGATCGTCCAGAACCCGAGCTGCGCGCCCATGTTGAGGAAGAGGGTGAGCAGCGACGCCGCCATGACGACCTCGGGCATGGCCATGGGCAGGAAGATCAGCGAGTTGACGGCGCCGCGGGCACGGAAGCGGTAGCGGACCAGTGCGAAGGCGATCATCGTGCCGAGCGCGGTGGCGCCGACCGTCGCCCACACGGCGATCTGGAGGCTGAGGGAGAGCGAGCCGCACATGTCGGCGACCCCGCACGGGTCCTTCCAGGCGTCCGTGGAGAACTGCTGCCACGCGTAGTTGAAGCGCCCGTTCGGCTTGTTGAACGAGAACACCGTGACGATGACGTTGGGCAGCAGCAGATAGCCGAGGGTCAGCAGCCCGGCGATGACGACGAGATGGCGCTTGAGCCAGTTGACGAAGGGCATTTAGACCAGATCCTCCGTCCCGGACCTGCGGATGTAGAAGGTGACCATGAAGAGGATCGCGGCCATCAGGATGAAGGAGAGCGCAGCGGCCGTCGGGTAGTCGAGGATCCGCAGGAACTGTGTCTGGATGACGTTGCCGATCATGCGGGTGTCGGTGGAGCCGAGGAGTTCGGCGTTGACGTAGTCGCCGGTCGCCGGGATGAAGGTCAGCAGGGTGCCGGAGACCACGCCCGGCATGGACAGCGGGAAGGTCACCTTGCGGAAGGTGGTGAAGGGCTTGGCGTACAGGTCGCCGGCCGCCTCGTGCAGCCGCCCGTCGATGCGTTCCAGCGAGGTGTACAGCGGCAGGATCATGAACGGCAGGAAGTTGTACGTCAGACCGCACACCACCGCCAGCGGGGTGGCCAGCACCCGGTCGCCCGCGGTCCAGCCGAGCCAGTTCGTGACGTCCAGCACGTGCAGCGAGTTGAGCGCGCCGACAACCGGCCCGCTGTCCGCGAGGATCGTCTTCCAGGCGAGCGTGCGGATCAGAAAGCTGGTGAAGAACGGCGCGATCACCAGGACCATGATCAGGTTCCGCCAGCGGCCCGCGCGGAACGCGATCAGATAGGCCAGCGGGTAGCCGAGCAGCAGACACAGGACGGTCGCCGCGGCGGCGTAGAACACCGAGCGCAGGAACTGCGGCCAGTACTCGCCGAGCGCGTCCCAGTAGGTGGCGAAGTGCCAGGTGACCTTGTAGCCGTCCTCCAGGGAACCCGTCTGCACGGACGTGGACGCCTGGTAGACCATGGGCAGCGCGAAGAAGATCACGAGCCAGAGGATGCCGGGCAGCAGCAGCCAGTACGGCGTCCAGCGACCGCGCCTGCGCGGGGCCTTCCGCTCGGTCACGGCGGGGCTGGGAGGCGAGGGCGCCTCGGTGAGCGTCGACATCGCTACGCGGCCTCTTCCTCGACGGTCTCCACGCCGGCGTCGATATCCTGGGCCGCGTCAAGACCGAACGTGTGGGCGGGGCTCCAGTGCAGGACCACCTCGGCGCCGGGCACCAGCCGGCCGTCCCGCTCGACGTTCTGGACGTACACCGCGAGTTCGGGGCACACGGCGCTGTCCACGACGTACTGCGTGGAGACGCCGATGAAGCTGGCGTCCGCGATCCTGCCGGTGACGCGGTTGCGGCCCTCGGGGATCTCGCCCGCGTCGTCGGCGTGGGTGAGGGAGATCTTCTCCGGGCGGATGCCGACCAGCACCTTGTCGCCGGTGCGTGCCGAGACGGAACAGCGGGCCTCGGGCAGCAGCAGCTTTCCGCCGCCCGCCTTGAGGACGATGTCGCCGCCGCTACGGGTGTCCACCTCGGCCTCGATGAGGTTGGACGTGCCGAGGAAGTTGGCCACGAACGTGGTCCCGGGGTTCTCGTACAGGTCGGTGGGCGAGCCGAGTTGTTCGACGCGGCCCGCGTTCATCACCGCGACCGTGTCGGCCATGGTCATGGCCTCCTCCTGGTCGTGGGTGACATGGACGAAGGTGATGCCGACCTCGGTCTGGATCCGCTTCAGCTCCAACTGCATCTGGCGGCGCAGCTTGAGGTCGAGGGCGCCCAGCGGCTCGTCGAGGAGCAGCACCTTGGGGTGGTTGATCAGGGCGCGGGCCACGGCCACGCGCTGCTGCTGGCCGCCGGAGAGCTGGTGCGGCTTCTTGCGTGCCTGCTCGCCCAGTTGCACCAGGTCGAGCATCTCCTCGACCTGCTTCTTCACCGACTTGATGCCGCGCCTGCGCAGTCCGAAGGCGACGTTCTCGAAGATGTCCAGGTGCGGGAAGAGCGCGTAGGACTGGAAGACCGTGTTCACCGGCCGCTTGTACGGCGGCAGCCGGGTCACCTCCTGCTCGCCGAGGTGCACGCTGCCGGAGGTCGGCTCCTCCAGGCCCGCGATCATCCGCAGGGTGGTGGTCTTGCCGCAGCCCGAGGCGCCGAGCAGGGCGAAGAAGGAGCCCTGCGGCACGGTCAGGTCGAGCGGGTGCACGGCGGTGAACGAGCCGTAGGTCTTGCCGATCCCCACGAGGCGGACGTCGCCGCTGCTGTCTTTGGTGTTCATCCTCGTCACGCCCCTGTGAGCTTCGCGAACTTCTCTTCGTAGGCCGTCTCTTCCTTCTGCGTCAGCGCGCGGAAGGCATGGGACTTGGCCTGCATGGCCTTGTCCGGCAGGATCAGCGGGTTGTCCGCCGCCGACTTGTCGAGCTTCTGCAGATAGGGCTTGACGTCGTCGACCGGAGACACGTAGTTGACGTAGGCGGCGAGCGCCGCGGCCTCTTCCGGCTGGTAGTAGAAGTCGATCAGCCGCTCGGCGTTCGTCTTGTGCCGCGCCCTGTTCGGGATCAGCATGTTGTCGGTCGACGTCATGTAACCGCTCGCCGGGATGATGTAGTCGACGTCCGCGCTGTCCGCCTGGAGCTGGACGATGTCGCCGCCCCAGGCCACGCAGGCGGCCAGGTCGCCCTTGGTGAGGTCCGAGGTGTAGTCGTTGCCGGTGAAGCGGCGTATCTGGCCCTTGTCGACGGCCTTCTGCAGCCGGGCGATCACCGCGTCGAAGTCGTCGTCGGTGAACTTCTCCGGGTCCTTGCCCATGTCGAGCATGGTCATGCCGATGCTGTCGCGCATCTCCGACAGGAAGCCGACCCGGCCCTTGAGCTTCGGGTTGTCGAGCAGGTCGGAGACCGACCTCACCTCGATGCCGTCGAGCGCCTTCTTGTTGAACGCGATGACGGTGGAGATGCCCTGCCAGGGGTAGGAGTAGGCGCGGCCGGGGTCCCAGTCGGGGTTGCGGAACTGGGGCGACAGATTGGTGAAGGCGTGCGGCAGGTTGGCCGCGTCCAGCTTCTGGACCCAGCCGAGGCGGATCACCCGGGCGGCCAGCCAGTCGGTGAGGACGATCAGATCGCGGCCGGTGTCCTGGCCCGCGGCGAGCTGCGGCTTGATCTTGCCGAAGAACTCGTTGTTGTCGTTGATGTCCTCGGTGTACTTCACCTCGATGCCGGTCTGCCGGGTGAACGCGTCGAGCGTCGGATGCGTCTTGCCGCTGTCGTCGACGTCGATGTACTCGGGCCAGTTGGAGAAGTTGACGACCTTCTCCCGCGCCGAGCGGTCCTCGGCGGACGTGCCGCCCTGCGTCTTGCCCGCCGCGGGGATCCCGCAGGCGCTCAGCGCCCCGAGTCCGCCCACCGCGAGCGCGCCGCCCGCGGAGGCGCGCAGCAGCGAACGGCGGGACAGGGCGGCCCTGCCGTTGCGAAAGCTGCGCCGCATGGCGGCCACCTGGGCCGGGCTGAGGCGGTCGGGCTCGTACTGCTCCATGCGCGTGGTGCCCTTTCGGGAGGGATGGCGGGGCGGGCCGTGGTCGGCGACCGCCCCTGTCGTCTCTATCGGTCCCCGAAGATCGTGCGGTGCCAGTCCTTCCTGGCGACCGCCGTGTTGTCGAACATGACGTGCTTCACCTGCGTGTACTCCTCGAACGAGTACGCGGACATGTCCTTGCCGAAGCCGGACTGCTTGAATCCCCCGTGCGGCATCTCGCTGATGATCGGGATGTGGTCGTTGACCCAGACGCAGCCCGCCTTGATCTCACGGGTCGCGCGGTTCGCCCGGTAGACGTCCCGGCTCCACGCGGAGGCCGCGAGGCCGTACGGGGTGTCATTGGCCAGCCGGATCCCCTCGTCGTCACCGTCGAACGGCAGGACGACCAGCACCGGGCCGAAGATCTCGGACTGGACGACCTCGCTGTCCTGGGGCGCGTCGGCGATCAGGGTGGGCCGATAGTACGCGCCGTCGGCCAGATCGCCCAGGGGTGCCGCGCCGCCGGTCACCACGCGCGCGTAGCCGCGGGCCCGGTCGACGAAGCCGGCCACCCGGTCGCGCTGGACGTGCGAGATCAGCGGGCCGAGGTCGGTGCCGGGGGCGAACGGGTCGCCGAGCCGGACGCTCTCCATCAGGGCGGCGGTCCGCTCCACGAACGCCTCGTACAGCGGGCGCTGCACGTACGCGCGCGTGGCGGCCGTGCAGTCCTGCCCGGTGTTGATGAGGGCACCGGCGACCGCGCCGTTGGCGGCGGCGTCGAGGTCGGCGTCGTCGAAGACGACGAAGGGTGCCTTGCCGCCGAGTTCCAGGTGGATGCGTTTGACGGTGGCGGTGGCGATCTCGGCGACGCGCCTGCCGACCGCCGTGGAGCCGGTGAAGGAGGTCATGGCCACGTCGGGGTGGGCGACCAGGCGCTCCCCCGCCTCCTTGCCGGTGCCGGTGACGATGTTGACGACGCCGTCCGGGATGCCCGCGGCGGTCGCGGCCTCGGCGAACAGCAGCGAGGTCAGCGGGGTCAGCTCGGCGGGCTTGAGCACGATGGTGTTGCCCGCGGCGATCGCCGGAAGGATCTTCCAGGCCGCCATCTGGAGCGGGTAGTTCCAGGGGGCGATGGAGCCGACGACGCCGATGGGCTCCCGGCGGACGTACGACGTGTGGTCGCCGGAGTACTCGCCGGCGGACTGCCCCTGCAGATGCCGGGCTGCGCCCGCGAAGAACGCCGTGTTGTCGATGGTCCCGGGGACGTCGAACTCACGGGTCAGCTTGAGCGGCTTGCCGCACTGCAGGGACTCGGCGCGGGCGAACTCCTCGGCGCGGTCCGCGAGGACGGCGGCGAACCGGTGCAGGGCGTCGGAGTGCTCGCCCGGGGTGGCGGCGGCCCAGTCGGGGAAGGCCGCGCGGGCGGCGGCGACCGCGGCGTCCACGTCATCGGGGCCGGCCAGTTCGTAGCGGTACACGTCCGCGCCGGTGGCCGGATCGATCACGCGGTGGGTGCGGCCCGACGTACCCTTCGCCAGGCGCCCGGCGACGTACTGCGCCCCGTCCGCGAAGCGCTCCTGTGCCGGGAATCGTTCCGGGGTGGCGGTGCCCGGTTTGTGCATGTCGCTCTCCTCCGCCGTCGCCCCGTCCGGAAGGCGGGTGGCGTAGCTCCAGCTCGATTTGAGTGCCGATCCTGACAGAGCAAAGGGACGCCAACAAGTGATTCCGTTGTTGCCTTTTGGTTACGCAACGGAATCTGTCGACCAGGTGTCGAGTCGGCCTGGGAAACCGAGGACGGACTGTCAGTGGCGCCTGCCAAACTGGCGTGCATGGGGACGATCGATTCGGTGGAGACGCTGATCAGGGAGGTCCGCGCGGGGGCGCGCGTCACATACCTGCACTTCTGGGGGCACCGGCCGAGAGCGGACGGGCGTATCGGAGCGAGCTGTCTCAGCCAGTGGTGGCCGTCACCGTTCGTCGTGGACGCGGTGGAGTACGCGACGGCCGAACACTGGATGATGGCCGAGAAGGCGAGACTCTTCGGGGACGCGGAGGCGGAGCGCCGGGTGCTGGCCGCGGGGCATCCCTCGCAGGCCAAGAAGGCGGGGCGGCTGGTACGGGACTTCGACGAGAGGGTGTGGCAGCGGGAGCGCTTCCGGATCGTGGTCGAGGGCAGCGTGCACAAGTTCGGTACACATGCCGGCCTGCGGGAGTTCCTGCTGAACACCGGCGAGCGCGTGCTGGTGGAGGCGAGCCCGGTGGACCGCGTGTGGGGCATCGGCCTCGCGGCCGACGACGAGGCGGCCACCACCCCCGAACACTGGCGCGGTCCCAACCTCCTCGGCTTCGCCTTGATGACAGCCCGCGAACGACTGGCACACAGCGGCTGAGCCCCGGGCGGCCCGCGCGAGCCTGGGGGCCGGGCGAGCCTTGCCGCAAAGACTGCGCCCGCGCGAGCCGCTTCGTAGGCGGGCCCGCGACGCGAGCCTGCCGTAGAGGCGGGCGGGGGCGAGCCCGTCGTAGGGGCGGGCGCGGGCGAGCCGGCATGGAAACGGGGCCGGAGCGGGACGGGTTGTGTGGGTGAGGTGAGGTCAGGCGGAGGTGGCGATGAAGAAGGCGAGCAGGATGAGGGCGAGGACCATGCCGGTCGCGCCGCAGATGATGCCCGCCAGGGCCTGGCCGGGGTTCGTCGCCTCGCCACGGCGGGCCCTGCCGCGGCCGATCGCGCCGAAGATCACGGCCAGCGCGCCCAGCAGCAGCGCCACCGGCCACATACAGAAGCCGATCGCCGCGAGGATGCCCAGCACCAGCCCGGCCGTGCCCAGCCCGTTGCTCGGCATCGGCTGCATGCCGGGCCAGCCGTAGTAGCCGGGACCGGTGGCGGGCGGCGCCGGGTAGCCGTAGCCCGCGGGGCCGCCCGGGTAGCCGTACGGCACCTGGCCGGGGCCGCCGGGCGCGATGGGCGGCGGCGGGACCGCCGCCCCCTGCGGCTGCGCGGCGGGGGGTGCGAAGGGGGCGTCCGCCGGGGACTCCTGGCGCGGCGGGGCGAACGGATTGTCCGAACCGCCCGGGTGCGGCGCCACCGTCCCGGGCGCGGCGAAGGGGTTCGACGGCGGTGCCGCATGGGGTGTGCCGGCCGGCCCGGCCCAGGGCGGCGGCGCGCTCTCCTTCGGGAAGGAGACGACCGTCCGCTGATCGTGAACGGAGGACGAGACCTGCTGGTCGTGGGCCGAGGGCGGGACCTGGTAGGGCGGGGCCGGGGTGTCGGGGGCACTCGCGGCGATGGTGTCACCCGGTCCGGCCACCGGTGCGCCGGACACGGGGGCGGTGTCTGCCGGAGCCGCCCACGGGGCCTCGCCCGGGCCGGGCGTGGTGCCGGTCGGGGCCGGCGAAGTGGCCGCGGGTGCCCGGTCGGTGGGCGGGACCCACGACGCGGGGGTCGCGTCCCGGGTCGCGGAGGGCGAATGACCCGGGGCCGACCCGGCGCCCGCGTCCCACGGCCCCGCTGTGGTACCGGCCGGCTCGGGCCAGACGCCCGTGGCCGGAGCCGTGGACCCGGGGTCGGACCGGGGGTCCGCACCGGCCGGTGCCGGCCAGGCGACCACGTCCGCCCCACCGTCGGCTGCTGCGCCGCCACCCGTGGCCCCACCGCCCGCAACGGCACCACCGGCCGGCGTGGCGGACCGGGTGTCGGGCGAGGCAGCGTGGCCGGGTGTCGCTCCGCTCTCCGCGGCGTTCTGCGGTGCCTCGTCGGACATGTCGCACGGTCCCCTCTCATCGGCGTGCTGTCATGCTACGGGCAGGCCAGAGCCGCCCCCGGCACGGCTTACGATGACCCCCGACTCACCGATCAGCCGATCACCCGCGCCCGGACTCCGGTCCGCCGGCGCCTGCCCCGGGGAGGGACAACCTCTTGACCGACACCGCCGCACCCGTCGACCGCGACCCGCGGACCTTCATCGCCGGACTGCCCAAGGCCGAACTGCACGTCCACCACGTCGGCTCCGCCTCCCCGCGCATCGTCTCGGAACTCGCCGCCCGCCACACCGACTCCAAGGTCCCCGCCGACCCAAAGGCGCTGGCCGAGTACTTCACCTTCACGGACTTCGCCCACTTCATCGACGTGTACCTGTCCGTCGTGGACCTCGTCCGCACCCCGGAGGACGTCCGTCTGCTCACCTACGAGGTGGCCCGCGACCTCGCCCGGCAGCAGGTGCGGTACGCCGAGCTGACCATCACGCCGTACTCCTCGACCCGCCGCGGCATCGACGCGCGTGCCTTCATGGACGCGATAGAGGACGCCCGCAAGGCGGCCGAGGCCGAGTTCGGGACCGTGCTGCGCTGGTGCTTCGACATCCCCGGCGAGGCCGGCCTCGACTCCGCGGAGGAGACGATCCGGCTCGCCACGGACGACCGGGTGCGCCCGGAGGGCCTGGTCTCCTTCGGGCTCGGCGGGCCCGAGATCGGCGTGCCCCGGCCGCAGTTCAAGCCGTACTTCGACCGGGCCGTCGCCGCCGGGCTGCACTCCGTGCCGCACGCCGGTGAGACGACCGGCCCCGAGACGGTCTGGGACGCGCTGACCGAGCTGCGCGCCGAGCGGATCGGGCACGGCACCAGCTCGGCCCGCGACCCCAAGCTGCTCGCGCACCTCGCCGACCACCGCATTCCGCTGGAGGTCTGCCCGACCTCCAACATCGCCACCCGCGCGGTCCGCACCCTCGACGAGCACCCGATCAAGGAGTTCGTCGAGGCCGGCGTCGTGGTCACCGTCAACTCGGACGACCCGCCGATGTTCGGCACCGACCTCAACAACGAGTACGCGGTGGCCGCCCGGCTGCTCGGCCTCGACGAGCGCGGCATCGCCGACCTCGCCAAGAACGCGGTGGAGGCGTCCTTCCTCGACCCGGCGGGCAAGGCCCGGATCGCAGCCGAGATCGACACCTACACGGCTCAGTGGCTCGCCCGCTGAACCCGGCGTGCGGTGTTCATCCGCACAATGGGGTCCATGCAGACCGTGACCGCCGTCGCGCACCGCGGCGACCCCTATCGCTTCCGTGAGAACACGATCGACTCGCTGCGTTCCGCGCTCCGGCGCGGCGCGGACGCGGTCGAGATCGACGTACGGCTCACCCGTGACGGCGTACCCGTGCTGCTGCACGACGCGACGCTTGAGCGGCTGTGGGAGCACGACCGGCCGCTCGGCTCGCTGTCCGCAGCCGAGGTGCGCGGACTGACCGCGGGCGGCGTGCCGACGCTTGAGGAGGCGCTGGCCGCGACGGACGACAGCCGGGTGATGGTCGACCTGCCGGGCCTGGTCCAGCGCCGGACCGCACGGCGGATCGTGGAGGTCGTCCACGCGGCCGGGGCGCGGGACCGCGTCTACTACTGCGCGGGCGCGACGGCGATGCTGGCCGTCCGCGCCGCCGACCCGGCCGCCGAGATCGCCCTGACCTGGACGACGCTCGCGCCGCCGCGGCCCGCCCTGCTGGCGGCGGTGGGCCCGCGCTGGCTCAACTACCGTTTCAGCCTGGTCGGCCGGGATCTCGCCGCCCGCGTCCACCACGGCGGTCATCTGCTGTCCGTGTGGACCCCCGACACCCGCCGTGCCATGCGCCGCCTCCTCGGCCTGGGCGTCGACTCGATCACCACGAACCGCATCGACGCGCTCCACACCCTCCGCCAGGGCTGAGGGCTTCCGGCCGCCCCGCCGGGCTCACGGGGAGAGAAGCCTTGGTCACTCATTGCGGAATTCCATGACATACAAGTAAATTTCCAGCCGCCGTTTCGAGATGTCACCGGCGGACGGGGGCGAAGGATGAGCACGGCCGTACGCGCGGCGGGACCGCGCGGAAAAGGGCACCCCCGTCCATGACCGGTCGCGCGACGCGTTCCGGGGCCGTGATCCGCGGCTTTCGCGTGGGCGACGGTCCGCGGGTGGTGGAGGCGTGGCGCCGCAGCGCGCCGGCCGACCCGATCACGGCGGACCGCTTCCGCTCCCTGGTACTGCTCGACGCCAACTTCGATCCGGCGGGGCTCCGCGTCGCGGTCGACGGCGAGCGTGTCGTCGGCGCGGCCTACGCGGTGCGCCGGCTGACGCCGCTGACCGGCACCGACCTGGAGCCGGAGCAGGGCTGGATCCCGTTCTTCTTCGTCGACCCGGACGCCCGCGGGCGCGGCCTCGGCCGCCGGCTGCTGACCGACGCCCTCGGCTGGCTGCACGGCCACGGCCGCACCCGGGTGGACTTCTCCTCGTACACCCCGCACTACGTCCTGCCCGGCCTGGACGCCGAGGCGTACCCGGAGGCGGCCGGGCTCCTTGAGTCCCTGGGCTTTCGCACGCTGTACGAGGCGGCGGCGATGGACCGCGGCCTGGTCGGCTACCGCTTCCCTGAGGACGCGGCGCGCCGCCTGGCCGAACTGACGGCAGACGGCCACCGGTTCGGCACACCGTCCGACGACGACCTGGTGGACCTGGTGGCGCTCGCCGGGCTCCACTTCAGCCCGGACTGGGCGCGCGCGATCCGCGGGTGTCCGGCCTCGGGCACGCCGCTCGACCGGATCGTCGTCGTCCGGGACCCCGCGGGCCGCCTGGTGGGCTGGGCGATGCACGGCGCGTACGAGTCGGTGGACGAGCGGTTCGGCCCGTTCGGTGTGCTGGAGGACAGGCGCGGCACCGGACTCGGCAAGGTTCTGCTGCATCTGGTCCTGGAGCGGATGCGGGCGGGCGGTGCGCACTCGGCGTGGTTCCTGTGGACGGGTGAGCGGTCCCCTGCGGGCCGTCTGTACCGCGCCGCCGGTTTCCGCACGACCCGGCGGTTCCGTGTGCTGCGCCGGGAGGTCAGCCGATGACGCCGGGACGCCGCTCCACCGGTCTGAGCCGCCGTCACTTCGCGCTGGCACTCCCCTCGGCGCTGCTCGCCTCCGGGTGCGCCGCGCCGCACCGGGGCACCGGGCGCCCCGGGGATCCGATCGTCCTCACCCTGCTCTCCCACTACGCGAGCGGCGCCCTCAAGAAGGCCCTCCAGGGCCCGGTCGACGAGTGGAACGCCACCCACGAGCGGGTCAAGGTGCGCACGACGGCGGTCGAGTTCACGGACCTGCTGACCACGTTCATGGTCCGGCAGGCCGCGGGCCAGGGCGCCGACATCGTCCACCCGTACTGCCTGTGGAACGGCCAGCTGGTCCGGGCCGGTGTGCTGCGGCCGGCTCCGTCCGGGCACGCCGCGGAGATCAGGCGCGGCTACAGCGAGGCCGCGGTCGGCGCCTCCTCGGTGGGCGGCACGGTCTACGGCTACCCCACCGAGGTGCAGACGTACGCCCTCTACTACAACAAGCGGCTGCTGCGGGAGGCCGGCGTCGCCGGACCTCCACGCACCTGGCGGGAGTTGGAGGAGACGGCCTACCGCACCACCAGGCGGGACCGGTACGGCAACACACTGGTCCAGGGGTTCGGTCTTTCCACCTACGACGACTCCACCACCGTCGGCCAGACGCTCGCCCTGCTGAGCACGGCCGGCGGAAGGTTCGTCTCCGCGGACGGCAGGCGCACCGCCATCGACTCGCCGGCCGGCCGGGCCGTGTTCGGCCTGGAGCACCGCCTCGTCGGCATGGGCGCGAGCGCCCCCGGCGTCAACGTCTACAGGGCGTTCCCGTCCGGGCAGGTGGCCATGGTGGTCGGCGCCGGCTGGTGGACCGGGACCCTGAAGGCCCTGATGGGCGAGGACTACCGCGATGTGGGCGTCGCGCCCGTGCCCGTCCCCGCGGCGGGCGGCGAACGCGCCACGCTCTGCACCGGGTTCCTGCTGGGCGTCAACACGGCCAGTGAACACCCGCGTGAGGCATGGGAGTTCCTGCGCTGGCTCAACACCGAGAAGGTGGACGTGAAGAACGCCGCGAAGGGCGCGACGGCGACCCGGATGAGCCTGCTCCAGGTGTCGGTCGGCTCGCTGACCGGCCGCGCCGACGACATGCGGACCCTCCTGGGCGATGGCGACAGCGACGGTGTCGGCGGCGTAGACGCAGGCGCAGGGTCAAGTGCAGGTGCAGGCGCAGGCGGTGCAGGCAGCGGCGGCAGCCCGGGCCGCGATCCCAATCTGCGCCCGTTCCTGGACGCGCTGGCGTACGCGGTCCCCGAGCCGAACGGGCCGGGCGCGCAGCAGGCCAAGTCGCTGCTGCGCAAGAACATCGAGGCGCTGTGGACCGGTCAGCAGTCGGTCGACGAGGCGCTGCGCACCACCCGCCGCCAGGTCGACCAGGAGGTGTCGCGCCCATGGTGAACGCCCTGGTACCGGAGACGACCGAGCGGGCGCGGGGCAGGCGGTCCGCACCGTCCGCCGTCGTCGGGCATGGCCGGGCCCGGCGCCGCCAGGCCGTCGTCGCCTGTCTCTTCCTGGCGCCGGCGCTGCTGTTCTTCGCCGTGTTCCTGATCCTGCCGCTCGGCTTCGCGCTGCTGCTGTCGATGTCCCGCTGGACCGGGTTCGACCTCGGCGCGATCGATCCGGTCGGTGCGGACAACTTCACCGCTCTGTTCGCGGACGGCTCGACGTTCCTTGCGCCGGTCCTCACCAATACGCTGCTGTTCGCCCTGGGCACGGTGGCCCTCGCGCTCACGGGCTCCGTACTCGTCGCCACCTGCATCGACAAACTGCGCTTCCAGGGGCTGTGGCGCACCCTGTACTTCCTGCCGATCGTCACGACCGTCGTCGCCGTCGGCAACGTGTGGAAGTACATGTACGAGCCGGGCGGCCTGGTCAACGGCGTCCTCAACGCCCTCGGGCTCGGCTCGGTGGCGTTCCTCCAGGACCCGGACACCGCGCTGCCCTCCGTCGTGGTCGTCCAGGCATGGGCCTCGCTCGGCACGGCGATCCTCATCCTGACCGCCGGGCTGAAGTCCGTTCCCGAGTCGTACTACGAGGCCGCCGCGCTCGACGGCGCCGGGCCCGTCACCGTCTTCTTCAGGATCACCCTGCCGCTGCTGCGGCCGTCCCTGCTGCTCGTGTGCGTCACCCAGTTCCTCACCGGACTGCAGTCGTTCGCGCTGATCACCGTGATGACCCGGGGCGGACCGGGCGACGCGACCGAAGTGGCCGCGCTGGAGATGTACCGGCAGGCCTTCTCCTACGGCGACTGGGGCGCGGCGAGCGCCGCCGCCTTCGTGCTGTTCGTCGTGGTCCTGGTGGTCACCTTGGTGCAGTTGTGGTTCTTCCGGCGCAGCGGGGAGGACGCGTGATGCGCCGCCGGTTCCCGTGGCTGTCGTATCTGGTCGTCGGGGCCGGCGCCGTGCTCACGGTGGTGCCGTTCCTCGACATGCTGATGACGTCGTTCAAAGGGCCGGGCGAGTCCGGCACGCTGCCGTACCGGTTCCTGCCGAAGGCGTTCGACCTGTCCAACTACCGGGCGGCCATCGACCAGCTCGACCTGCCGGTGCTCTTCCGCAACAGCGTCGTCGCCACCGCCGTGATCACCGGGTCGGTGCTGCTGACGTCGTCACTCGCCGGCTACGCGCTCGCCAAACTCCGCTTCCCGGGGCGGCAGTTCGTCTTCCGGCTCGTGCTGTCCACGATGATGTTCCCGCCGTTCCTGTTCTTCGTCCCGCGGTTCCTGATCCTGGTGCACTGGCCGCTGGCGGGCGGCAACGACCTGTTCGGGCGCGGCGGCGCGGGCCTGACCGTCAGCGTCGTGGCGCTCACCGTGCCGTTCCTCGTCAACGGCTTCGGGATCTTCCTGATGCGCCAGTTCATGCTCTCGATCCCGGACGAGGTCCTGGAGGCCGCGCGCATCGACGGGGCGGGCGAGTTCGCCGTGTGGTGGCGGATCGTGGTGCCGCAGACCAAGCCGGTCGTGGTGACACTCGGGCTGCTGACCTTCGTCGACGCCTGGAACGAGTACATCTGGGCGCTGCTCGTCTCGACCGCCGACCCGGACGTGATGACCCTGCCCGTCGGCATTCAGCTCCTTCAGGACCACATCGACCCCACCCGCACGATGCCCGTCGTCATGGCCGGCCTCGTCCTCAGCGTCCTGCCGGTCCTGATCCTCTTCCTGCTGCTTCAGAAGCACTACATCCGCGGCGTCATGCTCAGCGGCCTCAAGTGACCGCGCCCGGGACGAACTCCGGCGCGGCACGGCCGATCCGGCGGAGCGCTCAGAGCCCCGCGATCCCATTCCACCGCTTGGCGAAGTCGGGCCGCTCCGCGGAGGTGATGTCGCGGGCGACGGCGAGGCGCCCGCGCATCGTGTCGTCGGGGAAGATCAGCGGGTTGTCGGCCAGGGCCGCGGTGTCCTTGTCCTTGGCGGCGGCGAGCACGTCCTTGGCCGCCGGGACCGGGCAGACGTAGTTCACCCAGGCGGCCAGCTCCGCGGCGGCTTCGGGTTCGTAGTAGTAGTCGAGGAGGCGTTCGGCGTTGGCCTTGTGGCGCGCCCGGTTGGGGATCATCAGCGAGTCGGCCCACAGCTCCGCGCCCTCCTCGGGGACGACGAAGCGGATGTCGGGGTTGTCGGCCTGGAGCTGGATGACGTCCCCTGAGTAGGCCTGGCAGGCCAGCACGTCCCCGCTGACCAGGTCCTTGGTGTAGTCGTTGCCGGTGAAACGGCGGATCTGGCCGCGACGGGTCTGCCGCTCCACCTGGTCGCAGACCGTGTGGAAGTCGTCCGCGGTCCACCGGGTGATGTCCACGCCGTTGCCCTGCATCAGCAGCGCGAAGACCTCGTCGAGACCGGACAGCAGGGTGACCCGGCCCCTGAGGTCGCTCGCCCAGAGGTCGTTCACCTGCCGGATCTCGCGGCCCAGCTTCCGGTGGTTGTAGGCGATGCCCGTGATACCCGACTGGTACGGCACGGAGAACCTGCGCCCCGGGTCGAAGGCGGGCGAACGCAGCAGCGGGTCGAGGTACTTCGCCACATGGGGCTGCCGGGCGCGGTCCATCTCCTGCACCCAGCCGAGGCGCACGAACCGCGCGCACATCCAGTCGCTGATGACGATCAGGTCCCGGCCGGTGGACTGGCGGTTCATCAGCGCGGGGCTGATCTTGCCGAAGAACTCGTCGTTGTCGTTGATCTCCTCGACGTAGTCGACGGAGATGCCGGTGCGCTTCTCGAAGGCGGCCAGCGTGGGCCGGCGGTTCGGGTGGTCGTCGTCGGTGTCGATGTACAGCGGCCAGTTCGCCCAGATCAGCCTCTTGTCGGCGGCGGACGTGTCCGGTACGGCGCGGTCGGCGGGCGCGACATAGGCGGCGGGCACCCCGCAACCGGCCAGTGCGCCGAGCGCGGCGGCGCCGCCCAGCGCCCGCAGCAGCGAACGACGGGGGAACGGGGGCATGTGCACAGGAGTCCGAGCCATCACCGCAGCATCCCGAACACCACCCCCCAGAACAATGGACGCACCGTCAACCACCCCCACCCCCACCCGACACGTTGTCGCCCCCCGCCGCCAGGGGCGCGGGGAACTGCGCGACCAGCCCCCACGGCGCCGCACCCAACCACCAACCGAACCCACCCCAACAGGGGCGCGGGGAACTGCGCAACCAGCCGCAACGCCCCCGCACCCAACCACCAACCGAACCCACCCCAACAGGGGCGCGGGGAACTGCGCGACCAACCACAACGGCGCCGCAGACGAACTGCCGGCCGGACGCGGCCAATTCCGCGCCCAGCCATAACAC
The DNA here is from genome assembly GCF_044765425.1 of Streptomyces sp. NPDC102462. Lineage (NCBI taxonomy): Bacteria > Bacillati > Actinomycetota > Actinomycetes > Kitasatosporales > Streptomycetaceae > Streptomyces > Streptomyces sp. NPDC102462. The sequence goes on along the minus strand of NZ_JBIWKB010000012.1, from coordinate 133,613 downwards.
CAACGCCCACTGCAACCTCGGCCAAAGCCAAGCGCAGCGCCCGTCAGCCGTCCAGCGAAGTCATCACATGCTTGATCCGCGTGTAGTCGTCGAAGCCGTACGCCGAAAGGTCCTTGCCGTAGCCGGACTTCTTGAAGCCACCGTGCGGCATCTCGGCGACCAGCGGAATGTGCGTGTTGATCCACACGCAGCCGAAGTCCAGCTTCTTGGACATCCGCATGGCACGGGCGTGGTCCTTGGTCCACACGGACGAGGCGAGGGCGTACTCGACGCCGTTGGCCCACTGCACGGCCTGGTCCTCGTCGGAGAAGGACTGGACGGTGATGACCGGTCCGAAGACCTCGTTCTGGATGATCTCGTCGTCCTGCTTGAGACCCGAGACGACGGTCGGCGCGTAGAAGTAGCCCTGCTCGCCGACCTGCCGCCCGCCGGCCTCGACCTTGGCGTGCGCGGGCAGCCGCTCGATGAAGCCGGAGACCTGCTTGAGCTGGTTGGGGTTGTTCAGCGGCCCGTAGAGGACGTCCTCGTCGTCCGGCTGCCCGGTCTTGGTGTCGGCGGCGGCCTTGGCCAGCGCGGCGACGAACTCGTCGTGGATGGACTCCTGGACGAGGACGCGGGTCGCGGCCGTACAGTCCTGGCCGGCGTTGAAGAAGCCCGCGACGGAGATGTCCTCGACGGCCTTCGGGATGTCGGTGTCCTCGAAGACGACGACGGGTGCCTTGCCGCCCAGCTCCAGGTGGACCCGCTTGACGTCCTTGGCCGCGGACCCGGCGACGGAGATGCCGGCGCGGACGGAGCCGGTGATGGAGGCCATCGCCGGGGTGGGGTGCTCGACCATGAGGCGGCCGGTGTCGCGGTCGCCGCAGATGACGTTGAAGACGCCCTTGGGCAGGATCGAACCGAGGATCTCGGCGATCAGCACGGTGGAGGCCGGGGTGGTGTCCGATGGCTTGAGGACGACGGTGTTGCCCGCGGCGATCGCCGGGGCGAACTTCCACACGGCCATCATCATCGGGTAGTTCCACGGCGCGACCTGCGCGCAGACGCCGACCGGCTCGCGGCGCACGATCGAGGTCATGCCCTCCATGTACTCGCCGGCCGAGCGGCCCTCCAGCATCCGCGCGGCGCCCGCGAAGAAGCGGATCTGGTCGACCATCGGCGGGATCTCCTCGGAGCGGGTCAGGCCGACCGGCTTGCCCGTGTTCTCCACCTCGGCCGCGATCAGTTCCTCGGCGCGCTCCTCGAACGCGTCGGCGATCTTCAGCAGGGCCTTCTGCCGCTCGGCGGGCGTGGTGTCGCGCCAGCCGGGGAAGGCCGCGGCGGCTGCCGCCATGGCGGCGTCCACGTCCGCCTGGCCGGACAGCGGCGCGGTCGCGTACGCCTCGCCCGTCGCGGGGTTGACCACCTCGGTGGTCCGTCCGTCGGCGGCGTCCCGGAACTCCCCGTCGACGTAATTGCGGAGCTTGCGCAGCCGCCCCAGCTCGGTGCTCACTGCCGGCCTCCTGTCAGGTCAGATCTGTCCAGTCGCTGAGACACCCACCCTAGTCCGGGAGCCGACGTTTTCAACACCCCCGTTCGGGCCATAGCTGCGAAATCCGCAAGTCTCGATGTCATAAACAACGAATTTCATTGAAGGAGCCTTGCGGAACTGTCGAGACCTCGTGCACAGTGAGGGCGTGGCCAGTCGAAGCGCAGACCAGAGGGACTCGTCCCGCGAGCCCAGAAACGGCACCCCCCACCTGGACGCCGTCTCCCTCGCCATCATTGAGCAGCTCCAGGAGGACGGCCGTCGGCCCTACGCCGCCATCGGCAAGGCCGTGGGCCTGTCCGAGGCGGCCGTGCGCCAGCGCGTCCAGAAGCTGCTCGACCAGGGCGTGATGCAGATCGTCGCCGTCACGGACCCGCTCACCGTGGGCTTCCGCCGGCAGGCGATGGTCGGGATCAACGTCGAGGGCGATGTGGAGTCCGCGGCGGATGCGCTGACCGCCATGTCGGAAGTCGAGTACGTGGTGATGACCGCGGGCTCGTTCGACATCCTCGCCGAGATCGTCTGCGAGGACGACGACCACCTGCTGGACGTCATCAACAAACGCATCCGGGCCCTGCCCGGAGTGCGCTCCACCGAGAGCTTCGTCTACCTCAAGCTCAAGAAGCAGACCTATATGTGGGGAACCCGATAACCGTGAGCACAAAGGACCTGAGCCGCAGCGCGTACGACCACCTGTGGATGCACTTCACCCGCATGTCCTCGTACGAGGACTCCCCCGTCCCGACCATCGTCCGGGGCGAGGGCACCTACATCTACGACGACAAGGGCAAGCGCTATCTCGACGGTCTCGCGGGTCTGTTCGTGGTCCAGGCCGGTCACGGCCGCACGGAACTCGCCGAGACGGCCTTCAAGCAGGCCCAGGAGCTGGCGTTCTTCCCCGTGTGGTCCTACGCCCACCCGAAGGCCGTGGAGCTGGCCGAGCGGCTGGCCGACTACGCGCCGGGCGACCTGAACAAGGTCTTCTTCACCACCGGCGGCGGCGAGGCCGTCGAGACCGCCTGGAAGCTCGCCAAGCAGTACTTCAAGCTGACCGGCAAGCCCACCAAGCACAAGGTCATCTCCCGCGCGGTCGCCTACCACGGCACCCCGCAGGGCGCCCTGTCCATCACCGGCCTGCCGGCCCTGAAGGCCCCCTTCGAGCCGCTGGTGCCGGGCGCGCACAAGGTGCCCAACACCAACATCTACCGCGCCCCGATCTTCGGCGACGACCCGGAGGCGTTCGGCCGCTGGGCCGCCGACCAGATCGAGCAGCAGATCCTCTTCGAGGGCCCGGACACCGTCGCCGCGGTCTTCCTGGAGCCGGTGCAGAACGCCGGCGGCTGCTTCCCGCCGCCGCCCGGCTACTTCCAGCGGGTGCGCGAGATCTGCGACCAGTACGACGTGCTGCTGGTCTCCGACGAGGTCATCTGCGCCTTCGGCCGGCTCGGCACGATGTTCGCGTGCGACAAGTTCGGCTACGTACCGGACATGATCACCTGCGCCAAGGGCATGACCTCCGGCTACTCCCCGATCGGCGCCTGCATCGTCTCCGACCGCCTGGCCGAGCCGTTCTACAAGGGCGACAACACCTTCCTGCACGGCTACACCTTCGGCGGCCACCCGGTCTCCGCCGCGGTGGGCCTCGCCAACCTCGACCTGTTCGAGCGTGAGGGCCTCAACCAGCACGTGCTGGACAACGAGCCCGCGTTCCTGGCCACCCTGCAGAAGCTGCACGACCTGCCGATCGTCGGCGACGTCCGCGGCAACGGCTTCTTCTACGGCATCGAACTGGTCAAGGACAAGACCACCAAGGAGACCTTCAACGACGAGGAGACCGAGCGCGTCCTGTACGGCTTCCTCTCCAAGGCGCTCTTCGACAACGGCCTGTACTGCCGGGCCGACGACCGCGGCGACCCGGTCGTCCAGCTCGCCCCGCCGCTGATCTCCGACCAGGAGACCTTCGACGAGATCGAGCAGATCCTGCGCGCCACGCTGACGGAGGCATGGACCAAGCTCTGAGCGCCGAGCCCCGAGCCCCGGCGCGGCGGTGCGGCTCCGCCCGCTCCGCGCCGCTGATCAGCTGATCGACGGCCCCGGTGTCGCCCGTTCGAATGAAGAACGGCGGCCCGGGGCCGTGTGCTGTCCGGCCACCCCGCGGCGGCTGCCTAGCGTGCCAGTGACCGATCGGCCCGGCCTTCGTTCCCCCGGAAGGGGGACCAGGCGCCGGGAACAGCGGATCAGAACCGAGGTGTACGCCCATGGAGGCCCCGCCGGACAACGACGTGCTCTGGGCACGCTCCCTGCACTTCACCCACCACGACGGCTCACCCGCCCTCGGCGGTGTCTCGCTCGGTGTGCGGGAGGGCGAGATCATCGCCGTCAGCGGGCCGCGAGGCAGCGGCAAGACGACGCTGCTGCGCTGTCTGTCCGGGCTCCTGCCGGTCAGGCGCGGCGAGGTCTGGTTCAACAGCGCACCCGTGCACACCATGGGCCCGCTGGCCCGGGAACGGCTGCGCCGCGACCGGTTCGGCTGGATCGACCCGGTGCCGGCCCTGCTCCCGGAGCTGAACGTGTGGGAGAACACCGCCCTGCCCCTGATGCTGCGCGGCACCAGCCGCCGCCGCGCCAAGACCGCCGCCCTGGAGTGGCTGGAGCGGCTCGACGTCGGCCACAGGTCCCATCGGCATCCGCACCAGTTGCGGCAGTCCGAACGCCAGCGGGTCGCGATCGCCCGGGCGCTCGCCCCGGCCCCCACGGTGCTGTTCGCGGACGAGCCCACGGCCCCGCTGCACCGCGCCGACCGCGCCCAGGTGCTGCGTACGCTGACGACGGCCGCCCGCTCGCACGGCATCACCGTCGTCCTCGCCACCCACGACGCGGAGACCGCGGCCCTCGCCGACCGCACGGTGGCACTGCTCGACGGGCGGCGCGTGACCACCGTGCACCTGCCGCCGGTCACCGAGTCGGAAGGCCGGGCGGCGTGCTCGCTCTCCGTCTGAGCCGCGGCGCCCGTCCCGCGGTCCATCTGCGCCGCCTCCTGGTGGCGACGGCCGCGGCGGGCACGGGCTTCCTGCTGCTGAGCGCCCTCGCTCATGCCCTGGCGCACCCCGAGAACCCGACGGAGTCGGTGAACGGCCTGGCCTGGTGCGCGGTGCCGCTGGCCGCCACCGTCCACTTCGCGGTGGCGGTCGCCCGCACCGACCCGGGCACCAGGCCACGCCCCGGGCTCTCGGCCCTCGGCCTCGGACCGGGCCGGCTGATGGCGATCTCGGTCCTGACCACGGCCCTGTCCTGCACGCTGGGCTCGGCGGTGGCCCTGCTGGTCTTCCTCCATCTGCGCGGCGACCTGACGGGCATGCCCTTCGACGGGGCCGGGCGGCAGCTGCTGGCCGCGGGCGAGCCGCTGCCGTTGCCCGCCACCCTCACGCTGCTCCTGCCGGTTCCGCTGATCGCGTCGGGCACGGTGGCCCTGGCGCTGCGGCCCCGGGGCGCCCCTCCCGCGCGGCGCGCGGCATGGACGTACGGCCGCTTCGGCTCCTACGGGCGGGCGCGCTCACCCGAGGCCCTGGGGACGCACCCCGGGTTCGCCACCCGGTCGGCGGACGGCACCGTCCGAACGGCCGCCGCGACACGGGTCGTCAGTGCGGTGCCGGTCCCGCACCGGGGCGACACCTGGCAGCGGCCCGGCAGCGGGGACGAACGGCCCGCCCCGGTGGACGGCGAGTGGGACCCCGCACACCCCGACCCGGCCGCCGGCGGCCCCGCCGACCAGGCACCACCGGGTGCCGGCTGGACGCACGCCCTCACCGATCCGCGGCGCGCCCCCTCCGGCCTGCCCTGGGGCATCGCGGTCCTCGCCGTCGGCCTGAGCGTGGAGGCGTACGGCGACCGGTCCGCCGGCCCGGCCCTGCCCGGTGTGCTGATCGGCTGGGCCCTGACCGCCGTGGGTCTTGTCCTGGCCGGCCCCGGCCTCACCCATCTGTGCGGCCGGCTGCTGCAGACGGCCCGGCCGGGCGCGCTGCGGCTGCTCGCCGGGCGGGCGCTGATGGCGGAGGCCGTCCGTATCGGCCGCCCGCTCGGCGTCGTCTGCGCCGTCGTCTCCGGCGCGCTGGCCCTGACCGTGTTCTCGTCGTTCTCGTCGTTCTCGTCGTTCTCGTCGTTCTCGCAGTTCTCGTCGTTCTCCTCGGACTCCTCCGTCGTCCCCTCCTCCGGCCCGCTCACCACCCTCGGCGTCCTCCTCGTCACCGGCTGCACCGTGGCGACCCTGCTGACAGCGGCCGTGGAGGTCCGGCAGAGCCGCGCCGACACCATCGACGCCCTGGTGCGGCTCGGCGCCCCCGCGACCCTGCTGCGTGGCGCCGCGGCCCTGCGCGCGGGCGCCCTGCTCGCCCTGTTCGGACCGCTCACCGTGGCGGTGGCCGACCTGGTGGCGCTCCCGCTGCGCCGCTGAGGGATCCGCACGGCGGCACGAGGGGGCCGCGAGCGCCGATGAGTTTCCCGGCGGCCCCCGGTCTACCCCCTCGAACGGCACGCACCCGAGGGAAGAGGCCCCCATGTACCAGCAGATGATCTTCGTGAATCTCGCCACCACCGACGTCGAGGCGTCGAAGAGGTTCTTCACCGAGCTGGGGTACACGATCAACCCGCAGTTCAGTGGGGACGACTGCGCCTGCGTCGTCATCAGCGACACCATCGTCGCGATGCTGCTCGGCAAGCAGCGCTACGCCACCTTCACCTCGAAGGAGATCGTCGACTCGGCCAAGGCCAGCGAGGTGCTGCTGTGTCTGAGCGCCGAAAGCCGCGAGAAGGTCGACGAGTTGGTGGACCGGGCGATCGCGGCGGGCGGCACGGCGAGCGGCACCACCCAGGACCACGGCTTCATGTACGGCCGCGCCTTCGACGACCTCGACGGCCACACCTGGGAGGTCATGTGGATGGATCCGGCGGCGGTGCAGGGCTGACATCACGCCGGGCGGCCGGATCGAATCGGTTCCGAAGTCATTGAAACCTCCCGGGAGTTAACAAGAGTGCAAAGCCAGCGCCCGTGGGGGGCATCCGCATTGACAGTGCTTATGAACCGCTTATAGACCTGTGAGTCTCATGGGGGTGCTGAAGCGGGACTTCGTCGTTGCCTCATCACCCCCGCAAGCCCCCCGCAGATGCACTCTGTAAAGGACAAACGTGTCCATAACTCGCCGTAGCGCACGTCGTTCCGTGCGCATTCTGGGTGTTGCCTCCGCGACCGTGGCGCTCGCACTGGGCGTCACCAACTCCGCGCTCGCCTGCAACATCCGTGAGTTCTCCGCCGAAGCCAAGTGCGACGGCACCAACGGCGTCATCGTCGTCACCGACAAGGACGCCTCCGGTACGCCCGCTGTCATCACCGTGTTCCTGGAGAACAACGGTGCCGACGAGAAGCAGGTCGGTGAGCCCCAGGAGATCAAGGGCTCGCGTGAGGGCACCACCGTCACGTTCACCGAGGACTGGAAGCCCAACGCGACGTACCGGATCCACGTCAAGGCCGGCAACCAGGTGGACGAGGACATCAAGCCCGACCTCACCACCCCGTCCACGGCCTGCAAGACCGAGGACACCCCGACCCCGACGCCGCCGGAGGACACTCCGTCGCCGTCGGAGTCCGAGTCCACCCCGCCTGCCGAGTCCGAGAGCCCGACCCCGTCGGCCTCGCAGAGCACCAGCACCGCCCCGGCGGACACGTCGAGCAACGCGCCGTCCCCGGCGGCCGGTGACTCGAACCTCGCCGAGACGGGTGCGAACTCCAACACCGGTCTGATCGCCGGTCTGGCCGGAGCCTTCGTCGTCGTCGGCGGTGGCGCGGTGTTCTTCGGCATGCGCCGCCGCGGGGCGAACAGCGGTCGCTGACACCCCGGTTCGGCATGCCGCCGTGGCCCGTCCCCGCACTGCGGGGGCGGGCCACGGCCGCTCAGCCGAACGCCGTACGCTCCAGCCAGAACTCCAGCACCGCCCGCTCGCCCGCGATCTCCAACTCCGGGCTGTCCAGCGGCAGTCGGCGGTAGGAAGCGAGCAGCACCGAGGTCAGCGGGCCGCGCAGGGCCACCGTCGCCCGGGCATGGCCGCGGCTGTGCCGCACGCCGTTCTCATCGAGCCGGATCAGCCATTCGGCATCGAGCCCGGGCGGGGCGTCGGTGGCGTGCAGATGGATGCTCCGGACCGGGCCGCGCATCTCGCGCGCCGGATCGTGCGCGTTGTTGCGCTGCGCCCACTCCACCAGTTCCAGCCCCTCGTCGATCGCGTCGGCGGCGATGTCCGGCGCGACCTCGTAGGGCAGTTTGGCCGCCAGGGTGGCGTCCGCGCGGTGCACGGTGATCTCGTGTGCCATCCGGCGGGCCCAGAAGCCCGAGGAACGGTCACCGGCCCAGGCCCACACCTCGGTGTCGGGTCCGGCCTCGCGCAACGCGTCCACCGCCAGCCGGCCGCTGTCCGCGAACCACGCGTCCAGGACGGCGGGGGCGCTGCCCGGCCCCGGACCCGCGAACTCCGGGACCGCGGCGTCCGGAACCCTCTCCTGGGCCCGGCCGCCGACGAGCGCGGCGATCCAGCGCAGGGCGCCGCCGAGGTGGCACACCAGCTCCTCAAGGCGCCAGTCCGGGCAGGTCGGCACGGGCGCGGACAGATCGGCGCCGGAGGTCACCACGTTGCGCACCTGGGCGACCTGCTGGGCGATCTCGTCGACGTAACGGTCATGGGCAAGACGGGCCATGGCACTCACCCTAGGCGCACGGCCCTCAGTCCAGCACGACTGTTTCCGCCACATCGAAGACCACCCCGACCTCGGTCCCGGTCTCCGGGGCCGACCGCAGCGCGCACGCCGCCTCCAGGCGTGGCCCGTCCGCCGGCTTGAGGTGGACGGCGACATGGGTGCCCCTGAAGGTGCGGGCGGTCACCGTGCAGCGCAGCCCCTCGTCCGCCGGTCCGAGCCGCACACCGGCGGGCCGCACCAGCAGGGTGCGCCGGCCCTGCGGAGCGGGCTCGGGCACCGGCAGCTTCCCCCACGGGGTGACCGCCACGGCGCCGGTGACCTGTGCGCCGACGATGTTCTCGAAGCCGAGGAAGCGGGCCACGAACTCGTCCGCGGGCCGCTGCCACACCTCAAGGGGCGTACCGGACTGGGCGATCCGGCCGTCGCGCATCACCACCACCCGGTCGGCGAGCGCGAATGCCTCCCCCTGGTCGTGTGTGACGGCGAGCACGGTGGTGCCCAACCGGCCGAAAAGCTCCCGCAGTTCCACCACCAGCCGCTCCCGCAGCGAGCGGTCCAGCTGGCCGAGCGGCTCGTCCAGCATCAGCAGCCGCGGCCCCGGCGCCAGGGCCCGGGCCAGCGCCACCCGCTGCTGCTCGCCCCCGGAGAGCCGGTCCACGGCCCGCCGGGCGGCACCCGGCAGCCCGACCAGTTCCAGCAACTCCCGTACGCCGGAGTGCTGCCGCTCCTTCGACGCGCCGCGCATCCGCAGCCCGAACGCCACATTGCCGCCCACGTCCCGCTGCGGGAACAGCTGGTGGTCCTGGAACATCAGGCCGACCTCGCGCCGGTGCGCGGGCACGCCCGTCTGGTCCCGCCCGTCGAGCACCACCCGCCCGGAGTCCAGGGGTTGCAGCCCGGCCACCGCCCGGAGCAGCGTCGACTTGCCGCTGCCGCTGGGCCCGAGCACACACACGATCTCGTGCTCCGCCACCTCCAGGTCCACGGCGTCGAGCACGGTCCGCCCGCCGAGGCGGACGGTCGCGGACATGAGGCTCAGCAGCATCAGAACTCCCCGCTCCGGTGCGGGCGGAGCCGTTCGAGCCCCAGCAGCGCCGCCGCGCACACCACCATCAGAATCGTGGAAAGGGCCATCGCCTGACCGTAGTTGAGGTCTCCGGGCCGGCCGAGCAGCCGGGCCACGGCGACCGGCAGCGTGGGGCTGTCGGGCCGGGCGATGAACACGGTCGCGCCGAACTCCCCGAGCGACACGGCGAACGCGAACCCGGCCGCGACCAGCAGCGCCCGCCGCACCAGCGGCAGATCGACCTCCCGCCACACCCGCCAGGGCGACGCCCCGAGCACGGCCGCCGCCTCCCGCAGCCGCCCGTCGACGGCCCGCAGCACCGGCAGCATCGTGCGCACCACGAAGGGCACGCCGACCAGTGCCTGCGCGAGCGGGACGAGGATCCAGGACTGCCGCAGATCCAGCGGCGGTTCGTCGAGGGCGATCAGGAATCCGAAGCCGACGGTCACGGCCGAGACGCCGAGCGGCAGCATCAGCAGCGCGTCGAAGCCCCGGACGATCCGGTCCGCGACGGGGACGCCCCCGGTCTGGCGACGCCGGGAAGGGGGGAGCCGGGACAGCGCGGCGGCGGCCAGGGCGCCGATCAGCACCGCGATGGCGGTGGCGACGACCGCGTACCGCAGGGAGTTGCCGACCGCCGCGATCGGCGCCACCAGGAACGTGCCGCCGTCCTCGTGGGTCAGGGCCCGGTAGTAGCGCAGCCCGGGGGCGTCGAGGGAGCGCTGCACCAGCACCGCGAGCGGCAGCAGGACGAGCGCCGTGACGGTGACGAGGACCCCGGCGAGCAGCGCCCACTGCCCCGCCCCGCGCGGCCGGCGCGCCGTCAGCGAGGCGTCGACCAGGCGCAGCGCGGTCTCCCGCCGCCGTACCGTCCAGGCGTGCACGGCGAGGACCGCGCCCACCGCCGCGAACTGGACGAGGGTGAGGACCGCGGCCGTTGACAGGTCGAAGATCTGGGACGTCTGCCGGTAGATCTCCACTTCGAGCGTGGCGAAGGTGGGGCCGCCGAGGATCTGCACCACGCCGAAGGAGGTGAAGGTGAACAGGAACACCATCAGCGCGGCGGCGGCCACCGCCGGGGCAAGCGCCGGCAGGGTCACCTTGCGCCAGGCGGTCAGCGGCCCGGCACCCAGCATCCGCGCGGCCTCCTCCTGGCGCGGGTCCAGCCCGGACCACAGGCCGCCGACGGTGCGGACGACGACGGCGTAGTTGAAGAAGACATGCGCGAGCAGGATCGCCCACACCGTGGTGTCCAGCCGTACGCCCCACAGGTCGTCGAGGAGCCCGCCGCGCCCGACGAGGGCGAGGAAGGCCGTGCCGACCACGACGGTCGGCAGCACGAACGGCACGGTGACCACGGCCCGCAGCAGCCGCTTGCCGGGGAAGTCGAGGCGCGCGAAGACATACGCGCCGGGCAGCGCCACCAGCAGGGTGAGCGCCGTGGAGGCAAGCGCCTGCCAGGTGGTGAACCACAGCACGTGCCGGATGTCGGAGCGGGTCACGACGTCCGTGATCCGCCCCAACTGCCAGGCACCGTCCGGCTTCAGCCCGCGGGCGACGATGGCGGCCACCGGCCAGGCGAAGAAGACGGCGAAGAACGCGACCGGCCCGGCCATCAGCGCGAGCCGCGCCACGCTCCCCGCACGCCGCCCGTCCATGCCCGCACCGGCCGCTCCCGCGGTCCCGGTCTCCCGGTCCGTCTCGGCCGCCTCCGTGGCTTCGGCTACTTCAGTACGAGCGAGGTCCACGACTTGACCCACTGGTCACGGTTGGCGGCGATCCGGTCGGGCGCCAGAGTCTGGGGATCCTTGGCCTGCGGGCCGTACTTCACGAACTCCTGCGGCACCTTCGCGTCCGCGCGGACCGGATAGACGTACATGTTGAGCGGCATGTCCTCCTGGAACTCCTTGCTGATCAGGAAGTCGAGGAGGGCCTTGCCGCCCGCGCTGTTGCGGGCGCCGGTGAGCAGTCCGGCGTACTCGGTCTGCCGGAAGCAGGTGCCGGCGGCCACTCCGGTGGGCGCGGTGGCCGGCTTCGGGTCGGCGTAGACGACCTCGGCGGGCGGCGAGGAGGCGTAGGACACGACGAGCGGCCGGTCGCCGCCCGCCTTACGGCCGCCGGCCGAACCGGAGAACTCCTCGTCGTAGGCCTGCTCCCAGCCGTCCACCACCTTGACGCCGTTGGCCTTGAGCTTCTTCCAGTACTCCGGCCAGCCCCCGTCGCCGTACCGGGCGGCGGTGCCCAGCAGAAAGCCGAGGCCGGGCGAGGAGGTGGCGGCGTTCTCGGTGACGAGGAGGTTCTTGTACGCGGGTTCGACCAGGTCGTCGAAGGTCTGCGGCGGGGTCAGCCCGTGCCGGTCGAAGTAGGCCTTGTCGTAGTTGACGCAGATGTCGCCGGTGTCGATGGGGGTCACCCGGTGCCCGGACGTGCCGGACCGGAACTCGGGCCGCAGCCCGTCCAAGCCCCGGGCCTCGTACGGCTGGAACAGCCCGTTGTCCAGGGCCCGCGACAGCAGGGTGTTGTCGACGCCGAAGAAGACGTCGCCCTGCGGGTTGTCCTTGGTCAGGATCGCCTTGTTGACGGCCTGTCCGGCGTCGCCGTCCTTGAGGACCTTGACGGTGTAGCCCGACCGCTGCTCGAAATCCTTGAGGACGTTCTTCGAGACGGCCCATGAGTCGTGGCTGACAAGGGTGACGGTCTTGGAGTCCGCGGCGGCCCCGTCGTCGCTGGACCCGCACGCGGACAGTGTGACCAGTGCGAGCCCGGCCGCGGCGGCCACCAGGGTCTTGGTGTGCAACTGGATTCCTCCTGGGGTTGACCAGGAAGAGACGCGGCCCTGCCCGGACTTCGCGAGGGATGTCCGGGCAGGGCGCAACAGCTTGAGTGAGGACCGATCTCCCTACCCAGAATGACCTGGGCGAGGTTCGGAGGGTCTGCGGCCCGTGTGCCGCACTCTCAGCGCTGTGGCGCTCCCCTGTCGGAAATTATGAAGGTATGACGTAATGGACGCCCTCAGACTACCGTCCGGCTACCGCTCGGTGGCAGCCAGCTGACCGCAGGCGCCGTCGATCTCCTGACCGCGGGTGTCCCGGACGGTCACCGGCACCCCGTGCGCCTCGATGGCCGCCACGAAGGCCTTCTCGTCCTCGGGCCTGGACGCGGTCCACTTGGAGCCCGGCGTCGGATTGAGCGGGATCAGATTGACGTGCACGGGCCTGCCCTTGAGCAGCCGGCCGAGCCGGTCGCCGCGCCACGCCTGGTCGTTGATGTCCCGGATCAGCGCGTACTCGATGGACAGCCGGCGCCCGGACCGCGCGGCGTACTCGAAGCCGGCGTCCAGCACCTCGCGCACCTTCCACCGCGTGTTGACGGGCACGAGGGTGTCGCGCAGCTCGTCGTCGGGCGCGTGCAGGGAGATGGCGAGGCGGCACTTGAAGCCCTCGTCGGCGAACCGGTGGATGGCCGGGACGAGTCCGACGGTGGAGACGGTGATGCCGCGCTGGGACAGCCCGAGCCCGTCCGGCTCGGGATCGGTGAGGGCCCGGATGGCGCCCACGACCCGCTTGTAGTTGGCGAGCGGCTCGCCCATGCCCATGAAGACGATGTTGGACAGCCGGGCGGGGCCGCCCGGCACCTCGCCGTCCCTGAGCGAACGCATGCCGTCCACGATCTGGTGCACGATCTCGGCGGTCGACAGGTTCCGGTCCAGCCCGGCCTGCCCGGTGGCGCAGAACGGGCAGTTCATCCCGCAGCCCGCCTGCGAGCTGATGCACATGGTCACCCGGTCCGGGTAGCGCATGAGCACCGACTCGACGAGCGTCCCGTCGAACAGCCGCCACAGGGTCTTGCGGGTGGTGCCCTGGTCGGTCGACAGATGCCGTACGACCGTCATCAGCTCGGGGAACAGCGCCTCGCGCAGCCGGGCCCGCGAGGCGGCCGGGATGTCGGTCCACTGCTCCGGGTCGTGCGTGTACCGCGCGAAGTAGTGCTGCGCGAGCTGCTTCGCCCGGAACGGCTTCTCACCGATCGCGGCGACCGCCTCCTTGCGTTCGGCGGGCGACAGATCGGCAAGATGCCGCGGCGGCCGCTGAGCACCGCGCGGGGCGACAAAGGTGAGTTCTCCGGGCTTAGGCATGGCTCGACCAGTGTCGCACGAGTGGGCCGGTGACCACTTCGGTGGTGCCGGGGGACGCGCAGTGCCCGGCCCCGGAAGGGGGGCAGGGGACTGCGCGGACGGACGACGACCCGTCACCGCCCCGGCAGCGGAGGTTCACGTGGAGCCGACGAACAGGACCATCAGCAGCCACACCACGGGCGCCGTCGGCAGCAGCGAGTCGAGGCGGTCCATGATGCCGCCGTGACCGGGAAGCAGCGTCCCCATGTCCTTGATGCCCAGGTCCCGCTTGATCATGGACTCGCCGAGGTCGCCGAGGGTGGCGCTGGCCGCGACCGCGAGGCCGAGGAGCAGTCCCTGCCACCAGGCGCCGCCGTCGATCAGCAACTGCATGCACAGGGCGCCGGCGACCATCGCGAACAGCACCGCGCCGAGCAGCCCTTCGCGGGTCTTGCCGGGGCTGATCCGCGGGGCGAGCTTGTGACTGCCGAAGCGCCAGCCGACCGCGTACGCGCCGGTGTCGCTGACGACGGTGAGGATCAGGAAGGTCAGGACGCGGCGCGGACCGTCGTCGGCGTCCAGCATCATTGCCACGAACGTGGCGAGGAACGGCACGTAGAAGGCCGCGAAGACGCCCGCCGTGACGTCTCTGAGATAGCCCTCAGGCGGCTGCGTCATGCGCCACACGAGGACCGCGAGCGCGGTCAGCGCCATGGCCACCCAGGCGCCCTGGGCGCCCCGGACATAACCGGCGACGACCATCGCGGCGCCGCCGAGCGCCAGCGGGACCAGGGGTGCCCTGATGCCCTTGCGCTCCTGTAGCCGGTTGGTCAGCTCCCACAGCCCGACCACCACGGCGACCGCTATGACGCCGACGAAGACGGCCTTGACGATGAACAGGGACGCGAGGATGACCACACCGAGCCCGACGCCGACGCCTATGGCGGCACCCAGGTCCCGGCCCGCACTCTTCTTCTGCGGTGCGGGAGCGGGCTGTCGTGCGTCGGGCATGGGCTCCGGATTCTGCGGCGCCGCCCCGTGGGGCTGCGCCGACGGGGTCTCGGTGTAGTACGCACCGTCGTGGTACGCACCGCTGCGGAACGTCTCGTCGCGGGCCGGGGGGCCGCTCAGCCGAGCGGCCCCCCGGTCCCGGTCCTGGTCTCCGCCCTGCGCGGGTACGTCGTCGGGGACGATGGGCATGGGGCGAGTCTGCTGCGCGTCATGCGCATCGTACGCGGGACCCGCCGGGGCGGCCCCCCGGCCGTACCCCTGCCCGGGGCCGTGCTCGGCGGGCCCCCAGTACCCGGCTTGTGGCGGCGCCCCCCAGGAAGAGTCGTTCATCAGACCTCAAGCAGCTCCGCTTCCTTGTGCTTGAGGAGCTCGTCCACCTGGGCGACGTACTTCGCCGTGGTGTCGTCCAGCTCCTTCTCCGCACGGCGGCCCTCGTCCTCGCCGACCTCGCCGTCCTTGATCAGCTTGTCGATGGCTTCCTTGGCCTTGCGCCGCACGGAGCGGATGGAGATCTTGGCGTCCTCGGCCTTGCCCTTGGCGACCTTGATGTACTCGCGCCGGCGTTCCTCGGTGAGCTCGGGGAACACCACACGGATGATGTTGCCGTCGTTGCTGGGGTTGACCCCCAGGTCGGAGTCGCGGATCGCCTGCTCGATGTTGCGCAGCGCGCTCTTGTCGAACGGGGTGACGACCGCCATGCGCGGCTCCGGCACGGAGAACGAGGCCAGTTGGTTGATCGGCGTCGGCGCGCCGTAGTAGTCGGCCACGATCTTGTTGAACATGGCCGGGTGTGCACGGCCGGTGCGGATCGCGGCGAAGTCCTCCTTGGCGACCACGACGGCCTTCTCCATCTTCTCCTCGGCTTCGAGGAGGGTCTCTTCGATCACCACTTGCTCCTGCGTGTCTTGAGTAGGCCCGGCTGCGGTTCCTGGTCGGGGCCCACGGCCGGCTGCGTCGCGTCTTCTTCCTGCACGGTTCCCGACCGGGCAGGTGATTGTCCATCCCCCGGTCAGGGTCCGGGTGATTCTCCGGTCAGTGCCGACCGTCCTGGTCACCCACGAGTGTGCCGATCTTCTCACCCTTGACGGCACGGGCGATATTGCCCTCCGCGAGAAGCTCGAAGACAAGGATGGGGAGCTTGTTGTCGCGGCACAGCGTGATGGCGGTGGCGTCGGCGACCTTGAGGTCGCGGGTGATGACCTCGCCGTAGCCGAGGGAGTCGAACTTGACGGCGTCCGGGTTGGCCTTCGGGTCCGAGTCGTAAACCCCGTCCACCCCGTTCTTGCCCA
This sequence comes from Streptomyces sp. NPDC102462, assembly GCF_044765425.1. Lineage (NCBI taxonomy): Bacteria > Bacillati > Actinomycetota > Actinomycetes > Kitasatosporales > Streptomycetaceae > Streptomyces > Streptomyces sp. NPDC102462. The sequence goes on along the minus strand of NZ_JBIWKB010000012.1, from coordinate 117,863 downwards.
TCAGCAGCGCCTCAGCGTCGATCTCCAGGGCGCGCTGGGCCGCGGTGGTGTCGGTGGAGAAGTACGGCATGCCCATACCGGCGCCGAAGATCACCACGCGGCCCTTCTCCAGGTGCCGCACCGCACGCAGCGGGATGTACGGCTCGGCGACCTGCCCCATGGTGATGGCGGTCTGCACCCGGGACTGGATGCCCTCCTTCTCCAGGAAGTCCTGGAGGGCGAGGCAGTTCATCACCGTGCCGAGCATGCCCATGTAGTCGGAGCGGGCCCGGTCCATGCCGCGCTGCTGGAGCTCGGCGCCGCGGAAGAAGTTGCCGCCGCCGATGACGACCGCGATCTGCGCGCCGTCCCGGACGACGGCGGCGATCTCACGGGCGATCTTGTGCACCACATCGGGATCCACGCCCAGGCCCCCGCCACCGGAGAATGCCTCTCCGGACAGCTTCAGCAGAAACCGGCCGCGAACTTTGCCGTCGTCGCTCTTTTGGGGCTTGGTGGTCATGGGATCCGCCTCTTTCACGTGGTGCGCATGCGAAGAAGGCCATTGCCGATGGGGTCGCTCTTCGCTCCCATGCGCGGCAATGGCCTCCTCGTCAGATCTGCTGCCGTCCGCCGCGTGCCCGGGTGCGGCGGTGTGCGCGGACGACTGCTGTCGACCCTATCGGGGTCGCGTGTCGATCGCGGTACGGACTCAGATGCCGACCTTGATGCGCGTGAAGCGCTTCAGGGTGACACCGGCCTCCTCCAGAACCTTCTGGACCGACTTCTTGTTGTCGAGGGCGTACGGCTGGCCGAGCAGCGTCGCGTCCTTGAAGAAGCCGTTCAGACGGCCCTCGACGATCTTGGCGATCGCGGCCTCGGGCTTGCCCTCGGCGCGGGTGGTCTCCTCGGCGATGCGGCGCTCGGACTCGACGACCTCGGCCGGGACGTCCTCCTTGGAGAGGTACTTGGGCGCGAAGGCGGCGATGTGCTGGGCGACGCCCTTGGCGATCTCGGCGTTCGGCTTGTCCAGCTCGACCAGGACACCGATCTGCGGGGGCAGGTCGGGCATGGTGCGGTGCATGTACGCGGTCACGAAGCCGTCGGCGAACTGCGCGAAGCGGTCCAGGACGATCTTCTCGCCGAGGTTGGCGTTGGCCTCGTCCACGAACGCCTGGACGGTCTTGCCGGCCTCGATCTCGGAGGCGAGCAGCGCCTCGATGTCGGCCGGGGAGGTCTTCGCGACATGCTCGGCGATCGCGCCGGCCACGGACTGGAACTTCTCGCCCTTGGCGACGAAGTCCGTCTCGCACTTCAGCTCGACGAGGACGCCGGAGGAGTTGTCGTCGGCGATGACCGAGACCACGGCGCCGTTCTCGGCGGAGCGGCCCTCGCGCTTGGCGACGCCCTTCTGGCCCTTGATGCGGAGCGCCTCGACGGCCTTCTCGACGTTGCCCTCGGCCTCGTCCAGCGCCTTCTTGCAGTCCATCATGCCGGCGCCCGTGAGCTCGCGGAGCTTCTTGACGTCGGCGGCGGTGTAGTTCGCCATGAGTCTGTGAATCTTTCTCGAAGTCTGGAGAATCGAAGATCTGCACGGTCTGCGATCTACATGTAGGGGCAGATCCCCGACTCGGTGCTGACCTACGGGTGAACGGCGGGAGCGGACTTCATGTCGCCGCTCCCGCCGTCAACGCTGGCGCTGACGGGGTCAGGCCTGCTCGCCCTCGGCGGCCGGCGCCTCAGCGGCGGCGGGAGCCTCCGCAGCCGGGGCCTCCGCGGCGGGAGCCTCCGCAGCCGGGGCCTCCGCGGCAGGAGCCTCCGCGGCGGGAGCGTCCGCGGCGGGAGCCTCCTCGGCCTTCTTCTCGCCCTCAAGCAGGTCGCGCTCCCACTCGGCCAGCGGCTCGCCCGCGGCCTTCTCGCCCTTGCCCTCGGTGGCGACACCGGAGCGGGCGATCAGGCCCTCGGCGACGGCGTCGGCGATCACGCGGGTGAGCAGCGTGACGGAGCGGATCGCGTCGTCGTTGCCCGGGATCTTGTAGTCGACCTCGTCGGGGTCGCAGTTGGTGTCGAGGATGGCGACGACCGGGATGTTGAGCTTCCGGGCCTCGCCGACCGCGATGTGCTCCTTCTTGGTGTCCACGATCCAGACGGCGCTGGGCACCTTCTGCATCTCGCGGATACCACCGAGGGTCTTCTCCAGCTTGGCCTTCTCGCGCGAGAGCACGAGAAGCTCCTTCTTGGTCAGACCGGAGGCGGCGACGTCCTCGAAGTCGATCTGCTCAAGCTCCTTCAGGCGCTGCAGACGCTTGTAGACGGTCGAGAAGTTGGTGAGCATGCCGCCCAGCCAGCGCTGGTTGACGTACGGCATGCCGACGCGGGTGGCCTGCTCGGCGATGGCCTCCTGCGCCTGCTTCTTGGTACCGACGAACATGACCGTGCCGCCGTGGGCGACGGTCTCCTTGACGAACTCGTAGGCGCGGTCGATGTACGACAGCGACTGGAGCAGGTCGATGATGTAGATGCCGTTGCGCTCAGTGAAGATGAAGCGCTTCATCTTCGGGTTCCAGCGACGGGTCTGGTGACCGAAGTGGACGCCGCTCTCCAGCAGCTCCCGCATCGTGACGACGGCCATGGCCGTATCTCCTTGAGTTTCTCGGTTGTGCCGCGGATGCCGGACGGCTTCCGCGCCTGACGCCCACATGCGCCGTTGCCACAGGAGGACCGAGGGGCGCTGACACCGTCGGACCGTTGCCGGCCGGTGGGTGTCGGGGCGTGCGAAGTCGACCCGGTGACCCGGGTCGCCACCAGAAGTGTACGGGACCGGCGGGGCACCGGGTGACGCCGCTGTCCACAACCGGTGAGTAGTCCACGGGTCCCGGCCATGATCGGCGCGGCTGCGGGACGGTTCTCGCATGAATGCGATGTCAGCGATGCGTGCGGTGGTCATGGCGGCGGTGGTGACGGCGGCCCTGGGCGGTTCGGCCCTGCCGGCCCGGGCGCAGCCGCCACGGCCTGCGGCCCCGGCGCCCCTACCCGCCGCTTCCCCACCTGCCGCTTCCCCGCCTCCCGCTCCGCCTCCTGCCGCGCCCCCGCCGGCCTCGGTTCCGGCGCTCGCCCGGTTCTGGCCGGTGGGGACGCGACCCGTCGTGGTACGGGGCTGGGAGCCCCCGGCCACGGCATACGGACCCGGGCACCGGGGCGTCGACCTGGGCGCGCCGCCCGGCGCTCCGGTACGGGCGGTGGCGGCGGGCCGGGTGTCCTTCGCCGGCCGGGTGGCGGGGCGGGGCGTGGTCGCGATCGAGCTGGCGGGCACGGAACTGCGGACGACCTACGAGCCGGTGGACCCGTCGGTGCGTACGGGCGACGAGGTGGCGGCGGGCGAGATGGTGGGGCGGGTGGAACCGGCCGGATCGCACTGCACCGCCGGCACCTGTGTCCACTGGGGCCTGCTCAGCGGCGACACCTATCTGAACCCGCTCCTGCTGCTCCCCCCGTGGCTGCTGCACCGGGGCCCGTCAAGACTCCTGCCGATCCCGACCACACCCCCGCCAGGGCACAGAGCCCCGACGGGACTCAGCCCCGCACACCCCCCAACGGCATCGCCACTGCCGCCTCGCTGATCTCCGCACGACCCTCGGCCGCACCCGACGTGACCCACCGCGACCCGCCCCCGCCCGGGCCCCCTCGCACCCCGGCCGGCTCAGCCCCGCACACCCCGCAGGGCCATCGTCACGGCCGCGTCGGTGATGTTCTCGGGGGTCTCGGCCGCGCCCAGTTCGATGCGTCGGACCGCCGCGTCGACCACGCCCTGGACCAGCATCGCCGCCAGTCGCGGCTGGGCGTGGCCCAGCTCCTCCAGCGCCTCGACGATCATCGCGACGAGCCCGCCGTGCGCGGCCCGGATCTTCTCCCGGGCCCCGGCGTCCAGCTCGCTCGCCGAGATCGCCACGACGGCCCGGTGCCGCCGGTCCCCGACCAGCGCCAGCTGCGTGCGCACATACGCCTCGATCTTGCCCTCGGCCGAGTCCGCCCGCTCCATCGCCGCCGACACCTCGGCGGCCCACACGGGGAAGTCGACCTCGCACAGCTCCTCGACGACAGCGGCCCGCGAACGGAAGTACTCGTACACGGACGACCGGGCGAGACCCGTGCGTTCGGCGAGGGCCGGGAAGCTCAGCGCCTCCGTACCGCCCTCGGACAGCAGGCTCCGAGCCGCGTCCAGCAGGGCGGCTCGCTGCATCGACCGGTGCTCGGCCACGGAGGCCGCTCGAATCCTAGGCACGCCCACCACTGTACGGACGCGCCCGCCCCGGCGGGAGTCGCACGGTGCCACGCGGAGCGTCCGCGCCGCTCCGCCCGCACGCCGGCCCGGGCGGCTCAGCGGCCGAAACTGGCCAGCTTCGCCCGCAGCTGGAGCACGGACTTGGTGTGGATCTGACTGACCCGGCTCTCGGTCACCCCCAGCACGTTGCCGATCTCGGCCAGCGTCAGTCCCTCGTAGTAGTACAACGTCACCACGGTCTTCTCCCGGTCGGGCAGCGTGTTGATCGCCCGCGCCAGAAACCGCCGCAGCTCCCGGTCCTCCGCGACCTCCACCGGGTTGTCCGCCGCGGTGTCCTCCAGCGTGTCCATCAGGCTCAGCCGGTCCCCGCCCTCGCCCCCCACATGCAGCAGCTCCTCCAGCGCCACCACGTTCGCCAGGGACAGCTGACCGAAGACCGCGTGCAACTCGTCGATCCCGATGCCCAGCTCCGCCGCCACCTCGCCCTCCGACGGCGTACGCCGCAACCGCGCCTCAAGCGTCGCGTACGCCCGCTCCACGTTGCGCGCCTTCTGCCGCACCGAGCGCGGAATCCAGTCCAGCGCCCGCAGCTCGTCGATCATCGCGCCCCGGATCCGCGTGATCGCGTACGTCTCGAACTTGATCTCCCGGCCGATGTCGAACTTCTCGATCGCGTCGATCAGTCCGAACACACCGGAGGACACGAAGTCCGCCTGCTCCACGTTCGGCGGGAGCCCCACGCTCACCCGGCCCGCCACGTACTTCACCAGCGGTGAGTAGTGCAGGATCAGCTGCTCCCGCAGCCGCTCGTCCCCCGTCGCCTTGTACGACCGCCACAGCTCGTCGAGCGTCGAGGGAGCGGGCGGCCGCGCGCTGCCACCGTCGCGGGCGGCTGGGGGGATGGCCGCCCGGTCGGACCCGGAGGTGTGCTGGGGCATTCGTCGCCTTGTGCCGTTCTGCCGTGAAGTGCCGTGAAGTGCTGTGGAGAGGGGTGCCTGGGTGGGCTGTCGGTCTGGTATCGAGTTGGGCCGGTCTGCGCCGGAGGTCCTCGTGAGCGTAGCGTGACTGAGGAGTCGCGGTGTGCGAACCTCGGGGCTCCACCCGTGGACGGACCCGCTTCAGGACGCGCCCCGGCGGCCCCGGCACATCGCGGTGCGTGACCGGTGCGGCGGGTCAACTCCCAGAAATCCCAAGGACGTCGGGATTCCCCCGGACGGCCGAACACGCTCGGTCAGCAGCCGGCCCGACCGACCCGGACCGATATCACCGCCTGGCGTGTCAACTTCCAGCCATCGCCGTGTCGTTCGACGTATCCAAGTGCTCTGAGTTCGTACAGCCTCGCGATCGCCTCGTCCGGTGTGGTCTGTGCGCCCGACGCGATCTCCCGCGGCCCTGCCGCCCGACGCGCCGGCAGGGCGGCCAGGACCCTCCGGGCGCCGGGCTCCAGCAGGTCGCGCGGGAGCACCGGGCCACGCCGGGCCGGTGCCAGCTCGCCCATGTCCCCCACCAGCTCCACGACATCCGCCGCGTCGGTGACCAGCACGCCCTCCCCGCGCAGCAGCTCGTGCACCCCCGCGGAGAGCGCGCTGGTGGCGGGCCCGGGCACGCCCATCGTGAACCGGCCGAGGCGCAGTGCCGCCCGCGCGGTGACCAGGGAGCCGCTGCGGTGGGCGGCCTCCACGACGACCGTGCCCCGGGTGAGCGCCGCGATCACCCGGTTGCGCAGGATGAACCGGCTCGGCGTCGGGTGGTCGCCTGGCGGCAACTCCCCCACCACCAGCCCCTGTTGTGCGATCCTGCCGATCAGCTCGGCGTGTCCGCGGGGGTAGGGCCGGTCGACACCGCAGGCCAGGACGGCGACGGTGGCGCCGCCCGCGCCGAGGGCGCCCCGGTGGGCGGCGCCGTCGATGCCGTAGGCGCCGCCGGACACCACGACCCAGCCGCGCTCGGCGAGCCCCGCGGCGAGGGTGGCCGCCATGTGGGCGCCGTACTCGGTGCAGGCCCGGGCGCCGACGACCGCGACCGATCTGAGCGCCCACATCCGCAGGCTGGGCCGGCCGCGCAGCCACAGCCCCAGGGGCCGGGCGTCCCCGAGGTCGTCGAGCTGGGCCGGCCACTCGGCGTCCCCGGGGGCGACGAACCGCACCCCTGCGGCGCGCGCGACCTCCAGGTCCCGGCGCGGCTCGGCCCGTGCGGCGCGTGCCCGCAGCCCGGCCCAGCGCGTTCCGCTGACCCCCGGCAGCGGCTCCCCGCCGTCCCCGAGCCGCCGGGCGACCTCCCGCACCCCGTACTCCCGCGCCCAGCGCCCCGCGACCTCGTCACCGGGCTCGATGACCCGGGTGAGCAGCACACGCGAGAGCAGGCCGTCGTCCGGATCGGGGTCCGTGGTCACGCCGGTGCCCCGATGGCCATGGGCACGCCCCGTGGGACGCCGGTGCGCAGTTGCAGGGCGAGCGCGACGTCGGTGGCGTCGGGCCGGTCATGGCCGGCGAGGTCGGCCACCGTCCAGGCGACCCGCAGGACCCGGTCGAGCCCGCGGGCGGTCAGCACGCCCCGCTCCAGGTTCCGCTCCGCCTCGTCCATGGCACCGCTCGCGGCGTGCCAGCGGCTGCGCAGCTCCCGTCCGGGCACTTCGCTGTTGGTACGCCACGGACTTCCCGTGAACCGCGCGGCGGCACGCTCCCGCGCCTCCCGGACCCGGTCGGCGACCGTCGTGGTGGCCTCCCCTCGCGCACCGGGCTGGGTGAGTTCGGCGCGTGTGACGGGGTCCACCTCGACGCGGAGGTCGACCCGGTCGAGCAGCGGGCCGGACAGCCGCATCTGGTAGCGGCGGATCGCCGACGGCGGGCACTCGCACAGCGTGTCCCGCTGCGAGAAGCGCCCGCACGGGCACGGGTTGGCGGCCAGCACCATCAGGAACCGGGCCGGGAACCGGACCACTCCGGCGCTGCGCGCGATCACCACGTGCCCCGCCTCCAGGGGCTGCCGCAGGGCGTCCAGGGTCTGGCTGTGGAACTCCGGCGCCTCATCGAGGAAGAGCACGCCCCGGTGGGCCAGGGACACCGCCCCGGGGCGCGCGATGCCGGGGCCGCCGCCGACGAGGGACTGCATGGTCGCCGAGTGGTGCGGGGCGCAGTAGGGCGCGACATCGATCAGCGGTTTGCCCGGCGGCAGCAGCCCGGCCACCGAGTGGACGGCCGTGACCTCCAGTGATTCCTCCCGGCCGAGCCGGGGCAGCACGGCGGGCAGCCGCTCCGCCAGCATCGTCTTGCCCGCGCCGGGCGGTCCTTCGAGGAACAGGTGGTGCCCTCCGGCGGCGGCCACCTCCACCGCCGTGCGCGCCGAGTGCTGCCCCACCACGTCGGCGAGATCGTGGTCGTGGTCGTGCTGGGCGGCGCCGATGCTGTGCATGCCGGTGGCCGCGCCGGTGCCGGGCACCCGCAGACCGGCGAGGAGCGGATCCGGACGGCCCAGGTCGTCGGGTTCCTCGTCGGACACGGGTTCGTCCGTCAGCAGGGCGATCAGCTGGCGCAGGCTGCGGATGCCGAGCACCGAAACGCCGGGCACCAGCGATGCCTCGGCCGCGGCGCACTCGGGCACCACCACCTGCTCGTATCCGGCGTCGGCCGCGGCCAGCACCGCCGGCAGGATGCCCCGGACCGGACGCACCCTGCCGTCGAGCCCGAGTTCGCCGATCATCACGATGTCGGCGAGCACCCTGGGATCGATCCGTTCGGCGGCGCCGAGCACCGCGCAGGCCACGGCGAGGTCGAAGCCGCTGCCGGCCTTCGGTACGGAGGCCGGACTGAGGCCCACCGTGAGCTTCTTCTGCGGCCAGTCGGCGCCCGAGTTGACGACGGCCGCCCGGACCCGGTCGCGGCTTTCCGTCAGGCTCTTGTCCGGCAGCCCCACCAGCGTGAACGCCGCCACTCCCGGCTCCAGGTCGGCCTGGACCTCGACCACCACGCCCTCGACGCCCACCAGGGCCACGGAGCACGTACGGGCGAATCCCATCTCAGGCCACCCCCCGTGCGTGTTCGACCAGGGGGGCGCCGCGGTCCGGGAGGAGGACTCCGACCAGGTCGATGCGGACGCCGCCGGGCGGGGCGCCGCCGTGGCTCTGGATCCAGCGTTCCGCGAGGTCACGCAGGCGTTCCGCCTTCTCCGGCGTCACCGCGGCCATCGGATGCTCGTAGCACCCGCCGCGGCGCGTCTTGACCTCGCAGACGACGAGCGCGTCCCCGTCCCGGGCCACGATGTCGATCTCGCCGGACCTGCCGCAGCGCCAGTTGCGCTCCAGGACCGTCATCCCGGCGTCGGTCAGCCGCCGGACGGCCAGATCCTCGCCGTACCTGCCGAGTGCGTTGCGTGCCTGATCCGGCCGCTGCGGCTGCTGTGACCGGCGCTTGTGCTGTGCGTTCATGTGGGCACCACCTCCGACGCCCACCGTCGCGCACCCGGCCGCAAGCAGTTGATCTTGGTGGGTTACCCGCCGGTTGTGGACAACCCCGTCACCCGTGCGGGGACCCGAGTCTCAGCCGCGGGGAGACCTTCACCCGCCCGGCAGCTCCAGATCGCTCTTGTTCAGCTCCTCGATGTTCACGTCCTTGAACGTCAGGACGCGCACCTGCTTCACGAAACGGGCCGGGCGGTACATGTCCCAGACCCAGGCGTCCGCCATGGACACCTCGAAGAAGACCTCACCCTGCACCGAGTGCACCTGCATCTCGTAGTCGTTGGTGAGGTAGAAGCGCCGCTCGGTCTCGATCACGTATTTGAACAGACCGACGACATCGCGGTACTCCCGGTAGAGCTTCAGCTCCATCTCGGTCTCGTACTTTTCGAGGTCCTCGGCGCTCATGGCATGTTCCCCTTCAGCCGTGCGATCCCACCATTGTGCGCCAGTTCCGCGCGCCTCTAGACGATTTCCGTGTCAAGGGTTATGGGACCGGCCGGGGGACCTTCGTCGAGCAGCGTCCGCAGCAACTCGGCGAGTCTGGTCGGGTACACCGTCTCATGCGACCGGGCCAGTTCCCGACACGTCCACCAACGCGCTCCGACGACGCTGCGCCGCTCCAGCTCCGTCAGGGCCACCGCCTCGGTCGCCGTCTGCGCCGTACGGGCCAGGTAGTACCACTCGTCCTGGTCCCAGCGGCGGCCGGCGAACGGGAAGGAGCACCGCCGCCGCCACAGCACCGGACCGAGTGCGACATCGGTGATGCCGGTCTCCTCGGCCAGCTCCCGCAGCGCGGCCTGCTCGCGGGTCTCGTCGCCCTCCAGGCCCCCGCCGGGCGTGAACCACCAGTCGTCGGCCGGGTCGTCCGGTTCGTGGCCGTGCAGCAGCAGGATGCGGTCGTCGGGGTCCAGCAGCACCACCCGGGCGACCCTGCGCAGACCGCCCGCGTACGCGTCCTCGCCCGCGTCCCGGGCCTCAGTGGACACCGGCGGGCTCCCGGCGGGTACGGGAGCGGCCCAGCCGCCCCGCGACCGGCCCGTAGGCGGCGCCGCCGAGGACCAGGACGGCGCCGACGACGATCAGGACGACGATGGTGCGCAGCGGGCCCGGCGCGGAGAGGGTGCCAAGGGCCTCGAAGCCGGTGGGGGTTTTGAGCATGCCCTTCATGGGCCAGGCCACGGCGTCGACGCGGGCGGACACGGCACCGCGGGCGACGGTGCCGCGGGCGGCGTCGGTGAGGTGGGCGGTGGAGTCCAGCGAGCCCTGCCGTTCGTCGCCGAGGAGGAAGAGGCGGCCCTCGGGGACCTTGACGGTCGGGAAGTCCGTGATCTCGGCGAGGCTGCCCTTGGGGAGGTAGGGCTCCTCGATCTGTCTGCCGTTGACGGTCAGCTTGCCGTCCGTGCAGCAGCCGACGGTGTCGCCGCCGACCGCGACCACCCGCTTGACCACGTCGGAGTTGGTCACCCAGTTCGTGTCGCGGAAGACGACGACGTCGCCCCGGCGTATCTCGCCGCCGTCGACGCGCTGCGCGAGGACCCGGTCACCGGCGTCGATCGTCGGGGCCATCGAGGTCGTGGGCACGGTGTAGGGCCGGTAGACCACCGCTCCCCACGCGAATCCGCCGAGGAACAGCACCAGGCCCAGTGCCACGGCCACCCCTGACAGCCGCTGGCCGAGCGGGCTGCCGATGCGCTCAGCGCCGGTGCCGCGCGGGGCCGTGTGTGTCGTGCTCTCGCCACCCATGGACCCGCACCCTACCCGGCGGTACCGAAGCGGGCCCAGCCTCCCTCCCGACTCGTTCGGGAGCGGGACCGGACCCAGGCTTCCCCAGACGTACGGGCCGGGCCGGCGCTCAGCGGGTGCGGCTCGCCGTGGCGCGCCGGCGGCGCCACACCGCCACGGGCAGCACGCCCACGAGCGCGACGCCCTCGGGTGCCACCGACAGCGAGGCGGCGCCGGAGGACCGCTGGTCGAGGCCGGACTGGTCGAAGGTGTCCGGGACCGGCAGGGTGCCCCAGCGGTTGATCGGCCAGGCCTTGACGATGGCACGGCCGACGACCTTGTCGACCGGGACCATGCCGTGGTTCTTGTCGGACTGGTTGTAGCGGGAGTCACGGGAGTTCTGGCGGTGGTCGCCCATCACCCACAGGTAGCCCTCGGGGATCTTCACCTTGAACTGGCCGCCCTGGTCGTCCATGCTGCACGGGGTGTTGCCGGGGTAGACATACGGCTCGTTCAGCGCCTTGCCGTTGATCAGCAGCGGGCCGGTGTTCTTGCACTCGACCGTGTCACCGCCGACGCCGACGACCCGCTTGATCAGGTCCTTCTCCTCCGCGGACGGCATCAGGCCGATCCAGCTGAGGACCTTCTGCATGGCGTTCGGAGTGGGCGTGGGCTCGCCTGCCAGCCAGTTGTCCGGGTCGTGGAAGACGACGACCTCGCCGCGCTCCGGCTCGGAGCCGAACCACGGGGTGAGCTTGTCGACCAGGACACGGTCCCCCTGCTGCAGGGTGTTCTGCATCGAGTCCGACGGGATCGAGAACGCCTGCACCAGGAACGTCTTGATCAGCAGCGCGAGCACCAGCGCGATGCCGATCAGGATCGGCAGTTCCTTCCAGAAGGAGCGCGGCTTCTTCGGCCCGGGGGCCGCATCGCCACGCCCCGCGGCGCCGTCCACCGGGGGCTCCCCGTCGGCAGCGGCGTCCTGCGCCGCCCCCGCGTCATCACCTGAGGTCACGGCGCCGCCCGAGGTGGGGCCGTCTGCTTCCACGGGGCGCCCGCGGTGTTCCTCGCCGTCGTGTCCCGACCGTGCGCCGACCGCCACATCCCCCACGCCAACTCCTTACTCTGTGCCGCCGCCTGCTCCGGGTACGGTGCAGGCCCACCACTCCCATAACGAGCGGGAGTTCCGCAGGAGTCGGGAGCTGGATCATTCCGTTCGGATCGTCGGAGGCAACCCTATGCGACGGCGGGGGAGCCGCGGTCGACCCCGACACGGAGTTCGACACGCTTGCGAAGGTTTTAGGTTCGGTCAGGCTGGACCAGTGGCCGATGGGCCAGCCGATGACCATGGCCCGGCCGACCACGGAGTCCACGGAGACCGTCCCGCCGTAGCCGGTGTCCTGGTGGGCGCGCGAGTCCGCGGAGTTGTCGCGGTGGTCGCCCATCACCCACAGCCGCCCCTTGGGGACGGTGACGTCGAACGGCGTCGCGGAGGGCGCGCTGCCGGGGTACAGGTAGTCCGTCTCGGCCAGGGGGACGCCGTTGACGGTCACCCGGCCCTGTGCGTCGCAGCACTTGACGTGGTCGCCGCCGACGCCGATGACCCGCTTGATCAGGTCCTTCTCGTCGTCGGAGGGCAGCAGACCGATGAAGGTGAGCCCTTCCTTGATCTGCTTGACGCCGACGGGGTCGTTCTTCTTGGTGGTCTGCTCGTCGGCCAGCCAGCCGCCCGGGTCGTGGAAGACGACGACGTCCCCGCGCTCCGGCTTGGAACCGAACCACGGGGTGAGCTTGTCGACCAGGACGCGGTCGCCGATCCGGATCGTCTGCTCCATGGAGCCCGACGGGATCACGAAGGCCTGGACGAGGAAGGTCTTCAGGACCAGCGCTATCAGCACGGCCACACCGACCAGCAGCGGTATTTCACGCACCGCGCTGCGTCTGCGCTTGCGCTTGACCTTGCGCTGGAGCTTGCGCCGCTCCGCGCGGGTGCGGCCACTGCCGGGGCCGGCCGCGCGCCGGGCGCCGGTGGGCAGCAGGTTGTCGGCGGCGCCGCTGGGCACACCGCGCGGCCTGCCCCGGTTACCCATGCGTGTCCTCCGCGGCGGCGGGCACGCGCGCGTAGGCGGCCGGGCGGTGCAGGTGGGTCCAGTGGCCGAAGGGCCAGGCGATCCAGTCGGCGCGTCCGATCACCTCGCCGACGGGGACCATGCCTCCGCCCGGGGAGCCGAGGTGGTCACGGGAGTCGCTGGAGTCGCTGCGGTGGTCGCCGAGGACGAACAGCCTGCCCGCGGGCACCACGACGTCGAACGGCACGGTGGACGGGCTGTCCCCGGGGTAGAGGAACGCCGTCTCGTCGACCGCTCGGCCGTTCACTTCGATCCTCCCCTCCTTGTCGCAGCACACCACATGGTCTCCGCCCACACCTACAACGCGTTTGATGTAGTCCGCGTCCCCGAAATACCCGGTTCCGTCGAACACGACGACGTCACCGCGCCGCGGTTCGGCACCGAAACGGTACGCCAACTTATTTACGACGACGCGGTCCCCGATCCTCAATCCGCCTTCCATGGATCCGCTCGGGATCTGGAACGGCTGCGCCACGAACGTGTTGAGGAGCAGCAGGAACAGCAGGCAGACGGAGAGGGTGAGGGTGATCCGTCCGCCGGGCAGCCAGTCGGTGAACCGCGAGACCAACGCGAAACGCGACCGTCCCTCCGTGCCCGTGGTGCCGGGTCTGGAGGTGCGGTCGCGTTGCGTCGGCTGTGCTTCGGTGTCCATCGGGGGCTGATGCTATCCGGCCCCGCCGCGAACTCCGACGAGCGTTCAGTTCTCGCGCTTCTCCTTGATCTTCGCGGCCTTGCCGCGCAGGTCACGGAGGTAGTACAGCTTGGCGCGGCGCACGTCACCCTTGGTGACCAGCTCGATCTTCTCCACAATCGGGGTGTGCACCGGGAAGGTGCGCTCGACGCCGACGGAGAAGGAGACCTTGCGGACCGTGAAGGTCTCGCGGACACCGGAGCCCTGGCGGCGGATCACCACGCCCTTGAACTGCTGCACACGGGAGCGGTTGCCCTCGATGACGCGGACGTGCACGTTGACGGTGTCACCCGGGCGGAAGGCCGGGACGTCGCTGCGCAGCGACGCGGAGTCGACGGAGTCGAGCAGGTGAGACATGTCGTCTGCTTTCTTCGTCGATGCCACAGGTCATCGACGGGAACTAGATGTTCGGAAGGTGGGCCGTGCGGTTCGGGGCGGGCGTCGTGTCCCCCTGTGGCAGGGGCGCACGCCGGACGGACGCACAACAGCCGCCTATTGTTCCATGCCCTGTGGCCTGCGCCAAAATCGGCCGTACGGCTCCCCGTCCGGGTCGGGTGCCCAGCCCAGGATGGAGAGCATTTCGCGGTCCTTCTTGTCGAAGGTCTTGGGGTCGCAGCGCTCGATGAGGTCGGGCCGGTTGGCCGTGGTGCGCTTCAGGGCCTCGTCCCGGCGCCAGCGGGCGATCTTCCCGTGGTGGCCGCTGAGCAGCACGTCCGGGATGTCACGGCCGCGCCAGACGGGCGGCTTGGTGTAGACGGGGCCCTCCAGGAGGCCGGCCATCGCGCCGGGCGCGAACGAGTCGTCCCGGTGGGACTCGGCGTTGCCGAGGACGCCGGGCAGCAGCCGCGCCACGGCCTCGGTGACCACGAGGACGGCCGCCTCCCCGCCGGCCAGCACATAGTCACCGATGGACACCTCGTACACCGGCATCCGGGTCGCGTACTCGTCCGTGACGCGCCGGTCGATGCCCTCGTAGCGGGCGGGCGCGAAGATCAGCCAGGGGCGTTCGGAGAGTTCGACGGCCAGTTCCTGGGTGAAGGGCCGGCCGCTCGGCGTGGGCACGATCAGCGCGGGCGCGTGGGAGCCGGTCTCGTAGCCGTCGGCCAGCACCGTGTCCAGCGCGTGCCCCCACGGCTCGGTCTTCATGACCATGCCGGGGCCGCCGCCGTACGGAGTGTCGTCGACCGTGTTGTGGCGGTCGTACGTCCAGGCCCGCAGGTCGTGCACGTGCACGTTCAGCTGCCCGCGCGCGCGTGCCTTGCCGACGAGGGAGACGTTCAGCGGTTCCAGGTACTCGGGGAAGATCGTGACGACGTCGAGCCTCATGCGCCGCCGTCCCCCGGCTCGGCACCGCGTCCCTCGGCGACTTCGTCCGCGCGGTCGTCGATGAGGCCGGGCGGGGGCGCGATGACGGCCTTCTGCTCCGCCAGGTCGACCTCGGTGACGATCTCCTCGACGAAGGGGATCAGCACCTCGCTGCCATCGGGCCGCTCCACGATGAGCAGGTCCTGCGAGGGCAGGTGCGAGACCTCGGTGATCCGGCCCACCTGCGTGCCGTCCTCGGTGACCACGTCGAGGTCGATCAACTGGTGGTCGTAGTACTCGTCCTCGCCCTCGGGCACTTCGTCCGGGTCGATCTCGGCGATCAGGAGGGTGTTGCGGAGGGCTTCGGCGGCGTTGCGGTCCTGGACGCCCGCGAAGCGCAGGAGCAGACGGCCGCTGTGGACGCGGCCCGTCTCGATGGTGAGCGGTCCCGCGGCGGCGGGATCGGTGGCGAGCACGGCACCGGGCGCGAGCCTGAGTTCCGGTTCGTCGGTGCGTACCTCGACGGTGACCTCACCCTTGATGCCATGGGCACGGCCGATCCGTGCGACTACCAGCTGCACGTGTCCAATTCTCCTGTCGGTCTCCTGCTCATACGACTGCGGGCCGGGGAGGGCCCAGTGGCCCTCCCCGGCCCGAGCCGGTTGCGAAAAGCGTCAGCGGACGTGGTCGACGTCGACGAGGTCGACGCGGACTCCGCGGCCGCCGATGGCACCCACGACGGTGCGCAGGGCGCGTGCGGTGCGGCCGTTGCGGCCGATCACCTTGCCGAGGTCGTCGGGGTGCACCCGGACCTCCAGGACGCGCCCGCGACGCAGGTTGCGCGAGGCGACCTGCACATCGTCGGGGTTGTCGACGATGCCCTTCACGAGGTGCTCAAGCGCCTCTTCGAGCATGCTGCTCAGGCCCCGGTCGACTCGGAGGACTCGGCGGCGGCCTCGTCCTTCTTCTCGGCCTTCTTCTTCTGGGTGATCGCCTCACCCTTGCCCTCGTCCTCGCCGCCGAGCGCCTCGAACGACGGACGCGTGGTCTTCGGCTCGGCGACGAGCAGCGGCGCCGGAGCGGGCTCGCCCTTGAACTTCTGCCAGTCGCCGGTCTTCTTCAGGATGGCGAGCACGGGCTCGGTCGGCTGCGCGCCGACACCGAGCCAGTACGCCACACGCTCGGCGTCCACCTCGATGACCGACGGGTGGTAGGTCGGGTGGTACTTGCCGATCTCCTCGATGGCCCGGCCGTCACGGCGGGTACGGGAGTCGGCGACGACGATGCGGTAGTGAGGCGAACGGATCTTGCCCAGACGCTTCAGCTTGATCTTGACTGCCACGGGAGTGGGTTCTCCTGGATTTGACGTGGTGGGGCACAACGAGATGCCGCGTGGGGTTGCGGTGCCCGAGTGGCCCGATGGACGCGTCAGCCGGAGGAGAGAGGGGTCCTGTGCGGCTGTCGAGTACAGCTAGCCATTGTGCCACACCCTGCGGGCCGCTCTCGG
This sequence comes from Streptomyces sp. NPDC102462, assembly GCF_044765425.1. Classification (NCBI taxonomy): domain Bacteria; kingdom Bacillati; phylum Actinomycetota; class Actinomycetes; order Kitasatosporales; family Streptomycetaceae; genus Streptomyces; species Streptomyces sp. NPDC102462. Next base: position 101,792 of record NZ_JBIWKB010000012.1, on the reverse strand, counting down.
CCAGGCGGGAGTGCCCGCGGGCAGCCCGCAGCGGCACCCGGCGTGGGAGTGAGTCACGTCGGGTGCGCTGCCCGGTGCCCTGCGGTTGCCGACCGCGTCGGCCCGTGCCGCCCCCGGCACGGGCCGACGCGGTCGGCGAGGCCACTTCCGGCACCCACGAGATGCCGGTGTGCAGCGGCCGGTGGATTACGCCGCTCCCACGACCTCCGGGATCCGGAACGGCTTGCCGCAGCCGCCGCACACGATCGGCGCCTGCGCCAGCACCGACGGGACCACCCGGACGTTGCGCCCGCAGTCGCAGACGGCCTTGACGCGGACACCGCCCCCGGAGGACCCGTGACGTGCGGCAGGCCCGCGGAAGGTGCGGGAGGTGTCCGCCGAGGTGGCCGCCATGTGGGCCTTGAGGGCGCGCTGGAGCCGCTCCATGGTCGGGCGGTAGCGCCGCTTCGCCTCGGGGTTGAGCGTGACCAGCGAGAAACCGCTGCTGGGATGCGGTTCGTCGGGATGGTCCAGACCCAGCTCCTCGGCGATGGCGAGGAATCTCCGGTTGTGGTAGCGGCCGGCTCGGGAGGTGTCGCGTACGCCGCGGGCGGCGGCGATGCCATGGACTGCCTCATGGAGCAGTCGCTCGAAGGAGAGTTCGTGTCCGCACGCGGACGACGACTCTCCGATCAGGGACTCTGGCGCGGCAAGGTCCGGCAGCTCGGGGTGGTACCGCTGAATGTCGGCCCACGCCTGCGCCAGCTCTGCGGCGAGAACAGGTGGTGTCTGTGTCGTGCTCACGTAATGACAACGAGCCAGAGTGCCGCTGTGTTCCGATTCCGGGGCATCCCAAATAATTTGCACGTACCCGTCAGTTGCCGCTGATGCGTCCTGACGAGGGCGGGTGCGCTGATCTGCACAGAAGCGGAACAGCTCGTACCAAGCCGGTACGTAGTCCGACGTAGAACCCGGCGCGCGGACCGTGTCCGCGCGCCGGGGCGGCCGGCGTCGGCTGGTGCGCAAGAGACGTTTCGGTCGCTCTCGCGGCCGCGGTCTCAGTATGCGCGCGCGACGACCGCGACGTTACCGGGGGCGTCGTCCGCGTCCGGCACCGACCCGTCCGCGGCGACCAGACACCGTACGGTGACGGCGTGCTCGGCGAGCCTGGCCTCGCCCTCCTCGCCGAGATCGGCCCACGGGATGCGCGCCCAGCCGCCGGCGCCGACGGCCTCGACGGCCTCCTCGACGCTGGTCACGTCGCTGGTGCGGGACTCGCGGCGCTGCCTGGCCTGTCTCAGGAGCAGCGCCTGGTCCTCTTCGAGGATCTTCGGAAGCAGCCCGGCCAGCGCGTCCAGGGCGACCGGCGCCTTGCCACCGGGGATCCGGCGGGCCAGCATCGCCGTGCCGTTCTCCAGGTCACGCGGGCCGACCTCGATGCGGACCGGCACACCCTTCAGCTCCCAGTCGACGGCGCGCCGGCCGAACGGGGTGTCCGTGCGGTCGTCCACCCGGACCCGGATCCCGGCCGCCTTCAACCGGTCGCCGATCTCGCGGACCTCGGCCAGGACCGCCTCGTCGTCCTTGACCGCGAGCACGACGGCCTGGGTCTGCGCCAGGCGGGGCGGGACGCGCAGCCCGTCGTCGTCGCCGTGCATCATCACCAGGGCGCCGATCATGCGGGTGGTGGAGCCCCAGGAGGTCTGCCACACATACTCCTGCCGGCCGTCCTTCGACAGGTACTGGGTGTGGAAGACCTTGGCGAAGTTCTGGCCGAGTTCATGGCTGGTGCCCAGCTGCAGGGCCTTGCCGTCGCCCATCATGCCCTCCAGGGTGAGGGTGTTGATGGCGCCGGCGAACCGCTCACGTGCGGTCTTGCGGCCCGGCAGGACGTCCATGGCGAGGACGTTCTCCATGAAGTCGGCGTACACGTTCCGGTGGATGTGCGCCGCGTAGTCGCGCGCGTCCTCGTAGGTGGCGTGCGCGGTGTGGCCCTCCTGCCACAGGAACTCCGTCGTCCGCAGGAACACCCGCGGGCGCAGCTCCCAACGCACCACGTTCGCCCACTGGTTGATCAGCAGCGGCAGATCGCGGTAGCTCTGCACCCACTTGGCGAAGTAGTCGTTGACGATCGTCTCCGAGGTGGGCCGGACGACGACGGGCTCCTCCAGCTCCTTGCCGCCGCCGTGGGTGACGACGGCCAGCTCCGGCGCGAAACCCTCGACGTGCTCGACCTCCCGGGTCAGATACGACTGCGGGATGAACAGCGGGAAGTAGGCGTTGGCGGCACCGGCCTCCTTGATCCGGGCGTCCATCTCGGCCTGCATCCGCTCCCACAGCCCGTACCCGTACGGTCGGATCACCATGGTGCCGCGCACCGGACCGTTGTCGGCCAGCTCGGCCTTGTTGATCAGATCCTGGTACCAGCGGGGGAAGTCGACCGCCCGGGGTGTGAGAACGGGTGCCTTTGCCATGGCGCGATGGTACGGGTCCACGTTGCCGGGATGTGAATTCTCGCCACAGCCGCCCGGACACCGCACACCGGGCCCCACGACCCCTGGACGCCGTCGCGAGCCGGGAGTTACCTGGCATACGTGGAGAGTGCGAGCACGGCACGGGGGCCACGCAACGCGCACACCGGCAACCTTCGGCGGATTGGGGCGCTTATCCATGACACCTACGCTCGTGCGGCAGCACCCGTCCCCCGCGGGGCCCGCGCCCCGTACGGACCGGGGTGCACGCGCGCGTGACTGGTCCGAGATCCAGGAGCGGATGCTGGTCCCGCTCCACGAGTCCGTCTACGAACGTCTAGAAGTGGGCCCCGCCACCAGGCTGCTGGGCCTTCGCTGCGGTTCCGGGCTCGCCCTGCTGACGGCAGCGTCCCGAGGGGCCATGGTGACCGGCGTGGACGCCGGCCGTCCGGAACTGCTCGCCCTCGCCCGGCAACGTCTGCTGCCGGAGACCCACGAGACATCGCAGACGCCATGGCGTACCCGCGCGCGTGCGCGCGCCCGAATCGTCGACGGCGGGCCCGCGGACGCCGCCGACGCACAGACGCCCGCGTTCACCCTGGTGACCGCCTTCCAGCCGATCGGGTGCACGGCGGGCGACGCCGCGGAACTCGGCGACCTGCTCACCGACGCGGTGCCGCTCGCCGAGCGCGGGGCGGCCGTGGTGCTGACCGGCTGGGGCCCGCCGGAGCGCTGTGCCACCTCCACCGTGCTGCGGGTGGCCGCCAAGCTGGCCGATCCCCTGCGCGGCGCGGACAGTTGGCGACCGGCCCGGCGCGACGACCTGGAGGAGGCCGCCCAGCGGGCCGGCCTGCGGCCGGACGGTTCGGGGCGGGTGGCCTGCCCGTTCGGGTACGCGGACCTCGACAGCGCGGTACGCGGACTGCTGTCGACGGGGCTGTTCGACGCGGCGATCGCGGCCACCGACCAGGAGCAGGTGGACAAGGAACTCCGGGAGACGCTGCATCCCCATCGGCGGCAGGACGGGACGGTGTGGATGCCGAACGTCCTGCGCTATCTGATCGCCCGCGTTCCGTAGCCGCCCGGCCCGGGGCGGACAGCGGACGACGCACACGGCCGGCAGCACTTTGGCCGGAATCCCGCGGTGCCGGACGACCGGCTTCGCCGCCACGGTGACGTGGTGCCGGGTCGAGTCCCCCCGCAGCCGGTCAACGCCGAGGGCGTCCTTCCCGCCGAAGCGGGAGGGACGCCCTCACGGTCGTGGCGCGGCCTCAGCCCATGAACTTCTTGAACTCGTCCGGCAGTTCGAACTCCTGCCCGCCCTGCTGCGGCAGGCCGAAGGCGCCGCCCTGCTGGGCCGCGGCCTCCCGCCGCTGGGCCGCCTCCAGTTCCTGCTGCTTGCGCTTCATCGGATTGCCCGAGCGCTGCTTGCCCTTGGCCTTCTTCGGCTGCTTCTTGGTCCGGCCAGGGCCGCCGCCCATACCCGGGATCCCCGGCATGCCGGGCATGCCGCCACCCTGGGCCATCCGGGACATCATCTTGCGCGCCTCGAAGAACCGTTCGACAAGCCCCTTGACCGCGCTGACCTCGACACCGGAACCCTTGGCGATCCGAGCGCGGCGCGAGCCGTTGATGATCGTGGGGTCCTGGCGCTCCCCCGGGGTCATCGACTTGATGATCGCGGCGGTGCGGTCGACGTCCCGCTCGTCCAGGTTGTTGATCTGGTCCTTGATCTGCCCCATGCCGGGCAGCATCCCGAGCAGCTTGCTGATGCTGCCCATCTTCCTGACCTGCTCCATCTGGGCCAGGAAGTCGTCCAGGGTGAAGTCCTGGCCCTTCTTGGACGCCAGCTTGGAGGCCATCTTCTCGGCCTCTTCCTGGCTGAACGTCTTCTCCGCCTGCTCGATCAGGGTGAGCAGGTCACCCATGTCGAGGATGCGGGAGGCCATCCGGTCCGGGTGGAAGGCGTCGAAGTCCTCCAGCTTCTCCCCGTTCGACGCGAACATGATCGGCTTGCCGGTGATCTGCCGGATCGACAGGGCCGCACCGCCGCGGGCGTCGCCGTCGAGCTTGGAGAGCACCACGCCGTCGAAGCCGACGCCGTCACGGAAGGCCTCGGCGGTGTTGACGGCGTCCTGGCCGATCATCGCGTCGACGACGAAGAGGATCTCGTCGGGGCTGACGGCATCGCGGATGTCCGCGGCCTGCTGCATCATCTCCTGGTCGATGCCGAGGCGGCCGGCGGTGTCCACGATCACGATGTCGTGGACCTTGGACTTCGCGTGGTCGATGGAGTCCTTGGCGACCTTGACCGGGTCGCCGACGCCGTTGCCCGGCTCGGGCGCGTAGACCGCGACGCCGGCGCGCTCGGCGACGACACTGAGCTGGTTGACGGCGTTCGGGCGCTGGAGGTCGGCGGCGACGAGCAGCGGCGAGTGGCCCTGCTCCTGGAGCCAGCGGCCGAGCTTGCCCGCGAGGGTGGTCTTACCGGCGCCCTGGAGGCCGGCCAGCATGATCACGGTGGGCGGCTGCTTGGCGAAGCGCAGCCGGCGGGTCTCGCCGCCGAGGACGGTGACCAGCTCGTCGTTGACGATTTTCAGGACCTGTTGGGCGGGGTTCAGCGCCCGGGAGACGTCGGCGCCGAGGGCCCGCTCCTTGACGTTCTTGATGAACGTCCGCACGACGGGCAGTGCCACGTCCGCTTCGAGGAGCGCGATGCGGATCTCGCGCGCCGTGGCGTCGATGTCCGCCTCGGACAACCTGCCCTTGCCGCGGAGGTTTTTGAAAGTCGCGCTGAGGCGGTCGGAGAGGGTATCGAACACGGTGGCGTCGGTCCTCGGGGTCGGAGTCGGTCGGGGGCTGCCCTCCAGGGTATCCGGCCCTGCGAGCGAATCGGTCCCGCCCGCTGTGAAGAGCAGGCGAGACCGCAAACCCCGCAGATGCAGGGAGCATATGTTCCGTGCCTCCGAGAACCGCTCAACCAGCGGACCATCCCCACGTCAGTGGGGAGCCACGTCCGGTAAACGCACAGCCGCCCGCAAGGTCACGCGCGCAGCGTCTCCTCCAGTGCCCGGGCCGTCGATGCCGCGTCCTGAGCCGGCAGCGGCGTGCCCGCGTCCGTCGTGACGTAGAACGCGTCCACCGCGTTGGAGCCCAGCGTCGACACATGCATGCTGCGTACCCGCACCCCCGCCTTCTCCAGGGCCATCCCGATCCGGTACAGCAGCCCGGGCGCGTCCTGGGCCCGCACCTCGATCACCGTCGCGTGGTGGGAGGCCGCCGGGGCGACCGTCACCCGTGGCGGCGGGGCCACCCAGCCGCGGCGGCGCGGGTAGGCCGCGTCGCGTTCGGCGAGGCGGCCCGCGATGTCCAGGGTGCCGTCCAGCGCCCGCACCAGGTCGGCGCGCAGCCGCGCGGCCTGCGGCAGCGATCCGTACTCCGCCGCGACCCGCCAGTTCAGCAGCAGTACCGAGCCGTCGTCGACGTCGTCCGGCAGGCGCAGGGCCCGCAGCTCCGCCGTGCGGACCGTGAGGCGGTGGACGGCGAGGACGCCGGCCACCGCGGGCAGTACACCCGGCTGGTCGGGCACCGCGATGAGGAGTTCGACGCCCAGCGGCTCGGGCTCGCCGGCGGGCTCCTCCGTGACCGGTTCCGTCTGCGCGCGCAGCGCGAGCACCGGTCCTTCGGTGCGGAACGCCTCGATGGCGAGCCGTTCCTGTTCGGCGGTGGGCGCGGCGGGCTCGGGCTCCTCGGGTGCGTCCCCCGCGAGCACGGCGGCGACCCGTTTCACCAGGTCGGCGACCAGGGAGCCGCGCCAGGACGACCAGGCGGCCGGTCCGGTGGCCAGCGCGTCCGCCTCGGTCAGCGCGTGCAGCAGCTCCAGCGTGCCCTGGGTGCCGACCGCGTCGGCGACCGCGCGCACGGTGGCGGGGTCCTCCAGATCGCGCCGGGTGGCGGTCTCGATCAGCAGCAGGTGATTGCGTACGAGGGTGGAGAGCACGGCGGCCTCGGCGCGGTCGAAGCCGATGCGCGTGGCCACGTCCTTGGCGATGATCTCGCCGGCCACCGAGTGGTCGCCGGGCCAGCCCTTGCCGATGTCGTGCAGCAGGGCGGCGACCAGCAGGAGGTCGGGGCGGCCCACCCGGCGGGTCAGCTCGGAGGCGCGGACCGCCGTCTCGATCAGGTGCCGGTCCACGGTCCACACATGGACGGCGTTGCGCTGCGGGCGGCAGCGCACCCGCTCCCAGTCCGGCAGCAGCCATGTGACCAGGCCCTCGGCCTCCAGCGCCTCCCAGACGTCCACCGTCGGACGGCCCGAGCCGAGCAGGGTGACAAGCTGTTCGCGGGCCTCGGCGGGCCAGGGCGTGGGCAGCGGGCGGACGGTGGCCGCCATGCGCCGTACGGCGTGCAGGGAGAGCGGGAGGCCGGCCTGCGCGGCGGCGGCCGCGGCGCGCAGCGGAAGCACCGGGTCGCGTTCGGGGCGCGCGGCGCGGGCGAGCACCACCTCGCCGTCCTGCTCCACCACACCCTCGGCGAGCGGCGAGCGTTCGGTGACCGGCTTGCCGCCCAGCATGGCGCGCAGCCGCGGGCGCACGGCCCGCGAGCGCAGTACGCGCCCCACTTCGCGCCAGGTGACGTCACTGGCGTACGCGATGACGCGCGCCGCCTCGTACACCTGCCGCAGCAGTGTGTCGGCGTCCAGCAGGCCCAGGTCCGCCGCCACCTGGTCCTGCTCCTGGAGGGCGAGGCGGTCGGTGGCGCGGCCGGTGGCCAGGTGCAGCGCGTCCCGGACGTCGAGCAGCCGCCGCCGGGCGTCCGCCAGGCCCTCGCGGGGCGCGTCCGCGAGCCAGGACGCGGCGACGGCGCGCAGCGCGGTGGCGTCCCTGAGGCCGCCGCGGGCCTCCTTGAGGTCCGGTTCCAGGAGGTACTGCAGCTCCCCCTGGCGTGCGGCGCGCTCGGCGCACAGCTCCTGGAGTTCCGGCAGGCGTTTCGGCGCCTGGTTGCGCCAGTCGGCGAGCACGGCCGTGCGCAGTGCGGTGGTGAGTCCGAGATCGCCCGCGATGTGCCGGGCGTCGAGCAGCCCGAGCTGGACCTTGAGGTCGTCGCCTGCCGTCCTGCGGGCCTCCGACGGCGTACGCACGGAGTGGTCGAGGGCGAGGCCGAGGTCCCAGACCGGGTACCAGATGCGGTCGGCCAGGGCGGCGACCGCCTTGGTGTCGCCGCCGTCGTGCAGCAGCAGGAGGTCGAGGTCGCTGCGCGGGGACAGCTCGCCGCGGCCGTAGCCGCCGACGGCGACCAGGCAGACGCCCCTGAGGCCGTCGGCCGCCGCGCTGAACAGGCCGCTCAGCCAGTCGTCGGTCAGCTCGGCGAGGGCCGCACGGCGCGGCGGCCCGGACAGCGCCCCCTCGGTGAGGAGGCGCAGCCGGGCCGCCGCGTAGCCGCCGGGTCCCGAGTGCTCCGCGTCTTTCCGACCATCCGTACCCGTCACCCAGCGACTCCTGTCCTTCATCGTCGGACGGCCTTGCACCGGACGGCGCGTCCGTCAGAGGGCGTCCGGGCCGCGCTCGCCGGTGCGGACCCGGACGGCCGTCTCGACCGGCAGGGACCAGACCTTGCCGTCACCGATCTTGCCGGTGCGGGCCGCCTTGACGATGACGTCGATCAGCTGCTCGGCGTCGTCGTCCTCGGCCAGCACCTCGATACGGATCTTGGGTACCAGGTCGACGGTGTACTCGGCGCCCCGGTAGACCTCGGTGTGTCCCCGCTGCCGTCCGTAGCCGCTCGCCTCGGTGACCGTCAGACCGTGCACCCCGAAGGCCTGCAGGGCTTCCTTGATCTCGTCGAGCCGGTGGGGCTTGACGACGGCGGTGATGAGCTTCATGCGTCCACCTTCTTGCTCTGCGTGGCGGTCAGGGAGGGCGCGGCGGTGCCGACGACTCCGCCGCCGGCGCCGCTGAAGTCGTATGCGGTCTCGGCGTGCTCGGCCTGGTCGATGCCGGAGACCTCTTCATCCTCGGTGACCCGCATGCCGATGGTCCTGTCGAGGAGGAAGGCGAGGACAGCCGAGGCGATCAGGGAGTAGGCGAGGACGCCGAAGACGCCGGCGCACTGCTTCCAGAACTGGTCCAGGCCGCCGCCGTAGAACAGGCCCTTGACGTCGGACTGGCCCTTGCCGCTGGCGAAGAACCCGATGAGCAGGGAGCCGACGATACCGCCGACCATGTGGACGCCGACCACGTCGAGGGAGTCGTCGTAGCCGAACCGGTACTTCAGGCCCACGGCCATCGCGCACAGGACGCCGGCGATGGCGCCGACGGCGATCGCGCCGAGCGGGGAGACGGCGCCGCCGGACGGGGTGATCGCGACCAGTCCTGCGACCGCGCCGGAGGCGGCGCCCAGCGTGGTGAACGCGCCGTGCCTGATCTTCTCGTAGGCGAGCCAGGCCAGCATGGCGGCGGCGGTGGCGACCTGGGTGTTGACGAACATCAGCGCGCCGACGCCGTCCTCGTTGCCGAGCCAGGAGCCGGCGTTGAAGCCGAACCAGCCGAACCACAGCAGACCGGCGCCGAGCATGACCAGCGGGAGGCTGTGCGGGCGCATCGGGTCCTTCTTGAAGCCGACGCGCTTGCCGATGACGAGGATCACGCCGAGTGCCGCGGCACCCGCGTTGATGTGGACCGCCGTACCGCCGGCGAAGTCGATCACACCGAGGTCGAAGGCCCAGCCGCCGGAGCCCCACACCCAGTGCGCCACCGGGAAGTAGACGACCGTGGCCCACAGCACCAGGAAGACGGCCCACGCCGAGAACTTCACGCGGTCCGCGAGGGCGCCGCTTATCAGGGCGGGCGTGATGATCGCGAACATCAGCTGGAAGACCGCGAAGACGAAGACCGGGATGGTGTAGCCGTCCCAGAGGGCCAGCTTGTCGATCCCGCTGAAGCCGACGAAGTCGGAGGTCCAGCCGACGATGGAGCCCTTGTCGGCGCCGAAGGCCATGGAGAAGCCGTAGAGCACCCACAGGATGGTGACGATGCCCAGGCTGATGAAACTCATCATCAGCATGTTCAGGGTGCTCTTGACCCGGACCATGCCCCCGTAGAAGAAGGCCAGGCCCGGGGTCATGAGCATCACCAGGGCGGAACAGATGAGCATGAAGCCTGTGTCCGCGGCGGACAGCTTGGGTGCCTCCGCGGCAAGCGTGATGGCTGGTGCCATCGGCGTCTCCTCGTCGGTTGGTACGGCCCGTGCGGGCGAAGCCTGAGTGTGGTCCGGTCATGAGGGGTGGGCCGGTTATGCGCCCTGAGACTGGCGCAGCGCCGTTTCGGTCGAGGCCCCTCGTTGTTTCACCGGAGTGACGAAGACGCCGTGCGTGTTACGCGTCGATGAACTGCCGGATTCGGGCGGCGCCCGTCGTTATCGTGGCGCAACCTTCTGGGCGGGAAACGGACCGGCCGCGGGCGACCCTCCGATGACCTGGCGTGGGGGAGCCGAGTCGGGCTGTGCGGGAGGGCCGGCCGCGGCCGGGGTTCTGGGGGTTCAGACCGCTTCCGCGGTCTCCGGGAGGGTTCCGGCGAGCTGGTCGGTGAGGTCGATGACCTCGGCGAGGTCGCCGAAGTCGCGCACGGCCGTGTCGACGGTCTTCCGGATGCGTGTGTTCACCCGCTCGGAGCGCACCTTCTTGGCGACGCTCATCGCCTGTGCGGCGTACGCGGTGCCCTGCTCGGGCTCGCGGCGCAGCAGGTGCACGGTGGCCATGCCGATCAGGTTCAGTGCGTACGACCGCTGGTGCTCGTGGTCCGTGGCGAACAGCTCGACGGCCCGCTGCATCAGGGGCTCGGCCAGGGAGGCGTAGGCGGGGCTGCGGCCGGCCACGTAGGCGAGGTCGCGGTAGGAGTGGGAGTTCTCGCCGTACAGCTCGGCCTCGGAGAAGAAGCGGATCCAGTCGGGGTCCGGCTCGTCCCACTCGTCGGCCTCGGCGAAGGCGTCCTCGGCCATCCGGACCGCCCGCTTGCACTTGCCGGGCTGCCCCATGTTGGCGTAGGCGCGGGCCTCCATCGCATACAGCATGGACTGGGTGCGCGGGCTCGCGCAGTCCCGGCTGCCGTACTGGGCGAGGTGGATCAGTTCCAGGGCGTCGTCGGGCCGGCCGAGATGGATCATCTGCCGGCTCATGCTGGAGAGGATGTACGAGCCGAGGGGCTTGTCGCCCGCCTCCTTGGCGGCGTGCAGGGCGAGGACGAAGTACTTCTGCGCGGTGGGCTGGAGCCCGACGTCATAGCTCATCCAGCCGGCCAGTTCGGCGAGTTCGGCGGCGACCTTGAAGAGCTTCCTGGTGGTGGCCTCCGGCTGGGGCTCCTGGAGCAGGTCGGTCACCTCGTGCAGCTGGCCGACGACCGCCTTGCGGCGCAGGCCGCCGCCGCACTGGGCGTCCCACTGGCGGAACATCATCGCGGTGGAATCCAGCAGGTCCAGCTCGGGCTTGGACAGCCGGCCGGGGCGCCGGGACTCGGCGGGGGTCTCGGGTCCGGACCGCGGGGAGGGCGGCGAGGGGACGAGCCAGCGCTGCATCGGCTCGATCAGGGAGGGGCCCGCGGACACGGTCAGCGAGTTCCCGAGGAAGCCGCGCCGCGCCAGCATGAGGTCGCTGCGCGAGAACTCGCTGAGCAGGGCCACCGTCTGCGGGCCCGTCCAGGGCAGGTCGACGCCGGTCGCGGAGGGTGTGGGGCGGGCGGTGCGCAGGCCGAGGTCATCGACGGAGACGACGCAGCCGAACCGCTCGGAGAACAGCTCGGACAGGATCCTGGGGATCGGCTCGCGGGGGTTCTCGCCGTCGAGCCAGCGGCGCACCCGGGAGGTGTCCGTCGAGATGTGGTTGGCGCCCAACTGGCGGGCCCGGCGGTTGACTTGGCGGGCCAGCTCGCCCTTGGACCAGCCGCTGCGCACGAACCACGAGCCCAACAGCTCATTGGGGCGCCTGTCAGCGTTCGTCCCGCCACCGCCGTTGCCGCCCACTGGAACGCCCCCATTCCTGAGACCACTTGTCACCGCGTGCGCCAAGCCCTATCAGAATGCCGGTGGGCAAGGCCGCCCGTCCGGCGATTCTCACCCTTCGAACGGGATGCCGAGATGCCTCCGGCATACCCGAAGTTGCATGTGCCCCGGGCCTCGTGCACTCAAAGTAATCCTACGATCACCCGCCCAGCCATGGCGATCCCGGAAACGCCACCATTCGCCACCCCTTCGAATGAACTCACTGTCACCCAGGCACGATTCACTTGACACAGGACGGCCGAAAGTAGATGCAGCGGTGCACTTGGGGGCGCGTAGGCCCCCATGTACCACCGGGGACGCTTCATGGCGCCGCTCGGCTCCCGTGGGAAGCGGGGGTAGACGGAGCCATATGGTCACGTTCCGCTTCCGTCTCGTTCCACGTCGTAACCATCGGCGTGCCGGACCCGTTGGAGGGGGCATGGGCTTCACGATCGGCGGCATTCGCGAGATCCGCTCCGGTACGCGGCGGCGCGGCCGCTCGTCGGAGTGCACCACGGTCGCCGAGTTCACCGGGCTGTGGGGCTGGGACGTGGTGCCGGGCGCGCGGACCGTGGGGGGCACGTGTTCCTGCGGGCGGCCGGACTGCGGTGCGCCGGGCGCGCATCCCCTGGAGTTCGCGCCCCTGATCCCCGCCGGGGCCACGCTCGACGCAGTCACCAAGTCCTGGGGCGAGTTCCCCGGCGCCGCGGTGATGCTGCCGGTCGGCCGCGCGTTCGACGTGCTGGAGGTGGCCGAGCCCGCCGGGCGGCGGGCCCTGGCCCGCCTGGAGCGGATGGGTCTGCCCCTGGGACCGGTCGTCGCGACCCCTGACGGCCGCGCCCAGTTCCTGGTCGCCCCCGGCGCCGCCGCCGGGCTCCCCGCGCTCCTCTACCGCCTGGGCTGGGACGACCCGTCCGCGCTCGACCTGCGCGGCCTCGGCCCCGGCGAGTACATCACGGCACCGCCCTCCGACCGGGGCGGCCTGGGCCCGGCCCGCTGGCTCCGCCCGCCGGCCCTCGACACGGCGACCAGCCCCCCGGCGGCCCGCCTGCTCCTGGGCACCCTGGCCTACGTAGCCCACCGCTCCCGCCCCTGACCCCCGGGGGCCACCGCGCGGAGGCTTTCGGGGTTCCCGGACCGGCGTGCCGGACGGAACGAACGCCGACAAAAGGGGCGCCGCGGTCGGCCGGACACGCCCGTACGATTCGCCCCCGAACCCCGCGACCGGCCAAGTACCACCCGCACCCAACAACACACCGCACCACCCCAGGGGCGCGGGGAACTGCGCGACCAACCACGAACCACCCGCACCCGACAACACACCCACACCACCCCAGGGACGCGGGGAACTGCGCGACCGGCCAAATACCACCCGCACCCGGCAACGCGGCGGCAGCCCCCACCCCCGCCGCCGAAAACCCCCGCTCCGGGGTGGGGGCGGGGGCGGGCGCAGGTTGCCTTGTGGGGGTGTCGCGGGTGAGGGTCACTCTCCGATCAGGGCGTCGACGAACGCCTCCGGCTCGAACGGCGCCAGGTCGTCCGCGCCCTCGCCGAGCCCGACGAGCTTGACCGGGACGCCCAGCTCGCGCTGGACGGCGACCACGATGCCACCCTTGGCCGTGCCGTCGAGCTTGGTCAGCACGATGCCGGTGATGTCGACGACCTCGGCGAAGACCCGGGCCTGTACCAGCCCGTTCTGCCCTGTGGTGGCGTCGAGGACGAGCAGCACCTCGTCGAGCGGGGCGTGCTTCTCGACGACGCGCTTGACCTTCCCCAGCTCGTCCATGAGCCCGGTCTTGGTGTGAAGCCGCCCGGCGGTGTCGATGAGCACCACGTCGACGCCCATCTCCTTGCCCTCCTTCACCGCGTCGAACGCGACGGAGGCCGGGTCCCCGCCCTCCGGCCCGCGCACGGTGTAGGCGCCGACCCGCTCGCCCCAGGTCTGCAACTGGTCGGCGGCGGCGGCCCGGAAGGTGTCGGCGGCGCCGAGGACGACCGTGCGCCCGTCGGCGACCAGGACGCGGCCCAGCTTGCCGGTGGTGGTGGTCTTGCCGGTGCCGTTGACGCCGACAACCATGACGATCCCCGGCTTGCGGCCCTCCGGCTCGGTCTTCACCGTACGGTCCACATCGGTGCCGACCAGCTTGAGCAGTTCCCCGCGCAGCAGCCCGCGCAGTTCCTCGGGGGTCCGGGTGCCGAGCACCTTCACGCGCTCGCGCAGGCCCTCGACCAGTTCCTGGGTGGGCTGCACACCGACGTCGGCGGTCAGCAGGGTGTCCTCGATCTCCTCCCACGTCTCCTCGTCCAGGTGCTCGCGCGACAGCAGCGTGAGCAGCCCCTTGCCGAGGGCGTTCTGCGAGCGGGACAGGCGGGCGCGCAGCCGCACCAGGCGGCCGGCGGTGGGCTCCGGGACCTCGATCTCGGGCGCCGGCAGTTCTTCGACGGCCGGCGGTTCCGCGACGGCGGTCGGGGCCGAGCCGCCCGGGAGGTCCACCTCCTCGATCGTGCGGCGCGACTCGTCGTGCGGCGTCTCGGCCTCGTCGCCGACGTGCGGTTCGGCCGGTGGGGCGGTGATGTCGGGCGCGGCGGGCGGGGGCGGGGGCAGCGACCTGCGGCGCCGGCTGCCGATGACGAGCCCGCCGATCGCGCCGAGCACGACCACGGCGATGACTACAGCAAGGATGACGGTTTCCATAACCCGACCAGTATCAGCCATGGGTCCCGGCCGGACCCAGCTTGTGCGTTCCTCCAGGCGGCAAAGGTCGCTTAGGGAAGTTTGCCGACTTACGCACCATGGTGTCCCATGGGCACCACCGGCGGCCACGATGGCGCCTCGGTCCCGCTGCCGACCATGGGCGCGGGCCTGACCGTGCCGAGCACCCCGGCCAGGCCGAAGGAGACGAGCGGCGCCACGCTGCGATGATCGCGACCTGGCCCTGCTCGACATGGCGCGAACCGGGCGAGCTCGGCCGAGAAGTCCACAGCTCTGGCTGTCTGACGCATCGTCAGCTAACGTCCCCGCGACCGCACCAACCCACCCGGTGACAGGGGGACCTGCCATGCCCGCAACGGTCGTCCGTTTCAACCTCGTCGAACCCGGCGCCACCCCCGCCGCGCTCGCCGCCCGCTACCGGGCCGCCCTGGAGATGGCCGGCTACGCCGACGAGCAGGGCATCACCACCATCCAGACCGAGGAGCACCACGGCGTCGCCGACAACTGGATGCCGTCGCCGTTCGTGTTCGCGGGCGCGGTGTTCGGGGCGACACGGCAGATCGCGGTCACGGTGTCCGCGGTCATCGGCCCGCTGCACGACCCGCTGCGGCTGGCGGAGGACATCGCCGTGCTCGACCTGCTGAGCGGCGGCCGGCTGGTCACCGTCGCCGGGATCGGGTACCGGCCCGAGGAGTACGCCCGCAGCGGCGTGGACTGGAAGCGGCGCGGCCGGCTCCAGGACGAACTGCTGGAGACCCTGCTGAAGGCGTGGACCGGCGAGGAGTTCGAGTACCGGGGCCGGACGGTCCGGGTCACCCCGCGTCCGTGCACCGAGCCGCACCCGCTGCTCCTGGTCGGCGGCTCCTCCCGGGCCGCGGCCCGCCGCGCGGCCCGGCTCGGCCTGCCGTTCTTCCCCAGCGCGCACCTGCCGGAGCTGGAGGCGTACTACAAGGAACGGCTGGTCGAGTACGGCACGCAGGGCTGGACGATGATGCCCGCCGCCGAGACCCCGCTGCTGCACATCGCCGAGGACCCGGACCGGGCGTGGGCCGAGTACGGCCGGTACTTCCTGCACGAGGCCCGCACGTACGCGTCCTGGCAGTCCGGGGACATCCGCTCGGCGGTGCGCTCGGCGGCCACGACGGTGGACGAGCTGCGCGCGGAGGGCGTGTACCGGATCCTCACCCCCGAGGAATGCGTGGCGCAGGACCTGGAC
Source organism: Streptomyces sp. NPDC102462 (assembly GCF_044765425.1). Classification (NCBI taxonomy): domain Bacteria; kingdom Bacillati; phylum Actinomycetota; class Actinomycetes; order Kitasatosporales; family Streptomycetaceae; genus Streptomyces; species Streptomyces sp. NPDC102462. The sequence goes on along the minus strand of NZ_JBIWKB010000012.1, from coordinate 86,383 downwards.
AACCTGGTCCTGCACCCCCTGGCGGGCGGAATGCCCCTGGACGAGTCCTGGCGCAGCCTCCGCCTCTTCACCACCCAGGTACTCCCGTCCCTCAAGAACTGACCCATTGGCAACACGCCGCTCCACGGGCGCCCCATAGGGGCGCGGGGCTGTATCAACATGCGGCTCCGCCGCGCGGGCGCGACCAGCCACAACGAACCCGCAGCAGACCGACGACCCATGGCGCCCAGCCCGCGCCCACCCACAAGGAAACCGCACACCGACGCCGGCCCGTCTCGGCTGGACCGGCGGAGCCCTCCGCCCAACCGGCGGAGCCGCTAGCCCATCTCCTCCAGCGCCTTGCCCTTCGTCTCCTTGACGAACTTCAGGACGAACGGGATGGAGAGCGCGGCGAACACCGTGTAGATCACGTAGGTCGCGGACAGATTCCAGTCGGCCAGCGAAGGGAAGCTCGCGGTGATGGCCCAGTTGGCGATCCACTGCGCGGAGGCGGCCACGCCGAGCGCGGCGGCACGGATCCGGTTCGGGAACATCTCACCGAGGAAGACCCAGACGACCACGCCCCAGGAGAGCGCGAAGAAGAGGACGAAGACGTGGGCGGCGATCAGGGCGACCCAGCCCTGCGTGGCCGGCAGCTTCCCGTCGACCAGGTGGTGGGAGAAGGCCCATGCCTCCAGCGCGAGGCCGACGACCATGCCGACCGAGCCGATGAGCGCGAGCGGCTTGCGGCCGATGCGGTCCACGAAGATCATCGCGATGACGGTGCCGACGATGTTGATGATCGACGTGGTGAAGGAGTACAGGAACGAGTCCGTCGGGTCGACGCCGACCGACTGCCACAGCGTCGAGGAGTAGTAGAACGCGACGTTGATGCCCACGAACTGCTGGAACACCGACAGGCCGATGCCGATCCAGACGATCGGCTTGAAGAAGAAGGAGCCGCCGAGCAGGTCCTTGAAGCTGGACCGGTGCTCGCTCCGCATGGCGTGCTCGATCTCGGCGACCCGGGCGTCGAGATCGACTCCCTTGCCCTCGACCTCGGCAAGGATCTCGCGGGCCCGCTCGCGCCTGCCGACGGAGAGCAGGAAGCGGGGCGACTCGGGGATGGCGAAGGAGAGCAGTCCGTACAGGACGGCCGGGATGACCATGACGCCGAGCATGACCTGCCAGGCTTCCAGACCCATCAGCTTGCCGCGCTGGTCGCCGCCGGCTGCGTTCAGCAGGCCCCAGTTGACCAGCTGCGAGACGGCGATGCCCACCACGATCGCGGCCTGCTGGAAGGAGCCGAGCCGGCCGCGGTAGGCCGGCGGGGCGACCTCGGCGATGTAGGCGGGGCCGATGACCGAGGCCATGCCGATGGCGAAGCCGCCGACGATCCGCCACAAGGCGAGGTCCCAGAGCGCGAAGGGCAGCGCGGAGCCGACGGCGCTGATCGTGAAGAGGAGCGCGGCGATCTGCATGCAGCGGATGCGGCCGATGCGGTCCGCTATCCGGCCGGCGGTCGCGGCGCCGATGGCGCAGCCGATCAGGGCGATGGCGATGACCTGGGCGAGGGCCGCGGAGCCGATGTCGTAGCGGCTGCGGATGGCCTCCACGGCGCCGTTGATCACGGAGCTGTCGTATCCGAAGAGGAAGCCGCCCATCGCGGCCGCCGCCGCGATGAAGACGACGTGCCCGAGGTGGTCGGGGTGGGCCGTTCCGGCCCCTGACTGGGGTGCCTGCGCTGTGCTGGTCACGTTGATACTCCTCGGGCCGCCGGCAACGCCGCCGGGGTGGGGTGAGCCCTTCAGGTACCAGTGGCACACAAGATCAAACCGCTCACACCTGAAGACAAAAACAACGTTGCAGAGACTATGCCTTCAAGTTTCGAAGTCAATAGCCGATCATTGTGACCTTGGAGATAGGCGTCCCCCCGATCCAAGTCCACTTCTTGAAGAGAGGAATCAGCGGAGCCGCTGCGAGATGACCTTCGACACACCGTCGCCCTGCATGGAGACACCGTAGAGCGCGTCGGCGACCTCCATCGTGCGCTTCTGGTGGGTGATCACGATCAGCTGGGATGCCTCCTGCAACTCCTGCATGATGCGGATCAGCCGCTGGAGGTTGGTGTCGTCGAGGGCGGCCTCGACCTCGTCCATGACGTAGAAGGGGCTGGGCCGGGCCTTGAAGATGGACACGAGCAGCGCGACGGCGGTGAGCGAGCGCTCCCCGCCGGACAGCAGGGACAGCCGCTTGACCTTCTTGCCCGGCGGCCGGGCCTCCACGTCCACGCCCGTGGTGAGCATGTTGTCCGGGTCGGTCAGCACAAGCCGTCCGTCGCCGCCCGGGAAGAGCCGGCTGAAGACGCCCTCGAACTCCCGGGCCGTGTCCCGGTACGCCTCCGTGAAGACCTGCTCGACGCGCTCGTCGACCTCCTTCACCACTTGAAGCAGGTCGGCGCGCGTCTTCTTCAGGTCCTCCAGCTGCTCACTGAGGAACTTGTGCCGTTCCTCCAGCGCCGCGAACTCCTCCAGGGCGAGCGGGTTCACCTTGCCGAGCTGCTGGTAGGCGCGCTCGGCGGCCTTCAGCCGCTTCTCCTGCTCGGCGCGCACGAACGGCCGCGGACGATTGCGCGGGTGCTCCGGGTCGTCGGGCAGCTCCTCGCCCTCGGCGGGCGGTGAGGGCGGCACGGGCTGGTGCGGGCCGTACTCGCCGACGAGCCCGGCCGGCTCCACGCCCAGCTCCTCCAGCGCCTTGGTCTCCAACTGCTCCATCCGCAGCCGCTTCTCCGCGCCGAGCACTTCCCCCCGGTGCACCGAGTCGGTCAGCTTGTCGAGTTCGGCCTTGAGGTCACGCCCGGCGTTCCGGGCGGCGGTCAGCTCCTGCTCCCGGCGCGCCTTGGCCGCCTCGGCGGCGGTGCGCTCCGCGTCGGCCCGGCCCAGCGACACCTCGACGTGCGCGAGCAACTGCCGCGCGCCGAAGGCCACGGCCTGCGCCACCGACGCCTCGTACCGCAGGCGGGCGCGCCGCTGTTCGGCACGCGCGCGTGCCTCGCGTTCGGCGCGGGCGCCCCGGTCGAGCGCGTCGGCCCGGCCGGCCAGTCCCTTGACCCGCTCCTCGTGGGTGCGGACCTGGAGCCGTGCCTCCATCTCGGTCTGCCGGGCGTTGGCACCGTCTGCGGCCAGCCGGTCCCGCACAAAGGTGTCGGGCTCCTCCTCGATCGGCATCTCCTCGGCGACGGCGAGCCGTTCGGCCAGCTCCTCGGCCTCCCGCACGGCCCGGTCCAGTGCCTCCTGCGCCCGGGCCGCCGCCGCGGTGGACCGCTCCGCCTCGCCGGCCGCGCCCCGCGCCTGCCCGGCGAGCCGCCCGAGCTGCTGGGCGACGGCCGACTTCTCCCGGTCGGCGGCCCGGCGCCGCTCCCCCAGCTCCTCCACCAGCGCGGCGCACTCCCGGCGCCGCTCCTGGGCCGCGCCCTGCGCCTCGGTCAGCGCCGCGCACCGCACGCCCAGCTCGTCGAGTTCGGCGGCCGCCTCGTCGACGGACGCCTGCACCTCCAGCAGGCTCGGCGCCCCGGCCGACCCGCCGTGCGCCACATGGGCGCCGAGCAGATCGCCCTCGGCGGTGACGGCGGTCAGCTCGGGCTGCGCCTGGACCAGGTCCTCGGCGTCTTCCAGGGTGCCGACCACGACGACGCCGCGCAGCAGCCGCCGCACGGCGGGCATCAGCTCGGCGGGGCCCTGGACGAGATCGGCGGCGTACGGGGGTCCGTCCGGGCGTGGCTGCCGCGGTACGTCGTCGGGGGCACCGCCGAGCAGCAGCGCCGCGCGGCCCGCGTCCTGCTTGCGCAGCAGCCGGATGGCGTCGGCGGCCGTGGCGGGCGTGGTCACCGCGATGGCGTCCGCTGCAGCGCCGAAGGCCGCCGCGAGCGCGGTCTCGTGGCCCGGCGCCACGGTGAGCAGTTCCGCCGCCGGGCCGAGCACGCCGGTGAGCCGGTCCCTCGCCCCGAGCAGCGCGCCGGTGCCGTCCTTGCGGCGCAGGCCGAGCGCCAGCGCCTCGTGCCGGGCCTGGGTCGCGGCGCGCCGGCGCTCCGCCGCGGTGGCCGCCTCCCGCGCGGCCGTCAGTGCGGACTCCGCCTCGGCCAGCGCCGCCTTCGCCGCGTCGTGCCGCTCGGCGAGTTCGGCGTCGCCGGCGTCGAGGCCGTCGACCTCGGCCTTCAGCGCCTCGTACTCCTCCTGTGCCCGTACGGCCCGCTCCTGGGCCTCGTCTCGTGCCGCGGCCAGCCGGTCGATCTCGGACTGGGCCGCGGCGGCGCGCGAGCGGGCCGCGTTGACCTGCCCGTTCAGCCGGGCCAGGCCCTCGCGGCGGTCGGCGATGGCGCGTGCCATGTCCTTCAGCCGGCGTTCTTCGACGGCGAGTTCGCGTTCCAGTTCGGCGCGGTGGGTGACGGTGTCGTCGAGGGCGCGCTGGGCCGCCTCCAGGGCCGCCTCCAGCTCGGCCTCCTGCTCACGGATGCGGGCGGCCTCCCGTTCCATGTCCTCCGGGTCCCGGCCGCGCCGCTCCTCGGGCGGTGCGGCCGTGGCGCTCTTGACCCGGGCGTTGGCCAGCGAGATCGTCCCGCGTACCCGCTCGGCCAGCTGGGACAGCTCGTACCAGGTCTGCTGGGCGCGCTGCAGCCGGGGCGTGAGCCGGCGCACCTCGTCCTCAAGCAGCGCCTCGCGCTGGAGCGCCTTCCGCAGTTCCTGTTCGGCGGTCTCCTTGCGCTCCTTGAGCGCGGCCTCGTCGGCGATCTCGGCCTTCAGCGCCTCCCGCAGCCGTACCAGGTCGTCGGCGAGCAGCCGCAGCCGCGCGTCCCGCAGGTCGGCCTGGATCACGGCCGCCCGGCGCGCGACCGCCGCCTGCCGGCCGAGCGGCTTGAGCTGGCGGCGCAGTTCGTCGGTGAGGTCCTGCACGCGCGCGAGGTTGGCCTGCATCGCGTCCAGTTTCCTGAGCGCCTTCTCCTTGCGCTTGCGGTGCTTGAGGACGCCGGCGGCCTCCTCGATGAAGGCGCGGCGGCCCGTGGGATCGGCGTGCAGGACGGAGTCGAGCTGGCCCTGGCCGACGATGACGTGCATCTCGCGGCCGATGCCGGAGTCCGACAGCAGTTCCTGGATGTCGAGGAGGCGGCAGGTGTCGCCGTTGATCTGGTACTCGCTGCCGCCGTTGCGGAACATGATCCGCGTGATGGTGACCTCGGAGTACTCGATGGGCAGCGCGCCGTCGGAGTTGTCGATGGTCAGGGACACCTCGGCCCGGCCGAGCGGCGGGCGGCCGGTGGTGCCGGCGAAGATGACGTCCTCCATCTTGCCGCCGCGCAGCGACTTGGCACCCTGCTCGCCCATGACCCAGCTGAGCGCGTCGACGACGTTGGACTTGCCCGAGCCGTTCGGTCCCACGACGCACGTGATCCCCGGTTCGAACCGGAGCGTGGTCGCCGAGGCGAACGACTTGAACCCGCGCAGGGTCAGGGCCTTGAGGTGCACGCCGGTGGACTTTACCCGCCGCCGTCATCTCACTCCATGAACCCTCGCAACCTCGCGGTTTCACGCATGAACATGCAGGGCACACCACACGTTAAAGACGGTGAAAGGATGCGCGGGGCAGGGAAAGACCCGGGCGGCGGGGCCGGGCAAGAAAGAAGGGACGCCGAGGCGTCCCTTGCAACTCTGACAACTTAGCGGTTGATACGGGCGGCCCAACCACTGCGTATGCCGTCGTGGAGCGATGCAGTGATCAGGTGAGCGCAGGCTCCGCCTGGTGTGCGTCGATGCTCTCCATGATCCTGTCGTGAGAAGCGGCAGCCGTCAGCGCCTCGTTCTCGGCCTGGATCCGTACGAGCTCGGATTCCAGGTCCTGGACGCGCTGCTGGAGCCGTCGCATCTCGGCGAGGAGTCGAGGGTCGGAGCCGCCGACGTAACCGAGAAGCGCCTTTGCCATGATGGATGGTCCTCCACACTGAGTGACCGACCGAAGCGGTGTGGGTCGTGAGGGATTCGCACCCGCGGTGCTTGACACTGTCGAGTGTTGCTCTGCCGATGCTCCATGCCAAACAGCTAAGGTGCGCGGGGCTTTCAGCGTCTCACCAAAAAGTTTGACGGTCAACACGATCACGCCCCGTATCGGCGCTCGTCCCGGGGGCGCGCGGCCCGCAAAGGGGCTGCGCTGCGGCTCCTGCGGGGTCCTCAGGGCGTGGCGATCAGTTGTGCCGGGGAGCCTGCCACGACCGGGCGTTCTTGGCAACCACCAGGTCATTTCCGCTTCGGGCGGGTGCCGGTGGCAGGCCCGTCCGCTGCGGCCCGCGGCGCCGCTCCGTGGGGCGTCAGCGTACGGCGAATCCCTCATAGCCCCCGCGGGGTGTGTCCCATATCTCGGTGACGCCGTCCACCCGCCCGGGCGTGTCGCCGCGCTGCAACCAGTCGAGGAGCCCTTCGCAGCCCTCTCGGGGGCCCTCGGCGACCACCTGGACCCGTCCGTCCCCCAGATTGAGAGCAAAACCACTCAGGTCGCCGATCTCCAGGGCCTTGGCGCGCGTGAACCAGCGGAAACCCACGCCCTGGACGTGTCCGCGCACCCAGGCGACCAGCCGTACTTCCTCGCTCATGGCTGCAACCTAACCGGCCAATGTCTCCAGGGGCACTTCCGCCCCAGGCGCCATGCGGTACCGTCCCGACCCAATGAATCTCATATGAAACTCACTCGATCGAGTGAGTTGGGTTGGCCCACGGGATCGCATGGGGGGGTCGACCGCGAGACCGAGGAAGGCCAGGACATGGGACGCCACCGACGCTCCGCCGCCGGCCGCGCCACGGGTCGCGCCACGGGTGTCACCCCGCCGCGCGGCTCCGCTCCGCGGAACCCCGACTCGCGGTACGCGCACGTGGACGGCCGCGCCCCGCTGGGCATCGCCCCCTATCTGAACCCGGGTGCGTACACCGAGGCCGACGCGAGGAGCACGGCGTACCTGTACGCGACGGACGACGGCTATGTCCCCGGGCCGGACAGGGGTCACGGTCCCGGGGCATACGGCGATGACGGACCCGGTGCAGCCGGCGGTCACGGCCCCGGGGCAGCCGGCGGTCACGGCCCCGGGGCGGACGGCGGCGGCTTCTTCGCGGCGGAGCTCGCCGACGCGGACGACGACACGGCCCGTGAGCCCGGGCACCGGCGCAGGAAGAAGGCCGCGACTCCGGTACGCACGGGTCTGCTCGGTGTCTCCGCGGCCGTCGCCCTCGGCACGGTCGCGGTGGCCACGGGCGTGGTGCCCGGACTGGAGGACTACAAGATCGGCGGCACCGGCGGCAGCGACAACGTGCAGGCCGACGGGGCGCCCGGCAACACGGCCACCGAGCAGGGCGGCACCTCCGGTAGCGCCGCACCCGGCCGCGACACCGGCCGGGGCACCAGCCCCGAAACCCCCGGGGCGGCCTCTCCCGCGCCGTCCGCCCCGGCCTCGTCGGCGCCCGCCCCGTCCCGGACGGCGACGACGAAGCCGTCGGCCACGGCCACGCCCACGAAGCCGCGGACCGAGCGACCGTCGGCGCCGGCCGCCGCGGAGCCGGCGAAACCGACGAAGCAGGCGTCCGCGCCGGCGACGGTCTCCGCGCGGGCCGCCGCCGAGGCGGAGGTGCTGCGGCTGGTCAACGAGGAGCGGGCGAAGGTGGGCTGCGACGCCCTGGTGGCGAACGGCGCGCTGGCCCGGCTGGCCGAGGCGTTCAGCGAGGACATGGCCGCGCGTGACTTCTTCGACCACACCGACCCCGACGGGGCGACCCCGTGGGACCGGGCGACCGCGGCCGGCGTCACCGGCCTCGGCGGCGAGAACATAGCCCGGGGGCAGGCCGACGCGGCCGCCGTGATGGCCGCCTGGATGGACAGCCCCGGGCACCGGGCCAACATACTGAACTGCGACTTCAAGACCCTGGGCGTCGGCGTGCACTTCGCCTCCGGCGGCCCCTGGTGGACCCAGGACTTCGGCTACTGACCCGGCCCGGGCCGCAGCGCTGTCTTTTGGTTAGTGCAACCTACCGGTTAGCGCTGTGCTCACGTACGCTTGCGGCATGACCGCGACCCAGGAGCGCCCCACGGAGCAGCGCCTCCCCTACGACGTGTTCGCCCGGGCCTGCCCGTCGCGCGGCACGCTGGAGCATGTCACGGGGCGCTGGGGCGCGCTCACCCTGGGCGCCCTGCACGAGGGCTCGTACCGCTTCAACGAATTGCGCCGCCGTGTCGACGGCGTGAGCGAGAAGATGCTGTCCCAGACGCTGCACGCGCTGGAGCGCGACGGCCTGGTGCACCGCGAGGCCCAGCCGACGAACCCGCCCCGGGTGGACTACGAGCTGACGGCCCTGGGCCGCGAGGTCGCCGAGCGGCTGCTGGCCCTCATCCAGTGTGTGGAGGGCTCCATGGACGACATCCTGACCGCCCGCGCGGCGTACGACGCCCGTACCGCTACCCCCTGACGCGCGGCGGGCGCTGGCACGTCGGGCAGAAATAGCTGGACCTGTTCATCCAGGGGCGGCGGCGTATCGGTGTGCCGCAGCGCCGGCAGGGCAGCCCCTCGCGCCCGTACGCGTCCAGGGACCGGTCGAAGTAGCCCGATTCGCCGTTCACGTTGACGTAGAGGCTGTCGAAGCTGGTGCCGCCGACGGCGAGGGCCGCGTTCAGCACGTCGCGCACATGGCCCAGCAACTCGGCCGTGCGCGGCCGGGTGAAGTGCTCCGTCGGACGCTCGTAGTGGATCCGGGCCCGCCAAAGGGCCTCGTCCGCGTAGATGTTGCCGACGCCGCTGATCAACGACTGGTCCAGCAGGGCCCGTTTGATGGTGGTCCGCTTCCGGCGCAGCGCCCGGTGGAAGGCGTCGTCGTCGAAGAGCGGATCGAGCGGGTCGCGGGCGATGTGCGCGATGACGTCGGGCAGCCCCTCGGGGGTGGTGGGGTGCAACGACAGCCCGCCGAAGGTGCGTTGGTCGACGAAGCGCAGCTCCGTGCCCAGGTCGTCGGCGAACCGCACGCGGATCCTCAGGTGCTTCTCGTCCGGCGCCGCGTGTGGCCGGACCAGCAGCTGACCGCTCATCCCGAGATGGGCCAGGACCGACTGGTCCGTGTCCTCCAGCGGCAGCCACAAGTACTTGCCCCGGCGACGGGGAACGCCCAGGCGGTGGCCCTTGAGGCGGTGGGCGAAGTCGTCGGCGCCGGCCATGTGACGGCGTACGGCACGCGGGTGCAGCACCTCGGTCTCGGCGACGGTGCGGTGCGCGACCCACCGCTCCAGACCGCGGCGTACGACCTCGACCTCGGGCAACTCGGGCATGGGACCCCCGTGACGGACCGTGTGGGAAGCCGAGCGCCCGCCCCCCGTCGGGGGGCGGGCGGTTCGGATGTGCTGGTGGTCAGGCGGGCGCGGCCGTCGCGTCGGGGTCGTCGCCGGCCTCCGCGGCGCCCTGCCCCGTCTTGGCGCGCTCGTCCGCCGCGGCCCGGATGGACCGCCAGGCGGACTCGGCGGCCTGCTGTTCCGCCTCCTTCTTGCTGCGGCCGGTGCCGGTGCCGTACGAGACGCCTCCGACGCGGGCGGCAGCAGTGAAGGTCTTCTCGTGATCGGGTCCGGTCTCCGTGACCAGGTACTCGGGCACGCCGAGCCCTTCCATCGCGGTCAGTTCCTGGAGGCTGGTCTTCCAGTCCAGGCCGGCTCCGAGGTTCGAGGACTTCTCGATCAGCGGGTCGAAGAGCCGGTGCACCAGCTCGGACGCCGCGTCGAGGCCCTGGTCGAGATAGACCGCGCCGATCACCGCTTCGAGGGTGTCGGCGAGGATGGATGCCTTGTCCCGGCCGCCCGTGCCCTCTTCACCGCGGCCGAGCCGGATGAAGGAGCCCAGTTCGAGACCGCGGCCCACCTCCGCGAGCGCACGCGAGTTCACCACCGCGGCCCGCAGCTTGGCCAGCTGGCCCTCGGGCAGGTCGGGGTGGATGCGGTACAGCGTGTCCGTGACGACGAGGCCGAGGACGGAGTCCCCCAGGAACTCCAGCCGCTCGTTCGTCGGCAGACCGCCGTTCTCGTACGCGTAGGAACGGTGGGTCAGTGCTCGCACCAGAAGGGCGGACTCGACCTTGTAGCCGAGCCGCCCTTCCAGAAGCGTGTGGGACGAGGCCGTGTTGTCCGCTGGTCCGCTTCCGCTCGCGCGGGAAGAGTTTTTCTTCGGCGTGGACACAGTGCCTCTCACCAGCCGCTCAGACCTCTAGAACCTGGCGCTTGTTGTAGGTGCCGCACGACGGGCACGCGATGTGCTGCTGCTTGGGCTCGTGGCAGCGCTCGCACGCAACCAGGGTGGGGACCGCAGCCTTCCACTGCGACCGGCGGTGGCGCGTGTTGCTGCGCGACATCTTCCGCTTCGGAACAGCCACGGCTACTTCTCCTGCTTCTCGTCGGCGCGTGCTGATCGAAGCACGTCGCCGCCCATCTCGTCCTTCTCGCCGTCCGTCATGGTGTCGGCGAGTCCCTGCAAAGCCGCCCACCGGATGTCGACGGCGGCATGGTGGTGGTCCGGTTCGTCCGCGAGCCGCGCTCCACACTCGGAGCACAGACCCGGACAGTCGTCCCGGCACACCGGCTGCATCGGCAGTGCGAGCACCACCGCATCGCGCAGCACGGGTTCGAGGTCGATGAGTCCGTCCTCGACGAAGAGCCTGCTCTCGTCGTCCTCGGCGTCGTCGCCCGGTTCCGCGATCACGCGGCCCCGGTCGTCGGCGTCAGGGTACGAGAACATCTCCTGGAAGTCCGCTTCGAGCCGCAGCTCGACCGGCTCCAGACACCTTACGCACTCCCCCTGGGCGTTGGCACGGGCGGTACCCGTGACGAGCACCCCTTCCATGACCGACTCAAGTCGGAGTTCGAGTTCCACCGGGGCGCCTTCCGGTACCCCGACGACCCCCTGCAGACCGAAGTCCCGGGGGGCGTCGACCATGCGGGTCAGCCGCTGGAGCGCGCCCGGACGCCGCCCCAGCTCGTGTGTGTCGAACACGAACGGGTTGCGGTGGTCGAGGCGGGTGTTGGCGGCCATTCCTGCTTTCGGTCTTCTGAACTCAGAGGGACGCCGCCCGGCGGTGTTCCGGGGCAGCGCTGATCGCGGATGTGGGTGCGACCGAAGAGCCAGGATACTGGACCTTTCGCTCACGGCCCAATCCGTGGCCGGCTACAGGCCCCGGCCCTGCTCGTAGGCGCGCAACTGCTCGGCGCTGATCATGCTGGTGTCGAAGAGGCTGGTCTCGTCGAGGGCGTAGCCCTGCTGGGCCGGCGGCCGGCCCTGGGCGTCCTGTGCCGGGTCGTAGCCGGCCTGCTGGGCGTCGTAGCCCTGGAAGGCGGCGTCCGCGGCCGGGGCGTAGCCGGGGGCGGCGTACTGGTCGCTCTGCTGGTAGCCGTACGGGTCCTGCTGCGCGTAGCCCTGCTGGCCCTGCTGGTGCGGGAAGCCGGCGTACGGGTCGGGCTGCTGCTGGTAGCCGTAGGCGGGCTGGGGCTCGTATCCCGCGGCGGGCTGCTGGGCGGGCCGGGGCGGCGCGGGCTGCTGCTGTGCCGGCATCCCGGCCGGGGCGTCGGCCAGGGCGGCGAGGTCGGCGAGGTAGTCGGCGTCGCTGGAGTGCTGGTAGGTCGTCGTGTCGTCGGCGAGGGCGCCGAGGTCGTCGGTGGCGATGCGGCCGTGCAGCTTCTGGCGGCCGCGGCCGACGGCCTCCAGGGTCTTGGCCAGCACCGCTTCGAAGGCGCCCAGCTTGACGTCCACGTACTCGTCGGCGGTGCGCCGCAGGGTCTCCGGGTCGTGGCTGCGCTCGGGGGCGTCCTCGTCCTCGTAGCCGGCCTCGTCCAGGCCGGGGCCGGTGCCCAGCAGCTTCTCGCGGCCACGGCCGACGGAGCCGAGGGTCTTGGTGAGGACGACCTCGAAGTTGGCGAGCTTGGAGTCCACGTAGTCGTCGGCCTCGGCCCGGATCTCCTCGGCCTCCTTGCGGGCCTCGGCGAGGATCCGGTCCGCCTCGGACTGGGAGCGGCGGGCGATCTCGGTGCCGGCGACCAGCGAGCCGCGCTCGGCGTGCGCGCTCTGGATGATCTGCTCGGCCTCCTGGCGGGCCTGCTCGACCATCTGCTCACGGCCGCCGATCAGCTCCTGGGCCTGGGCGAGGGAGCCGGGCAGGGCCTGGCGCACCTCTTCGAGCATCGCGAGCAGGTCGGCGCGGTTGACCACGCACGACGCCGACATGGGCATGGCCCGGGCGCTGGAGACCGCGGCCACGATCTCGTCGAGCTTCTTCTGCACGTCCACCTGTGCTCGCCACTCTCTACAGCTGTGTTGGAGACGGACGGGACGACTGTAGCCCCATCAGTCCTTGCGGAGGCGCTTGTTGAGGGCGTCGAGGACCACCGGGGGCACCAGGTGCGAGACGTCGCCGCCCCATGTCGCGACCTCCTTGACGAGGGAGGAGGAGAGGAAGCTGTAGGTGGGGTTGGTGGGCACGAAGAGGGTTTCGACGCCGGACAGGCCGTTGTTCATCTGCGCCATCTGCAGCTCGTAGTCGAAGTCGCTGACGGCGCGCAGGCCCTTGACGATGGCGGGGATGTCGCGCTCCTTGCAGAAGTCGACCAGCAGGCCGTGGAAGGACTCGACCCGGACGTTGCCGTACTCGGCGGTGACCTGGCGGATCAGGTCGATCCGCTCGTCGATCTCGAACAGGCCCTTCTTGGACTTGTTGATCATGACCGCGACATAGACCTCGTCGTACAGACGGGAGGCGCGGGAGATGATGTCGAGATGTCCGTTGGTGATGGGGTCGAACGACCCGGGACAGACGGCGCGGCGCACTTGTGATCCCTCGCTCTCCGATCCGGTCATCGTGCGTCTTCGCACGTAGAGGCGGCGCGACCGTACCAAAACGTTCCCTCGCCGTAGCGACGGGCCCGGAGCGCTTCGAAGCCGTCCGGCCAGTGGAAATCCCCGCCTCTGGTGCTGCGCTCCACGGTGACGAGGGCTTGCCTGGCGAGCCAGCCCTCCGTGCGGAGTGTGAGCAGGATCTCCCGAAGATCGTCGTCGGATACGGCGTACGGGGGATCGAGGAAGACGATGTCGTACGGCTCGGCCGGCGCCGGCGCGCGCACGACCTGCTCCGCGCGGCCCGCCCTGACCTCGGCGCCCGGCAGGCCCAGGGCGCGCACGTTCTCACGGACCGTGCGGGCGGCCCGGGCATCGGCCTCCACGAGCAGCGTGTGGCCGGCCCCGCGGGACAGCGCCTCCAGGCCGACGGCGCCCGAGCCCGCGTAGAGGTCGAGGACCCGCTCGCCGTCCAGGGGGCCGCCCAGCAGGGACTGCCAGGTGGAGAAGAGCCCTTCACGCGCCCGGTCGGAGGTGGGGCGGGTTCCGTTGCCCGGCGGAACGGCCAGACGGCGTCCGCCGGCCCGGCCGGCGATCACGCGGGTCATCTCGGGTCCTTGTCGGGGTGCTGGGGCACGGGGTGCGCTCGGGTGGTGGCGCTCCCAGTGTCTCAGCCCTTGTCGAGATACTGCTCCCGCTCCTCGTCCAGCAGGGCGTCAAGGGCCGTCCGCAGCCCGGGCAGCCGCTCCAGTTCGGGGTCGGCGGCGACCACCGCGGCCGCCTCCTCGCGGGCCTCGGCGATGATCTCCTCGTCCTCGATGACGGCGAGGACCCGCAGGCTGGAGCGGGCGCCGGACTGGGCCTGGCCGAGGACGTCGCCCTCCCGGCGCTGTTCCAGGTCGATGCGGGACAGTTCGAAGCCGTCGAGGGTGGCGGCGACCGCGTTCAGCCGCTGGCGGGCCGCGCTCGCCTCGGGCATCTCGGTGACCAGCAGGCACAGCCCGGGTGCCGAGCCACGGCCGACACGGCCGCGCAGCTGGTGCAGTTGGGAGACGCCGAAGCGGTCCGCGTCCATGATCACCATGGCGGTGGCGTTCGGCACGTTGACGCCGACCTCGATGACGGTCGTGGCCACCAGGACGTCGGTCTCGCCGGCCGTGAAGCGCCGCATGACCGCGTCCTTGTCGTCGGGCTGCATCCGGCCGTGCAGGACCTCGACCGTCAGGTCGCGCAGGGGGCCGGCCGAGAGCTGGGCCGCCACGTCCACGACGGCCAGCGGGGGCCGCTTCTCGGCCTCGTCCTCCGGTGACTTCCCGGCGCCGCTCTTCTTCGGATCGTCGCCCTCCTCGCCGTCGTCGCCGATGCGCGGGCAGACGACGTACGCCTGGTGCCCGCCCGCGACCTCCTCGCGCACCCGCTCCCAGGCACGCGCGAGGAAGTGGGGCTTGTCGGCGGCCGGCACGACATGGCTCGCGATCGGCGAACGCCCGGCGGGCAGTTGGTCGAGGACGGAGGTCTCCAGGTCGCCGAAGACGGTCATGGCGACGGTCCGCGGGATCGGCGTCGCCGTCATGACCAGCAGATGCGGGGGCTGCCTCCCCTTGCCGCGCAGGGCGTCGCGCTGCTCCACGCCGAAGCGGTGCTGCTCGTCCACGACGACCAGGCCGAGGTCGTGGAACTGCACCTTGTCCTCGATCAGCGCATGCGTGCCGATCACGATCCCGGCCTCCCCGGTGACCAGGTCGAGCAGTGCCTGCCTGCGGGCCGCGGCGCCCATGGAACCGGTGAGCAGCACCACCTTGGTGGCCTGTTCGGCGCCGCCCAGCATCCCGCCCTCGGCCAGCTCGCCCATCATCTCCACGATCGAGCGGTGGTGCTGCTGGGCCAGCACCTCGGTCGGCGCGAGCATGGCGGCCTGGCCGCCCGCGTCCACCACGGCGAGCATGGCGCGCAGCGCGACCATGGTCTTCCCGCTGCCCACCTCGCCCTGGAGCAGCCGGTGCATCGGGTGGTCGGTGGCCAGGTCGTCGAAGATCTCCTGGGAGACCTTGCGCTGGCCGTCGGTGAGCGTGAAGGGCAGCCGGTCGTCGAAGGCGGCCAGCAGGCCGTCGGGGGCGGGTCTGCGCGGCACGGCGGGAAGCTGGGCGTCGGCGTGCCGGCGGCGGGCGAGGGCCACCTGGAGGACGAACGCCTCGTCCCACTTGAGGCGGGCGCGGGCGTCGGCGATGTCCGCCTTGGTGTGCGGGCGGTGGATCTTGAGCAGGGCCTCGGGCAGGCAGACCAGGCCGCGGCCCTCGCGCAGGGACTCGGGCAGCGGGTCCGCGGCGTCGCGGGCGCCGGGCAGCACCGTCTGCATCGCCTTGCCGATCTTCCAGGACTCCAGCTTGGCGGTGGCCGGGTAGATCGGGATCAGGGCGCCGGCCCAGCTCTCCGCGGTCTCCGCGGCCTCGTCGTCGGCGCCGCGCAGCAGTTCGTACGCCGGATGGGCGAGTTGGAGCCGCCGGTTGAAGACGGAGACCTTGCCCGAGAACATCGCGCGGGTGCCCGGCAGGAGTTCCTTGTGCGGCTTGTGCACGCCGTTGCCGAAGAAGACCAGTTGGAGCCGCCCGCTGCCGTCCGTGATCGTCACCTCCAGCCGCTGGCCCTTGCCGCGGGGGGCCCTGGCGGAGGCGAAGGTGTGCAGCCGGGCGTCGGCGACCTGGGCGACCACCGTGACGTGCTCGTCCATCGGGAGGTCGGCGAGGTGGGTGAGCTGCCCGCGCTCCTCGTATCTGCGGGGGTAGTGGTGCAGCAGGTCGCCGACGGTGCGCAGGCCGAGGTGCTCGGCCATCACCTTCGCGGTGGCGGGGCCGAGCACTGACCTCAGCGGTTGGTTCAGTGGTTCTTCCAGTGCGGGCACGAGATCCATTGCACACCACACCACCGACAATGCCGTATACGTCGAGGGAAACCCCTGGTCAGACGGGCTGTTCGGGCTCTAGGATGACGCGCTCAGGACCATGCCCGCGGTCACCGCCTCACCGGACCGCCCGACCCCGCGCCGTCGCGAAGTCCCCCCACCGGCGCTGCGACGATGGACTCCCAGACCTCACAGCAGTCCCAGTTACCCCCATCACCTCATACGTTCCAGGTCGACCTGCGTGGACTGGTGGACCTGCTCTCCCATCACCTGTACTCCAGCCCGAAGGTCTATCTGCGCGAGCTGCTGCAGAACGCGGTGGACGCCATCACCGCCCGGCGGGCCGAACAGCCCGGCGCCCCGGCCCGGGTGCGGCTGCACGCCGACGGCCGCACGCTGCGGGTGGAGGACACCGGCGTCGGGCTCACCGAGCCGGACGTGCACGCCCTGCTGGCGACGATCGGCCGCAGCTCCAAGCGGGCGGACGGCCTTCAGGAGGCCCGCTCGGACTTCCTCGGCCAGTTCGGCATCGGGCTGCTCGCCTGCTTCCTGGTCGCCGAACGCATCCGGGTGGTCAGCCGCAGCGCCCGCACGCCCGGCGCCCCGCCCGTGGAGTGGACCGCGCGCGACGACGGTTCGTACACGGTGCGGACCCTGCCGGACGCCGAGCGGCCCGAGGCGGGCACCACCGTCCACCTGGTGGCGCGGGCCGGGGCCGGCGCCTGGCTCGCGCCCGAGCGGGTCCGCGCGCTGGCACGGGACTTCGGTTCCCTGCTGCCGTACGACGTGCGGGTCGGCGACGAGCCGGTCACCGACCTGCCGGCGCCCTGGGACCGCCCCCACCCCACCCCCGCGGCCCGCCGGGTGGCGCTGGCCCGGCACTGCCACGACCTGTTCGGCTTCACCCCGCTCGACTCGATCGACCTGGACGTGCCGCTGGCCGGCGTCCGCGGGGTGGCGTACGTGCTGCCGGCGGCGGTCAGCCCCGCACAGCGGGCGACGCACCGGGTGCACCTGAAGGGGATGCTGCTCACCGAGCACGCCGAACAGCTGCTGCCCGACTGGGCGTTCTTCGTGCGCTGCGTGCTGGACACGGACAGTCTGCGGCCCACCGCCTCGCGGGAATCGCTCTACGAGGACGAGACCCTGGCCGCCGTGCGGGACGCGCTCGGCGAGCGGATCCGCTCCTGGCTGACCGCGCTGGCGGCGAACGACCCGGAGCGGCTCGCCGGCTTCCTGTCGGTGCACCACCTCGGCGTGAAGTCCCTGGCGCGGCACGACACGCAGATGCTGCGCACGATGCTGCCATGGCTGCCCTTCGAGACGACCGACGGGCAGCTGTCCCTCGAGGAGTTCGCGCGGCGCCACCCGGTGGTGCACTTCACACGCACGGTCGAGGAGTACCGGCAGGTCGCGCCGATCGCGTCCGCGCAGGGCATCGGCGTGGTCAACGGCGGCTACACGTACGACAGCGAACTGGTCGCGGCCCTGCCGTCGGTGCGCCCGGGCACGGTGGTCGCCGAACTGGACGCGGACACCGTGACCGCCCACCTGGACGCGGTGGACCCGGCCGAGGAACTGGCCCTGTCCGGGTTCCTGGCCGCCGCCCGGGCGAAGCTCGACCCGCTGGGCTGCGACGTGGTCCTGCGCGCCTTCCACCCGCTGTCCGTGCCCGCGCTGCACCTGGACGACCGGGCGGCCCGGCACGAGCAGGCCCGCGCCGAGGCCGAGGGGCAGGCCGACGACCTGTGGGCGGCCATCCTCGGCTCGCTGCGCGGCAGCGCCCCGCGCGCGCGGCTCGTGCTCAACCACCTCAGCCCGCTGATCCGCAGGATCGGCGCGCTGCGGGACGCCGAGCTGATCGGCACGGCCACCGAGTCCCTGTACGGGCAGGCCCTGCTGATGGCGCAGCGCCCGCTGCGGCCCGCCGACTCGGCACTGCTCAACCGCGCGTTCATCGGCCTGCTGGAGTGGGCCACACACGGGGAGGACGGTCGCCGATGAGCGGCATCACGGACTTCGACGCGCTGCGCCGGGCGATGGCCGAGAACAGCGAGCGGCCGGAGGGCCCGGCGCGCAACGCGCGCGCGGAACAACTGCTCGCCGACGCGGAGCGGCTGGACATCCCGCTCGCCGTCATCGAAGCGCTCGGACACCAGCTGAAGGTCTACAACTACAGCTCCGAGAAGGACAAGATGTTCGTCCCGTTCGCGCGGCTGCTGCGCATGTGGGACGAGCGCCCGGAGGACTTCGACGCGTACGAGACCCACTCCCTGCACTGGGTCTTCAAGTGGATGTCGGCCGGCATGCTGGACCAGCCGCACATCCCGCTCGCCTCCGTCGAGAGATGGCTGGCCGAGATGGCGCACCGCTACCGGCTGGCCGGGTACTCCGAACGGGCCGTGCACGCGGCCGAGTTCAGCGTCGCCGCGCACATCGGCGAGCTGGACCGCGCCGAGCGGGCGTACGCGGCATGGCTGGCCGCCGACCGGGACGACATGGCCGACTGCCACGCGTGCGAACTGCACGGGCAGGGCGGCTGGCAGGTGCGGCGCGGCCGGGACGCCGAGGCGATCGAGCTGTGGCGGCCGGTCCTGGCGGGCGAGTACACCTGCGCCCACGAGCCGCACACCGTCCTCGCGTCCTCTCTGGCGCCGCTGCTGCGCCTCGGCCGCGCGGAGCAGGCCCGCGCCCACCACCTGCGCGGCTTCCGGCTGGTGCGGCCCATGGAGAGCATGCGCGGCGCGTACGCGGACCATGTGGAGTTCTGCGCGCTGACCGGCAACGAGGCGCGCGGCCTGGAACTGCTCGCCGAGCGTCCTGCGTACTTCACGGACACCGGGCAGCCACGCAGCCGGCTGGACTTCCTCGCCGTGGTGACCCTGCTGATGGACCGCATGACCGAGCTGGGGCTCGGCGGGCAGCGGGTGCCCGGCCCGGAAGGACGGGCGTGGAGCGCGGGGGAACTCGCCGCCCACGCGCGCGCGAAGGCCCTGGAGCTGGCCGCGCGGTTCGACCGGCGCAACGGCACTTCGTACGTCGGCGAGCGCACGCGCACGCGGATGGCGCAGCGCCCGCTCGTGGAACGGCTGCCGCTGGGGGTGCGCACGGCCGTCGTGCGCAGCCCCGCACCGCCCGCGCCCGCCGCCGCCCCGGCAGCCCCGGCGGCCGAGCCCGACCTGCCCGCCCTGCTCGCCGAGGCACGGCGGCTGACGGACACGCTGCGGCCGCACGCCGTCGAGGCGTGGGCGGCGTTCGCCCGAGCCGCCGAGGGCGCCGAGCTGGACGCGCGCACCCGCGCGGAGATCGCCGACCACGCGGCGATGGACCGCGGTCCCGACGGCGTCGAGCTGTTCGAACGGGCCGCCGAGCTGTACGCGGAGGCGGGCGACGCCGGGGAGGCACTGGCGGCACGCGCGCGTGCGGCGTACGTACGCGCCCTGTCGGGCCGCATCGCCGAAGGGCTCGCGACGGTCGCCGGTCCCTACGACGACGTGCTCGCGCTGTACGCCGAGGACGCCACCGGCCTGCGCCAGACGGCGGCGGTGCTGATGAGCCGGGCGCGGATCCTGATGCGGCGGCTGTACGAGGACCATGACGGGGCGCCGGACGCCGCCCCGGCGGCCGAGCGGGCCGTACGGGAGCTGCTGGCCCTGGTCGACGGCCGCACGGAGGGCGACGTACGGCTGATCTCCCGCCTCGCCGAGGGGCGGGCGATGCTCGCGCAGCTCGCCGAGCACTCCGGGGACGTCGACGCGGCGGCCGGCCTGTTCCGGCAGGCCGTGGACCGGTACGTGGACGCGGGACTGCCGTGGTTCGCGGTGGAGTACGAGGCACGGCTGGCCGCCCTCGCCCACCGGCGCGACGACATGGCGGAGGCGGAGCGTGCGCTGCGGGCGGCCCTGGAGCACGGCGGGCCGTACGTGGAGGCCGTCGGCCGGGCCCAGCTGCACCTCCAGCTCGCCGAGGTCGTCGGCGGCCGGGGCGAGCTGCGGGAGGCGGCGGAGCATGCGCTGGAGGCGGCGCACTGGGCCGACGAGGCCGCGCAGAGCGGCACGCTGGGCTCCTGGGCCCGGCACCAGCTGGGCGGCTTCCTGCTGCGGCAGGGGCGGTTCGCGGAGGCCGCCGAGGTGCTGGAGTCGGCGCTGCCCGACCTGAGGGCCGAGACGCACGGCGAGGGCGCGATCGTGCAGACGCAGTGGTGGCTCGGGGACTGCCTGAGCGAGCTGGGCGAGCACCGGGCCGCCGCCGAACGCCGGCTGCAGGCCGCCGAGATCGCCCGGCACTGGCCCGAGCAGCACGATCACGCCACGCTCGCCCATCTCGCCGCCGAGTCCCTGGGGCAGGCCGGGCTGCCCGCCGAGGCGGAACGGGCCTATGCGCGGGCGGGCGGCCTGTGGCGCTCGCTCGGCGACGTCCACGGCCTGGTGCGCTCGCTGCGCGCCCGGGCGTGGCTGGCGCTGGGCGACGCGGCCGGGGCCGACGGGGCGCGGGAGCTGATGACCGAGGCGGTCCGGGAGTGCGCGGCGGCACGGGAGGCGGCCGGCGACGGGCCGGCCCGGCACCGGCTGACGTTCGAACTCGCGCACACGCACCGGCAGTTCGGCGATCTGCTGGCCCGCTCGGTGGCCGAGGAGGCCGACGACGACGCGATCCGGGCCGCGTTCGAGGACGCGCTGTCCCAGATCACCCTGGCGATCGAGGTGTTCGCGGTGCAGGCCGGCGAGGCCCTGCACGAACGCACCGGAGCCGAGCTGGCCGCGGGCTGGCTGGAGGCCGACCTGGGCCGGCCGACCGCGGCGGCCCTACGCGCGCGTACGGTGCTGGAGGCGTACGCGGGGGCCGACGAGGCGGACCGGACGGTACGGGAGCGGCGGGCGGAGGCGGCCCAGATGCTGGACCTCGCGACCCGGCAGGAGGAGGACTGACGTCCGGGGCACTCGACGTCACTCCCGGTCACTCCACGCCGACCAGGAGCAGTGCTCCCTGCCGCCCTCCTCGGTAGACGACCGTGTCGACGGCGAGGTACGACTCGCGCACGCGTGCCTCCAGCCGGTCGGCGGCCTCGGGGGGCGCGTCGTCGCCGAGGACGATGGTGACCAGTTCCCCGCCGGCCTGAAGCATGCGGTCCAGGACGGCCTCCGCGGTGGCGGTGACGTCCGAGCCGATCACCGCGACGTCGCCCTCGATGAGGCCGAGGACGTCGCCGGCCTGGCAGATGCCGGCCATGGTCCAGGACTGCCGTTCGGCGACCGTGACCTCGGCGTAGCGGGTGGCGCCCGCGGCGGAGGTCATCTGGACGACGTCCTCGTCGAAGCGGCGCTCCGGCTCGTGCACGGCGAGCGCGGCGATCCCCTGGACCGCTGAGCGCGTCGGGATGAGGGCGACCCGGACGCCCTCGGCGCGGGCCTCCTCGGCCGCGGCGGCGGCGGTGTGCCGCAGTTCGGCGTCGTTCGGCAGCAGCACGACCTCGCGCGCGTGGGCCCGCCGTACCGCCTCGACCAGTTCGCCGCTCGCCGGCGGCTCGCCGGGACGGGCCAGCACGGTGGTGGCCCCGGCCTCGGTGTACAGCCCGGCCAGTCCCTCACCGGGCACGACCGCGACGACGGCCCGCTGCGCCCGCTCCCGGGGCGGCAGTACGCCGCCGCGGGTGTGGACGTCGCCACGGCCGAAGTGGGTGATCCGGATCCGGTACGGCCGCCCGGCCTCGATGCCCGCCTCCACCGCGGCACCCGCGTCGTCGACGTGCACATGGACGTTCCACAGCCCGTCGCCGCCGACCACGACGAGGGAGTCCCCGAGACCGTCGAGCCGGTCCCGCAGCCGGTCCACGGCGGCGTCGTCGGCCTCCAGCAGATAGATCACCTCGTAGCCGGGGCCGCCCGGCTCCGCCCCGCCCCGGCACCCGGCGTCCTCGGCACCGGCCGCCCCGGGCCCGGACGCGGGTGCGGCGGGCCGCTCCATGTCCGTGCCGGGCGCCACGCGCGCGTACGCCCCGCGTACCGGAACCGCTGCGCCCGGTGCCTCGCCGGTGAACGTCTCGACCAGGGCGGCGAGCACCGCCACCAGTCCCCGGCCGCCCGCGTCGACCACCCCGGCCCGCTCCAGGACGGCCAGCTGCCCCGGGGTCGCCGCCAGGGCCGTGACTGCCCCCGCGTAGGCGGCCCGCGCCACCGCCCCGCAGCCGCCCTCGACGTCCCCGGCCGCTTCCGCCGCCGCCGAGGCGACCGAGAGCACGGTGCCCTCGACCGGATGGGCCACGGCCCGGCGGGCGGAGTCGGCGGCGTGCCGCAGGGCGAGCCGCAGCTCGGGCCCGTCGATGTGGGCCGTTGCACCCGGGCCGCCCGTCCCGTCCTGGCCGGCGCCGGCGGTGAGCACCTGCGCCATGCCGCGCAGCAGCTGCGCGAGGATCGTCCCGGAGTTGCCGCGGGCCCCGATCAGGGCGCCGTGCGCCATGGCGTGCAGGGCCTCGGCCGGCGACGGCGCGGCGTCCTGTCCGGCGCCCGCCTCGTACCCGGAGAACACCGCCTCGACCGCGGCGGCGGCCGACTCCAGCGTCAGGTACAGGTTCGTCCCCGTGTCGCCGTCCGCCACCGGGTAGACGTTGATCGCGTCGATCTCCTCCCGGGCCCGGCCCAGCGCCCGGAGCGCATGACCGCACCAGCTGCGCACCGCGAGAGCATCGAAGAATGTCTGCGGCACCTGGGCCACCTGCGCCTCCCTGAGCCGGCCGGACGTGGACGCAGCGTAGACCCAGGACCCCCGCGGACCCGAGCAGGGCCGCGCACGGGCCCTGAGCTGCCATGGTAGTTTCGTGGTACCGGCGCAGACGTTGTATGCTGCTCCGGTTGCCCGATCCCGATCGGGCCATTCCCCTGGCAACGCCACTCAAGATCTCGGATCCAAGGATCTCGATCCCGGCATGCCGGGATCAACCGTAAGTGCATCTGAAGTCTTTGGAGTGACCCGTGGCTGCCAACTGCGACGTCTGCGGCAAGGGGCCGGGCTTCGGCAACAACATCTCGCACTCGCACCGCCGTACGTCCCGTCGCTGGAACCCGAACATCCAGCGTGTGCGTACCGTGGTCGGCGGGACGCCGAAGCGCGTGAACGCCTGCACCTCGTGCATCAAGGCCGGCAAGGTCTCGCGCTGACGCACTGCTGAGCGCGCGGCCACCGTCGGTTCGCCGCATAGAGCCGGTCCACTTCCGGGTGGACCGGCTTTTTGCCGTGTCCGTACGTCGCGGTGTCTCACCGGTGACGCCGTGTGCCCGCCGGGCGTCCGCGCGGGTCCTCAGCCCTGCCGCAGGCGCCACCCGTGGTCCACGGGACCGATACCGTCGCCCAGTGCGAACCCGCCCGCGATGGCCCCGGTGACGTACTCCTTGGCCGCGGCCACCGCCTCTGGCACGGACCGGCCCCGCGCCAGCCCCACGGCGATCGCGGACGCCAGCGTGCAGCCGGTGCCGTGCGTGTGCCGGTTGTCGAGCCGGGGCGATCTCAGCCAGTGCTCCCGCGTACCGTCCGTGAGCAGGTCCACGGCGTCCCCGGGCAGATGCCCGCCCTTGATCAGCGCCCAGGCCGGCCCGTACGCCAGCAGGGCCGCGGCGGCCTCGCGCATCCCGGACTCCGAGGCGACGCGCACGCCGGTGAGTTGGGCGACCTCGTCCAGGTTCGGGGTGACCACCGTCGCCACCGGAAGCAGCCTCCCGAGCACCGAGTCCAGGGCCGTGGCGGCCAGCAGCGGATCGCCGTGCTTGGAGACGCTGACCGGGTCGACGACCGCGGGCACATCGGTCCCGCCGATCAACTCGGCGACCGCCTCCACGAGTTCGGCGGAGCCCAGCATCCCGGTCTTCACCGCCTGGACGCCGATGTCGTCCACGACGCTGCGGTACTGGGCCCGCACCGCCGCCACCGGCAACTCCCAGGCGCCCTGCACTCCGAGCGAGTTCTGCGCGGTGACCGCGGTGATCACGCTCATGCCGTGCGCACCCAGCGCCAGCATGGTCTTCAGGTCGGCCTGGATGCCCGCTCCCCCGCCGGAGTCGGAGCCGGCGACCGTCAGCACCCTCGGTGGCGGGCTCATGACTCGATGCCCCCGAAGTGGTCCCAGCCGCCCTTGCTGGTCCAGGGCGCCCCGTCGACCGTGACCTGCGGCAGCGCCGAGGGGTTCAGGACCTCGCCGATCACCTTCCAGCGGGCCGGCAGCTTCACGTCCGGCGGGAAGGTCGCCACGATCGCATGGTCCTCGCCGCCCGTCAGCACCCACTGGAGCGGGTCGACGCCGACGGCCTGCCCGATGTCGTTCATCTGGGACGGGATGTCGATGGCGCCGGACCGGATGTCGATGCGGACCTTGCTGGCCTCCGCGATGTGCCCGAGGTCGGCGATCAGACCGTCGCTCACGTCGCACATCGCGGTCGCGCCAAGACCCGCGGCGGCCGGACCCGCGTGATAGGGCGGCTCGGGGCGCCGATGGGCCTCGACGAAGGCGCGCGGCGAGCGAAAACCCCGGGAGAGCACCGCGTACCCGGCGGCGGACCAGCCGAGCCAGCCGGTGACCGCGACGAGGTCGCCGGGCTGCGCGCCCGCCCGGGTCACCGGCTCCTGGTTGCGCAGATCGCCGAGCGCGGTGATCGACACCATGATCGTGTCACCGCGCACCACATCGCCGCCGACCACCGAGGCGCCGGCGACCTGGCACTCGTCGCGCAGCCCGTCCATCAGCTCGCTGGGCCAGGTGACCGGGAGTTCGGCGGGCACGACCAGGCCGAGCAGCAGGGCGGTGGGCACGGCGCCCATGGCCGCGATGTCGGCGAGGTTCTGCGCGGCGGCCTTGCGCCCCACGTCGTACGCCGTCGACCAGTCGCGGCGGAAGTGCCGCCCCTCCAGCAGGATGTCGGTGCTCGCCACCACCCGGCGGTCGGGCGCGGCGACCACCGCGGCGTCGTCGCCGGGCCCCACCCGGACCGCCGGGGTGGTCGTCAGACGGGAGGTGAGCTCCCTGATGAGCCCGAATTCCCCCAGCTCACCAACAGTGCCCTTCATTTCCCTTTCGCCCCTTCTATGCCTGCCCGCGCCCGCTCGCGCTGCATCGTCGTCCTCGATACGGTCGAGACGGCCGTCAACTTCCGTCGTGCCCGCACCCCGGCGCGCGGTCCCCGCTCTCCGCAGGTCTCCCCGTGGCGAGCGGCGACGCGATACCGTGGCGTTCCTTTTCCCCACATGATCCTCGTGGCCGCCCTGGAGGTTCCGTGGTACAGGCGTACATCCTGATCCAGACGGAGGTCGGCAAGGCGTCGACCGTCGCCGAGACGATCAGCAAGCTCCCTGGAGTGATCCAGGCCGAGGACGTGACGGGACCTTATGACGTCATCGTGCGCGCACAAGCGGACACCGTGGACGATCTGGGCCGCATGGTGGTCGCCAAGGTCCAGCAAGTGGACGGCATCACCCGCACCCTGACCTGCCCGGTCGTCCATCTGTAGCCCCCGTCTACCCTTGGCCGGTGAACATCTACCGTCGCCGGCCGTTCGGTCTGCCCGCGCTGGCCCTGCTGATCTCCGTCGCGGGCTGCTCCTCAGCAGACGACGACGCCACCGTCGCGGTTCCCAGCCCGGACGCGAAGACGGCCGGGTTGTGTCAGAACCTGGACAAGGCGCTGCCACGGACGCTGGACGGGCGGAGCCGCAAGGACCCCGAGCCCCGGTCCGCCTTCACGGCGGGCTGGGGAAGCCCGGCGATCATACTGCGCTGCGGTGTCGCCCGGCCGCCGAAGATGGTCGACCCCCGGGTCGCGAAGGGCGACGACCCCGACGCGATCAGTGGCGGCGTGAACGGCGTCGACTGGCTGATGGAGAAGCAGTCCGACGGATCGATGCGGTTCACCACGGCAAACCGCGAGGCATATGTACAGGTAACGCTGCCGAAGGCGGACGCCGACCGGTCGAGTTCAGCGGTACTGGTCGCCCTGGCCCCGGCGGTGAAGAAGGCGATCCCCGAGGGAATCGCCTCAATGACCTGATGGATCCCGCCTACGTTCCTGCAGCACCCGAAGGGGCGCGGGGCTCTGTCGATATGCGGCTCCGCCGCGCGGGCGCGACCAGCCACGACGTACCCGCAGCCGACAACGCAACCGCGGACACCCGAGGACGTCAACCGGCTGAACCGCGGAGCACTCAGCGGAGGCCCGTAGAACGCCGCAGCGCCGCCCGTACCAGCAGGTCCACCAGTTCGGGATAGCTGATCCCGGACGCCTGCCACATCTGCGGGTACATCGAGATCGGCGTGAAGCCGGGCATCGTGTTGATCTCGTTGATCACGAACTCGCCGTCCTCGGTGAGGAAGAAGTCCGCGCGGACCAGTCCCTCGCAGGAGGCCGCCTCGAAGGCCGCCACGGCCAGCCGCCGCACCTCGGCGGTCTCCTCCTCGGACAGCGGCGCGGGCACGATGCCGGGCGTGGAGTCGATGTACTTGGCCTCGAAGTCGTAGTACGCGTGCGCCTCCGGCGGCGGGATCTCGGCCGGTACGGAGGCCCGCGGCCCGTCCTCGAACTCCAGCACCCCGCACTCGATCTCGCGGCCCCGCAGCGCGGCCTCGACCAGGATCTTCGGGTCGTGCGCCTGGGCCTCGGCGATCGCCTCGTCCAGCCCGGACAGGTCGTCGACCTTGGTGATGCCGATCGACGACCCCGCGCGCGCGGGCTTCACGAACAGCGGCCAGCCGTGCTTCCCGGCGAAGTCGACGATCCGTTTGCGGGCCGCGGACTCGTCCCGCGCCCACTCCCGCGGCCGGATCACCAGGTACGGGCCGACCTTGAGCCCGAAGGAGGTGAGGATCCGCTTCATGTACTCCTTGTCCTGGCCGACGGCCGAGGCGAGCACGCCCGAGCCCACGTACGGCACACCGGACAGTTCCAGCAGCCCCTGGAGGGTGCCGTCCTCGCCGTACGGGCCGTGCAGCACCGGGAAGACCACGTCGACCTCGCCCAGCGCCTTCGGCACGGAGCCCGGTTCGCTGTAGACGACCTCGCGGTTGCCGGGGTCGACGGGGAGGACCACGGCCCCCTCGCTCGACTCGGCCAGTTCCTCGACGTCGGGCGTGCGCCGTTCGGCGATGGCCATGCGTTCGGGGGCGTCCGCGGTGAGCACCCAACGCCCGTCCCGCGTGATGCCGATCGGCAGCACGTCGTACTGGGTGCGGTCGATGGCGCGCAGTACGGCGCCCGCGGTGACCATGGAGATCCCGTGTTCGGAGCTGCGCCCGCCGAACACGACGGCCACACGCGGCTTGCGAGGCTGCTGCCCGGGGCTCTGGGGGAGGTTCTCGGTGCTCATATCGCGTTGAGAGTACCCGTTGGTAGAGGTCGGAGACAGCGTCGACCCCGAACGCAAACGGACCAAATACGGCCCACTTCGCTCAGCGTCGTTCGGGTTTGGCGCTGCGCGACATGAGTTCCTTGAGGGCCACCACCGGCGGCTTGCCCTCGTGCACGATGCCGACGACCGTCTCCGTGATGGGCATGTCGACGCCGTGCCGGCGGGCCAGATCGAGCACGGACTCGCAGGACTTGACGCCCTCGGCGGTCTGGCTGGTGACCGCGATGGTCTCCTCCAGGGTCATGCCCTTGCCGAGGTTGGTGCCGAAGGTGTGGTTGCGGGACAGCGGCGAGGAGCAGGTGGCCACCAGGTCGCCGAGGCCCGCGAGTCCGGAGAAGGTCAGCGGGTCGGCGCCCAGGGCCGCGCCGAGCCGGGTGGTCTCGGCGAGCCCGCGCGTGATCAGCGAACCCTTGGCGTTGTCGCCGAGCCCCATGCCGTCGGCGATGCCCACGGCCAGGCCGATGACGTTCTTCACGGCGCCGCCCAGCTCGCAGCCCACCACGTCCGTGTTGGTGTACGGACGGAAGTAGGGCGTGTGGCAGTGGGCCTGGAGCCGCCGGGCCACCGCCTCGTCGGTGCAGGCGACGACGGCCGCCGCCGGCATCCGGGCGGCGATCTCACGGGCCAGGTTGGGGCCGGTGACCACGGCGATCCGGTCGTGGCCGACCTTGGCGACGTCCTCGATCACCTCGCTCATCCGCATCGTGGAGCCGAGTTCCACGCCCTTCATGAGGGAGACGAGGACCGTGTCGGGCGCGAGCAGCGGCACCCAGGCGGCGAGGTTGTCGCGCAGCGTCTGCGAGGGCACCGACAGGACCGTGAAGTCGGCGCCCGCGGCGGCCTCGGCGGGGTCGACGGTGGCCCGCAGGTTCGCCGGCAGTTCGACCCCGGGGAAGTAGTCGGGGTTGGTCCGGGTGGAGTTGATCGCCTCCGCGACCTCCGGGCGCCGGGCCCACAGGGTGACCTCGCATCCCGCGTCGGCCAGCACCATCCCGAACGCCGTGCCCCATGAACCGGCGCTGAAGACCGCCGCCTTGACAGGCTCGCTCACTTGCCGCCGTCCCCTTCCTGACCGGTCTGCGCCCGCGTCCTGCGCCGCTGCTCGATCCGCTCCCGGCGCGGATCGTACGGGGTGTCGGGCGCCTTCTCGCCGCGGATCTCCTCCAGCTGGCGGGTGATGGCGGCCATGATGACCTCGGTGGCCTCCTTGAGGACGTCCGCGGTCATCTCCTGGCCGTAGAAGCGCGACAGGTCCACCGGCGGGCCCGCGAGCACGCGGTGCGTCTTGCGCGGCAGCAGGTTCGGCTTCTTGGCGTACGGCGGAAGCAGTTCGTTGCAGCCCCACTGGGCGACGGGCACGACCGGGCACTTGGTCTGCAGGGCCACGCGCGCGGCACCGGTCTTGCCCGTCATGGGCCAGCCGTCCGGGTCGCGGGTGAGGGTGCCCTCGGGGTAGAAGGCGACGCACTCGCCGCGCTCCACCGCGTCGATGGCGGCCCGGAAGGCGCTGAGCGCGTCGGTGCTCTCCCGGTACACGGGGATCTGCCCGGTGCCGCGCATCGCGGCGCCGACGAATCCCTTCTTGAAAAGACCGCTCTTCGCCAGGAATCGCGGCACCCGTCCGGTGTTGTACTGATAGTGCGCGTACCCGAGGGGATCGATGTGGGAATTATGGTTCACCGCGGTGATAAATCCGCCCTCGGCCGGAATGTGCTCCATTCCACGCCAGTCCCGCTTGATCAGAACCACCAGCGGCGGTTTGCAGATCACCGCGGCGAAGCGGTACCAGAAGCCGATTCTGCGGCGGGACACTCGTCCACCTTCCTCTAGAGCCTGGGGAGCCGGACAAGTGTCGCTCCAGGCCGCCGGTCTGTCGAGAACACCGTACGCCCCGCCACCCGGGCCACCCGATGACCCGGGTGACAATGAGCGCGACGAGAGAGGGACGGTACGTCGGTGCAGTGGACCTTGGTCATCCCCCTGAAGCCCTTGGCGCTGGCCAAGAGCAGACTCTCGGACACCGCCGCAGACGGGCTGCGTCCGGGACTGGCCCTGGCGTTCGCACAGGACACGGTGGCGGCGGCGCTGGCCTGTGCGGCGGTGCGGGATGTGGCGGTCGTCACGGACGACGCGGTGGCCGGCCCGGAGCTCGCGGCGCTGGGCGCCCGCATCGTCCCGGACGAGCCGGGCGACGGTCTGAACGCCGCCCTGGCGCATGCGGCCGAAGTCGTCCGGTCGGCACGCCCGAAAGCCCCGGTGGCGGCGCTGAACGCCGATCTGCCGGCCCTGCGTCCGCCGGAATTGGCCCGGGTGCTCGATGCCGCGGCCGCATTCCCGCGCGCCTTTCTCCCCGATGCCGCCGGAATCGGCACGACGCTCCTTGCGGCGACCCCGGGCCGGGAATTGCGCCCGGCTTTCGGCGGCGATTCCCGCGCCCGGCACGGTGCGTCGGGTGCGGTGGAACTCCGGCTCGACGCGGTGGACTCGGTACGGCAGGACGTGGACACCGGCGACGATCTGCGCGCGGCGCTGGCGCTCGGCGTGGGCCCGCGCACCGCGGCGGCGGCCGCGGGCCTGCTGACCCCCGGGCAGTAGGCTGCGGCCATGCAGGCGACCGCGTACACGTACGACCCCGAGACCCGCAGCGGGCAGGTGCTGCTGGACGACGGCACCCCGGTGCCCTTCGACGCGCCGGCGTTCGACGCGGGCGGGCTGCGGCTGCTGCGGCCGGGACAGCGGGTGCGGATCGAGACGGAACCGGCGGCCGGCACCGGCCCAGGGCTGCGGATCACCCTGGTGACCCTGCAGACGCTCTGAGCGTCGAATTGGGCGCCGGGAACGCCGAAAAGCCCCCGGGACGCGCCGCGGGCCGGACTCCCGAGGGAGTCCGGCCCGGCGTGTGAGTGCCCCGGGTGCCCTTACGCCTTGCGGGCGGTGGCCTTCTTGGCGGTGGTCTTGCGAGCCGTCGACTTCTTGGCCGGAGCCTTCTTCGCGGGGGCCTTCTTGGCCGTCGCCTTCTTGGCGGTGGCCTTCTTCGCCGTGGTCTTCTTGGCGGCCGCCGTCGTCTTCTTGGCGGTCGTCTTCTTCGCCGTGGTCTTCTTGGCGGCCGGCGTGGTCTTCTTGGCCGGCGCCTTCTTCGCCGCGGCCTTCTTCGTCGCTGCCACGCCCTTCTTGGCGGCGGTCTTCTTGGCGGCGGCCTTCTTGACCGTCGCGGAAGCACCGCCGGTCAGGCTGCCCTTGGGTGCCTTCTTGACCGAGACCTCGCCGCCACGCGGGAGCTTCTTCGAGCCGCTCACCAGGTCCTTGAAGCCCTGACCGGCACGGAAGCGGGGCACCGAGGTCTTCTTGACCCGAACCCGCTCGCCCGTCTGGGGGTTACGGGCGTAGCGGGCGGGGCGGTCCACCTTCTCGAAGGACCCGAAGCCGGTGACCGAGACCCGCTCGCCCGCGACGACCGCGCGGACGATGGCGTCCAGGACATGATCGACAGCATCGGCGGCCTGCTGGCGGCCACCCATCTTGTCGGCAATCGCTTCTACGAGCTGCGCCTTGTTCACGTCTTCCCCTTCGGAGACATCGCCAGAACGAAAGTGATCTAGCTTTTTCGCACGTTAGGCAGATATATACCGCAAATCAAACACGAAACGGGCTAATCACCCTTGTGCCGCAACGGACTCGGTCCTCTCGGACTTGTTCAGCGTTCCTCTTCGGGGAATCGACCCGCGTCGAGGTCCGCGGTGAACCGGTCGAGCCGCCTTGCCGCGTCGGCGAGATCGTGCTTGGCCGCGGCCGTAATGACCAGCAGCTTCCGGGTCAGCGCCATCCGTACGCCCTCCGGGACTTGCAGTGCGCGCACCCTTGTGTGCGCTTCCTTCAGTTGGTCCGCGACCGCCGCATAGAGCTGGAGTTGGCCGTCGTGTTCCATGCACAGATTGTGCCATCTGGGGCGAGTTGTCGCCTGCCCAGGGGGCAACTGCCGCCGCTGAGGCCCCTCCGGACGCCCGCGCGATCCATCGCCCCGCTGGACGTCTACCCCGCTGATCACCCACGTAACGTGGGGAGTTGAGAGGCGGACGGGGGCGGTCGGGGTCCGTTCGGGTGCAGACATGGCTGTACCCCCAATCGTGGCGATCGGGGGTACAGAGGGGGTGTTGGCGTGGCCGAAACTCGACCTGTCGGGCCGGTTGGCTCAGACCTTCAGCGTCCGCGGCTTGTGGGCGGGCCGCTTCGCCTCGTACGCGGCGATGTCGGCCTCGTTCTGGAGGGTGATGGAGATGTCGTCCAGTCCGTTCAGCAGCCGCCAGCGGGAGTTCTCGTCCAGCTCGAAGGAGGCGGTGATGCCCTCGGCACGCACCTCACGTGCCTCAAGGTCCACAGTGACCTCAGCAGTGACGTCCTTCTCGGTCAGCTCCCACAGCGCGTCCACGATCTTCTGCTCCAGGACCACCGTGAGCAGGCCGTTCTTCAGCGAGTTGCCGCGGAAGATGTCGGCGAACCGGGCGGAGATCACCGCCTTGAAGCCGTAGTTCTGCAGCGCCCAGACCGCGTGCTCACGGGAGGAGCCGGTGCCGAAGTCGGGGCCGGCGACCAGCACGGTCGCGCCCTGCCGCTCGGGCCGGTTGAGGATGAACTCGGGATCCTTGCGCCAGGCCTCGAACAGCCCGTCCTCGAATCCGTCCCGCGTCACCTTCTTCAGCCAGTGGGCGGGGATGATCTGGTCGGTGTCGACGTTGCTGCGGCGCAGCGGTACGGCCCGGCCGGTGTGCGTGGTGAATGCTTCCATGGCTCTCAGACTCCAGCGGGCGTACGGGTGTCGGCGTCGGACAGATCGGCGGGGGACGCGAGGTGGCCCAGGACCGCCGTGGCGGCCGCGACCTGCGGCGACACCAGGTGCGTACGGCCGCCCTTGCCCTGCCGGCCCTCGAAGTTGCGGTTGGAGGTGGACGCGGAGCGCTCACCCGGGGCGAGCTGGTCGGGGTTCATGCCCAGACACATCGAGCAGCCCGCGTGCCGCCATTCGGCGCCGGCCTCCTTGAAGACCACGTCCAGGCCCTCGGAGACGGCCTGGAGACCGACCCGCGCGGAGCCCGGGACGACCAGCATCCGTACGCCGTCGGCGACTTTGCGGTCCTTGAGGACGCCGGCGGCGGCGCGCAGGTCCTCGATGCGGCCGTTGGTGCACGAGCCTACGAAGACGGTGTCCACCCGGATGGAACGCAGCGCCTGTCCGGCCTCCAACCCCATGTATTCCAGGGCCTTTTCGGCGGCCAGCCGCTCCGAGGCGTCGTCGTACGAAGCCGGGTCGGGGACCGCGGACGAAAGGGGTGCGCCCTGGCCGGGGTTGGTGCCCCAGGTGACGAACGGCGAGAGCTCGTCGGCCTTGATGACCACCTCGGCGTCGAAGACCGCGTCCTCGTCGGTGCGCAGCGTCTTCCAGTACTCCACCGCGGCGTCCCAGTCGGCGCCCTCGGGGGCGTGCGGGCGGCCCTTGAGGTAGGCGAAGGTGGTCTCATCGGGGGCGATCATGCCCGCGCGGGCGCCGGCCTCGATCGACATGTTGCAGATGGTCATCCGGGCCTCCATCGAGAGCTTCTCGATGGCGGAGCCGCGGTACTCCAGGATGTAGCCCTGGCCGCCGCCGGTGCCGATCTTCGCGATGATCGCCAGGATCAGGTCCTTGGCGGTGACGCCCGCGGGCAGTTCGCCCTCGATCGTGATCGCCATGGTCTTCGGGCGGGCCAGGGGCAGCGTCTGGGTGGCCAGCACGTGCTCCACCTGGGAGGTGCCGATGCCGAACGCCAGCGCGCCGAAGGCGCCGTGCGTGGAGGTGTGGGAGTCGCCGCAGACGACCGTCGCACCGGGCTGGGTCAGGCCCAGCTGGGGGCCGACCACGTGCACCACGCCCTGCTCGACGTCGCCCAGCGGGTGCAGCCGCACCCCGAACTCGGCGCAGTTCTTGCGCAGGGTCTCCAGCTGGACACGGGAGACCGGGTCGGCGATCGGCTTGTCGATGTCGAGGGTCGGGGTGTTGTGGTCCTCGGTCGCGATGGTGAGGTCGAGGCGGCGCACCCGGCGGCCGTTCTGCCTGAGGCCGTCGAAGGCCTGCGGGCTGGTCACCTCGTGCAGCAGGTGCAGATCGATGAAGAGGAGGTCGGGCTCGCCCTCGGCGCGCCGGACGACATGGTCGTCCCAGACCTTCTCCGCGAGTGTCCTACCCATCGCTTTCCCTCCGGCCGGCAGTGCTGCACCGGCCCAACTAGAGATTTCTCCGGAAACGGCGCCCGCGCCCCTGTTCCCCGGGCGTCCGCCGCCAAGCCCGTCGGTCTGCGGGCCACTGTGTCTTCCAGGGTGGCGTGTTCCACCGAAAATTGAACTTGCGTTTCACAGAGTGAGACGCGAGTATCGTTGCATGGACAACAGTAGCGGCGTCGGCGTTCTGGACAAGGCGGCCCTCGTCCTGAGCGCTCTGGAGTCCGGTCCGGCCACCCTCGCGGGTCTGGTCGGCGCCACCGGACTGGCACGACCCACGGCCCACCGGCTGGCCGTGGCGCTGGAACACCACCGCCTGGTGGCACGCGACATGCAGGGCCGTTTCATCCTCGGACCGCGGCTGGCCGAGCTGGCCGCGGCGGCGGGCGAGGACCGCCTGCTGGCGACGGCGGGCCCGGTGCTCACGCACCTGCGGGACATCACCGGAGAGAGCGCACAGCTCTACCGGCGCCAGGGCGACATGCGCATCTGTGTGGCCGCCGCGGAACGGCTGTCCGGACTGCGGGACACGGTCCCGGTCGGCTCCACGCTCACGATGAAGGCGGGTTCGTCCGCGCAGATCCTGCTCGCCTGGGAGGAGCCCGAGCGGCTGCACCGCGGTCTGCAGGGCGCGCGCTTCACCGCGACGGCCCTGTCCGGAGTGCGGCGCCGCGGCTGGGCCCAGTCCATCGGCGAGCGCGAGCCGGGCGTGGCGTCGGTCTCCGCGCCGGTGCGCGGCCCCTCGAACCGCGTCGTGGCGGCCGTGTCCGTCTCCGGCCCCATCGAGCGACTCACCCGGCACCCGGGCCGGATGCACGCCCAGGCGGTCATCGACGCCGCCGCCCGCCTCTCCGAGGCCCTACGCCGCTCAGGCTGACCCCCAGCAGACCGCGTCCCCCGTCGGAAGGACCAGCCCCAACGCCGCGGCCCCAACCGACGGGCCCCCACCCCACCCACCCCAGGGGCGCGAGGAACTGCGCGCTCAACCACGCACGACCCGCAGATCAAACAACACCCCAGCCACCCCAAGGGGCGCGAGGAACTGCGCGACAAGCCACAACGCACCCGCACCCGAAGGACAGCCGAGGCCCCACAGAGGGGCGCGGGGAACTGCGCGACAAGCCACAACGCACCCGCACCGGAAAGACGGCCGAGGCCCCACAGAGGGGCGCGAGGAACTGCGCGACAAGCCACAACGCACCCGCACCGGAAAGACGGCCGAGGCCCCACAGAGGGGCGCGGGGAACTACGCAACCAGCCACAGACCGACCAACAGGCCGAACAACAGAAAACGGCCCCCCACCTCAGCACACCGGCTAAGGCGAAGAGCCATCGTCCCGTACCCCCGACCGGATTCGAACCGGCGCTACCGCCTTGAGAGGGCGGCGTGCTAGGCCGCTACACAACGGGGGCGAGGATCGTGCGTTTCCGCAGATCCGAGCTGGTCTACCTGGACTCGAACCAAGACTAACTGAACCAGAATCAGTCGTGCTGCCAATTACACCATAGACCAATGATGGTTTAGACCAGTTCAGTACCCCCGACCGGATTCGAACCGGCGCTACCGCCTTGAGAGGGCGGCGTGCTAGGCCGCTACACAACGGGGGCCCAAGCGTCCCGACAGGATCGAGACCGTACCCCCGACCGGATTCGAACCGGCGCTACTGCCTTGAGAGGGCAGCGTGCTAGGCCGCTACACAACGGGGGCTTGCGGATGAGATCCGCGGATGCAGATGAGCTCTGCGAGCTGGCCTACCTGGACTCGAACCAAGACTAACTGAACCAGAATCAGTCGTGCTGCCAATTACACCATAGGCCACTGGAACGCAAGCCCCTGAGGGGATCTTGTTCTAGCTGTGCGCCCGGTTCCCTGGCCTTCCGGCCCGCTCACCGCGGCGCAGGAAGAACATTACCCGAAGGTGGACGGGGCTCCAAAACGGGTATCCGCGCGGACGATCGCGGGAAGTTCGGCCAGCGAGGAGATCCGGTGGGCCGCCGCGACGGCCGCGGCGACGGCCGGCGCCCCGCCGCGGTCGATCCACACGGACAGCAACCCGGCGTCGGCCGCGCCCCGTCCGTCGATCTCCGGGTGGTCGCCGACGTACGCCACCTCGTGCGGTGGCAGGTCCAGGGCCGCGCAGGCCGCCAGGAACGCCTGCGGCGCGGGCTTGGAGACGCCGAGTTCCGCCGCGCACAGCACCGTCTCGAAGCGGTCGCGCACCCCGAGGGCGCGCAGCTTGTGCTCCTGAACGTGGATGCTCGAATTGGACAGCACGGCGTGCCGGTGGCTTACGGCGAGGTCGTCGAGGACGGGCAGCACGTCGGGGAACAGGCTCCACGCGGCCTCGTAGTGCGCGATGTAACGCCGAAACCACGCCTCGGCCTCGTCGTCGGTCAGCTCCGCCCCGAGGAAGTCCCGCACCCGGTCCCGGCGCTGCTCCTCGAAGCCGGCCTCACCGGCTCCGAACCGCGCCCACTGAAGGTCGGTGATCTCCCGCCAGCGCGCGAGGGCCTGCTCCACGCCGTCGTACGCGTGCAGCAGGCCCTCGGCCGCCAGATGGGCCCGCATGCCGGCCCGGTCGGCGGACGTGTAGTCGAAAAGGGTGTCGTCGACGTCCCAGACCACGGCTCGGATGCTCATGGGCCGACGGTAGCGCGCGGCCGGGCCGCGCGCCGCCGTCATGCGCCGTGCCGTTATGCCGTAAGCCGTGCCAGGGCCGCGTCGACGCGGGCCAGCGTCCGCTCCTTGCCGAGCACTTGCAGGGACTCGAACAGGGGCAGGCCGACCGTACGGCCGGTGACCGCGACCCGCACCGGGGCCTGGGCCTTGCCCAGCTTGAGACCGTGGGCCTCGCCGGCCGCCAGGACGGCCTCCTTCAGCGAGTCCGGGGACGTCCAGTCGGCGGACTCCAGCCTCTCGCGGGCCGTGCGGAGCAACGCGTCGGAGCCCTCCTTCATCGCCTTCGCCCAGCTCGCCTCGTCGAAGACCGGCTCCGGCAGGAACAGGAAGTCGACGTTGTCGGTGATCTCCGAAAGGACCTTCAGACGGGTCTGCGCGTGCGGGGCGATGGCCTGCCACTTCGTCTCGTCGAAGCGCTCGGGCGCCCAGGGCGCGAACGGGGCCTGGAGCCAGGGGCGGCAGCGCTCGGTGAAGTCCTTCACGTCCAGCAGCCGGATGTGGTCGGCGTTGATGGCCTCGCACTTCTTCAGGTCGAAGCGGGCCGGGTTGGGGTTCACATCGGCGATGTCGAAGGCCGCGACCATCTCGTCGACGGTGAAGATGTCCTGGTCGGCGGAGAGCGACCAGCCGAGCAGGGAGAGGTAGTTGAGCAGCCCCTCGGGGAGGAAGCCGCGCTCCCGGTAGAGGTTCAGGGACGACTGCGGGTCCCGCTTGGAGAGCTTCTTGTTGCCCTCGCCCATCACGTACGGGAGATGGCCGAACTCCGGGATGCCCTGCGCGATGCCCAGCTCGATCAGGGCCTTGTAAAGGGCGATCTGGCGGGGGGTCGAGGAGAGCAGGTCCTCGCCGCGCAGGACGTGGGTGATCTCCATGAGGGCGTCGTCGACCGGGTTGACCAGCGTGTACAGCGGCGCGCCGTTGGCGCGGACGATGCCGTAGTCGGGCACGTTCTCCGGGGTGAAGGTCAGCTCGCCGCGGACCAGGTCGGTGAAGGTGATCGTCTCGTCCGGCATGCGGAAGCGGACGATCGGGGTGCGGCCCTGGGCCTGGTACTGCTCGATCTGCGCGGCGGTCAGGTCGCGGCAGTGGCCGTCGTACCCGGAGGGCCGGCCGGCCGCGCGGGCCGCCTCACGGCGGGCGTCCAGCTCCTCCTGGGAGCAGTAGCAGTGGTAGGCGTGGCCGGCGTCGAGGAGCTTGGTCGCGACATCCCGGTAGAGGTCCATGCGCTGCGACTGGCGGTACGGCGCGTGGGGGCCGCCGACCCCCGGTCCCTCGTCCCAGTCGAAGCCCAGCCAGCGCATCGCGTCGAGCAGCTGGTCGTAGGACTCCTCGGAGTCCCGGGCCGCGTCGGTGTCCTCGATGCGGAAGACGAGCGTGCCCTGGTGGTGCCGGGCGAACGCCCAGTTGAACAGGGCGGTGCGGACCAGGCCCACATGGGGGTTACCGGTGGGCGAGGGGCAGAAACGGACGCGTACAGGAGAGCCGGGTGCGCTAGCCACGCTTGACAACCTTGTTGGTGAGAGTGCCGATGCCTTCGATGGTGACGGCGACCTCGTCGCCGACGTTGAGGGGGCCGACCCCAGCGGGGGTGCCGGTGAGGACCACGTCGCCGGGGAGCAACGTCATGGCCTCGGTGATGTTGACGATCAGGTCCTCGATGGGGTGGATCATCTCGCTCGTGCGGCCCAGCTGGCGCTGTTCGCCGTTGACGGTGAGCTGGAGGGTGAGGTCGTTCGCGCGCTCCAGGTCCAGGTCGGTCTCCACCCAGGGGCCGAGCGGGCAGGAGGTGTCGAAGCCCTTGGCCCTGGCCCACTGCTTCTCGCGCCGCTGGACGTCACGGGCGGTGATGTCGTTGGCGCAGGTGTAACCGAAGATCACGTCCTTGACGCGGTCGCGCGGGACCTCGCGGCACATCCGGCCGATGACCACGGCCAGCTCGGCCTCGTGGTGCAGTTCCGTGGAGAACGACGGGTACTGGATCTCGTCGCCGGGGCCGATCACCGAGGTGGACGGCTTGAAGAAGGCGAACGGGGCGTCGGGGACCGCGTTGCCGAGTTCTTTCGCGTGCTCGGCGTAGTTGCGGCCGAAGGCCACGACCTTGTTGGGGAGCACCGGCGGGAGCAGCCGCACCTTGCTCAGCGGGACCTTGGTCCCGGACAGTTCGTGGTCCGCGAACGGGATGCCCTTGATGATGTCGAGGACGAGTTCGTCCTGCTTGTCGCCCTCGACCGCGCCGAAGGCGACGTTCCCGTCGATGGAGAACCTGGCGATGCGCACGGGATGCTTGCGCCCCTTAACTGAGAAGACCCGCGTCGGCTTGCGACCGGCTGGATGTCGGCTGGAGTCTGACGCTCCAGGCTAACGCGGCACGGGGGCCGTGACCTCGCGGATTACCGGACAGGCGGATGACCGGGCACGACGAAGGGCGCCACCGCGGAGGTGGCGCCCGTGCCACCGGAGCCCCGATGCCCATGCCACACAGCCCGGAGTAGGCGAGGCCCGCCGCCAGGGCCCCGATGCCGGTGGCACGCGGCCCGGGGATGGGCAGGACGAGCCACCAGGGGCACCGATACCCGTGCCACGCAGCCCGGGGCGGGCCAGCCGGACCGACGGCGCGCCGACGTCCGTGGCACCCGGCCCGGAGTGAGCCGAGCACGCGCCGGGCCCCTGATCGCCCTGCCGCCCCGGACCCGGGCACCCCGCAGACGACGAGACGGCCCCACGAAGCCCCGACATCCCCGCGCACACAGCCCGGGAATGGGCAGGGCAAGCGCCAGGGCACCGATGCCCGTGGCACGCAGCCCAGAGCGAGCAGAGCGCCCGCCAGGGCCATCGCCCTGCCGCCCCGGACCGCGACACCCCGCAGACGACGAGACGGCCCGACGAAGCCCGGTGCGCACAGCCCGGAATGGGCAAAGCCCGCCGCCGGGGCGCCGATGCCCGTGCCGCGCAGTCCAGGGCGGGCCGGGCGGACCGACGGGGCGACGACGTCCGTGGCAGGTAGCCCGAGGGCGGCGCGGGCCGACGGGGCCCAACGGCCGCGGCGGGCCGGGCCGGGCGGCCCCTGCGCGTACTACTCCGCGGGGGTCGCCGCGGCCGGGACCTCCATGAGGACCGTGCGCCGCGGGTTGGCGGTCTGGGCCGGCAGGTCGAGGGAGTGCTCCGGCAGTTCCGGTGCCCGCAGCCCGTCGGCGTCGTCGAGGTGGGTGAGAGTGGTGCGACGCGGGTTGGCTATGGTGCGGAACATCATCGTGGTCTTCACGGCTGTAGGAACCCTGTCCTGTGTGGGTTGGCAGATACTTCCCTCTTGTAAAGCGTCAGGCTAAACATCCGATTCCCCGGCGCCGTCGTGAAGCGCCCGTGATGGGCGTGTGAGTTTGCTCACGAATCCAGGCACAAACCGGTCAATCCTGACGGTCAACTCGCCTCAGCGAAACGGACATTGCGTCCCTGAAGCTGGCATTCCGCTCCTGATCATCGCGACTGGGACACGGTCCGGCGGTCGGCGACTCGCTGGAGTAAGTCCGTTATGTGCGAGATCTTTTTCCACGTCTCGTGACGCCGCACTCACACGCTGTCACAGAGGTCATGTGCTGGCCCACGGGCCTTGTTGGAGATCCGGCACTGTGCTGGAATTCCACGGACCGCCGCGGGATCGAGCCGGCGCTCAGGGGGCGCGAAGCAGCGCCGAGTGGCGGCGAGACAGGGGGAGCCAGCGCCGGTCACTCACGACCACCCGGGGGGCGTATTCAGGGCGCTCCCCGACAACGCCGACACCGCCCGTCCGCTCACGCGGAGGGGCGCCTGGTCCAGAGGTTGCGACGCTAGTGCAGGGACGTTTCAAGAGGGATGGCAGCGCTCCGGCGGAGCCGGAGGCGCACGGCGGGACCGGCCGCGGCGCCTCGCCCCAGCACGCCCAGAACCCGGGCCCGGCCCCGTCCGGCGACGGCGGAGAGCGCCCCGGGCGCCCCGCTGCCCCGTCCACACCGCCGAGCCCCGCGCCCCCGGTCAAGCCCGCCAAGGGCCCGACCGGCCCCGGATCGCGAATAGCCCTGCGCAACTGGCGTATCTCCACGCGTCTGGTGTCGCTGCTCACGCTTCCCGTGGTCGCGGCCACCTCGCTGGGCGCGCTGCGCATCAACCAGTCCATGGACGACATCCAGCAGCTCGACAACATGAAGCTGCTGACGGCCATGACGAAGCAGGCGACCGAACTCGCCGCGGCGCTCCAGGAGGAGCGCGACCAGTCCGCAGGACCGCTGGCGCACGGCCTGAAGACGGACAACTTCACCGTCAAGGGCTACCAGGACCGCACCGACCGGGCCCTGACCAACTTCCTCAACGCCTCCGAGGACATCGACGCCGCGAGCAAGGACGGCAACCTCCAGGGCGTCCGCGACAGCCTCGTCGGCCTGGCCGGCCAGCTGGACAACCTGGCCAAGATCCGCCGCTCCGCGTACCAGTCCAAGGACAACTCGACCCAGACGGTCGAGGCGTACCACCGGCTGATCACCCAGCTGATCGGCCTCTCCTCGGACATGGCCCAGGCGTCCAGCAACCCGGAGATGATCCAGCGCACCCGCGCCCTGGCGGCCTTCTCCACCGCCAAGGAGTACGCGTCCGTGCAGCGCGCCGTCATCGCCGCGGCCCTGCCCGACACCAACAAGACGCTCGGCAACCTCTCCGACAACGACCGCCTCTACGGCGATTCGGCGCTGCAGAGCGAGTCCTCCGAGCTGAACATCTTCCGCAAGCTCTACTCCGAGCAGGGCGCCGAGGAACTTCTCAAGCCCATCGACGAGGGCAACCCGACCATCGAGTCCGCGGACACCTACGCCAAGCGCGCGCTCGGCGGCGAAGAGGGCATCAACGGGCTGCCGAAGCGGTCCTACCGCGACTGGGTCGACGACAGCTCGACCAAGATCGAGCAGATGAAGAAGATCGAGCACACGCTGCTCGAAGAGATGGAGCAGAAGGCCCGCGAGCTGCGCAGCGCCACCGAGCGCGACGCGATCATCTCCGGTGCGCTGATCCTGCTCGTCCTCGGTGTCTCCCTGGTCGGCGCGTTCGTCGTCGCCCGGTCCATGATCCGCTCGCTGCGCCGGCTCCAGGACACCGCGACCAAGGTCGCCCAGGACCGGCTGCCCGAGCTGGTCAAGCAGCTGTCCGAGTCGGACCCGCAGGACGTCGACACGTCCGTGGAGTCGGTCGGTGTGCACTCCCGGGACGAGATCGGCCAGGTGGCCGCGGCCTTCGACGACGTGCACCG
The DNA here is from genome assembly GCF_044765425.1 of Streptomyces sp. NPDC102462. Taxonomy (NCBI): domain Bacteria; kingdom Bacillati; phylum Actinomycetota; class Actinomycetes; order Kitasatosporales; family Streptomycetaceae; genus Streptomyces; species Streptomyces sp. NPDC102462. Next base: position 45,046 of record NZ_JBIWKB010000012.1, on the reverse strand, counting down.
CGAGGCGGTCCGCCTCGCCGCCGAGCAGGCCCTGCTGCGGGGCAACGTCAACGCGATGTTCACCAACCTCTCGCGCCGCTCCCAGGGCCTCATCCAGCGTCAGCTGTCGCTCATCTCCGAACTGGAGTCCCGCGAGGCCGACCCGGACCAGCTGTCCTCGCTGTTCAAGCTCGACCACCTCGCCACCCGTATGCGCCGCAACGGCGAGAACCTGCTCGTCCTCGCCGGTGAGGAGCCCGGCCGCCGCTGGACCCGGCCGGTCCCGCTGGTCGACGTGCTGCGCGCCGCCGCCTCCGAGGTGGAGCAGTACGAGCGGATCGAGCTGGCCTCGGTGCCGACCACCGAGGTCGCGGGACGCGTCGTCAACGACCTCGTGCACCTGCTCGCCGAGCTGCTGGAGAACGCGACCTCGTTCTCCTCGCCGCAGACGAAGGTCAAGGTCACCGGTCATGCGCTGCCCGACGGCCGGGTGCTGATCGAGATCCACGACACCGGCATCGGCCTCTCCCCCGAAGACCTCGCGGCGATCAACGAGCGGCTTGCCTCGCCGCCCACCGTGGACGTCTCCGTCTCCCGCCGCATGGGCCTGTTCGTGGTCGGCCGGCTGTCGCAGCGGCACGGCATCCGCATCCAGCTGCGCCCGTCCGACTCGGGTGGCACGACGGCGCTGGTCATGCTGCCCGTCGATGTCGCCCAGGGCGGCAAGAAGCCCGCTCCGGGCAAGCCGGGTGTGCCCGCCACGGGCGGCCCGGCCGCCGCGCAGGCCGCCGCGGGCGCTGCCGCGGCCCGGCGGGGTGCCGCCCAGGGCGGCCCGGGTCCCCTCGGTGCCGGTGGGCCCGGCGGCGGTGGCCGGCTCGGCGCCGGATCCGGTGCGCGCGGCCAGGTCGGCGCCGGCCAGGGTCCGCGGGCCGCACTGCCCGGCACGGGTCAGGGTGGCCGGCCGGGTGCGCACGCCGGCGCACGCGGGCCGCAGCAGGGCCCGCCCAGCCCGGCCGGAGCGGGCGCCGGAGCCTTCGGCGGTCAGGCGCCGGGCGCTCCGCAGGGCCTGCAGGCGGCCGGCTCAGGCGGACCCGAGCAGGACGTCTTCGGCGGCCGTCCTCCGGTGCCACCGCAGCGTGGCGGCGCCGACCAGGGCCGGCAGCCGCAGCTGCCGCCGCGCGGCGGGCCGCGGGCCGAGCTGCCGGGCGGCAACCCGCAGCAGCGCACGCCCAGCTGGAGCGACGAGAACGCGCAGCCGCCGCTGTCCCGGGCCTCGCTCGACACCCCGCGCGGCCATGACGAGCAGGATCCGGCGCAGACCTCGCGCATGCCGCGGTTCGACGACCGCCAGGGCCCCGGCGCGACGGCGGAGATGCCGGCGATCCCCGCGGGCGACGCCTCCCAGGGTCCGGCCGCCACGGGCGAGTTCCCCCGGCCGGACTTCACCGGTGCGAACGGCACGCAGAACACCGGCCAGTTCGACCGCTCCGGCTTCGACGCCCCGCAGGGCGGCGGCGGCTCGTTCGGCCGCCCTGGCGGGCCCGGTCGGCAGGACTCGGGCCAGTTCGTGCGCTCCGACGTCTTCGGTACGCCGAGCGGCCGGCAAGACGCCCCCGCCCCGGACCGGTTCGCCGCCCAGCAGGCGTACGACGACGGTTCCACCGGGCAGTTCCCGGCGCAGGGCTATGACAACGGCTCCACGGGGCAGTTCCCGGCGCAGGGTTACGACAACGGCTCCACCGGCCAGTTCCCCGCACAGGGCTATGACAACGGCTCCACCGGCCAGTTCCCCGCACAGGGCTATGACAACGGCTCCACCGGCCAGTTCCCCGCACAGGGCTACGACAACGGCTCCACCGGCCAGCACGCGCTGCCCGGCCGGCCGGGCCAGCAGCACACGGGCCAGTTCGAACGGCCGCAGACCAACGGCCGGGGCACCGACTTCTCCGGGCAGCGCCCCGCGGTGCCGCCGCGGCGCGCGCGCCGTCAGGAACCGGAGGCGCTGCCCCCGGCGAGCGGTCCCGGAGACGGCCGTACCCCGCTGTACGACACCCTGGAGACCAACTGGTTCCGCGGCGGCCAGCAGGGCAACGGCTCGGCTCCGGCCGGGCAGCAGCCGCAGGACGGACCGGCTCCTTCGGCGGGCCCGCAGCATCCCGTCACGAGTTCCTGGCGCAGCTCGCCGAACGACGAACTCGTCCGGCAGGCCGAGCGGGTGCGCCAGCCCGCGGCGGGCGGGGTCACCACCTCAGGCCTGCCGCGCCGGGTACCCCGGGCGAACCTCGTCCCGGGCACGGCTCAGCAGCAACAGCACCAAAGCGGTCCGCAGGTCTCACGCGCGCCCGATGACGTGCGTGGCCGGCTGACCAATCTCCGTCGGGGTATCGCGCAGGGTCGTCAGGTCAACAACGGCCAGACCGGCAGCTTCCCGAGCCCCACTCACCAGCAGGAGCGTTAGTTGAGCCAGATGAGCCAGGCGGCACAGAATCTCAACTGGTTGATCACCAACTTCGTGGACAACACCCCCGGGGTGTCCCACACCGTCGTCGTGTCCGCCGACGGACTCCTTCTGGCGATGTCGGAAGGCTTTCCCCGGGACCGCGCCGACCAGCTCGCGGCCGTCGCCTCCGGGCTCACCTCGCTGACGGCCGGGGCCTCCCGGATCTTCGAGGGGGGCGATGTGTCGCAGACGGTCGTCGAGATGGAACGCGGGTTCCTCTTCCTCATGTCCATCTCGGACGGCTCGTCCCTCGCCGTCCTCGCCCACCCCGAGTGCGACATCGGCCTCGTCGGCTACGAGATGGCGCTCCTCGTCGACCGCGCGGGCGCCGTCCTCACACCCGACCTGCGCGCCGAACTACAGGGCAGTCTGCTGCACTGACCGGCCCCGGATCCACCCAGCTCACCAAATCACCGTCCGGCCGCCACAAACCCCCCACCGGCCCCGTCAGACGGCACGACTGACCGACCTGCTGTCCCGCCCGGAGGATTCATGACCCCGCCCACCGCCTCTCATGATCCGTACGCGGAGCCGTACGGGGACGAGGGCGACCAGCCGCTGGTACGTCCCTACGCGATGACCGGCGGCCGGACCCGGCCGCGCTACCAGCTCGCCATCGAGGCACTGATCAGCACCACGGCCGACCCGGCAGCGCTCATGGGGCTGCTCCCGGAGCACCAGCGCATCTGCCACCTGTGCCGCGAGGTGAAGTCCGTGGCCGAGGTGTCCGCGCTCCTCACCATGCCCCTGGGCGTGGCCCGGATCCTGGTCGCCGACCTCGCCGAGGCCGGCCTGGTCGCCATCCACCAGCCGGGTGGCGACGAGAACAACGGCGGTGCACCGGACGTGACACTGCTCGAAAGGGTGCTCAGTGGACTTCGCAAGCTCTGACGGGGGCCGGGCCACCACCTCCGCGAAGATCGTGGTGGCGGGTGGCTTCGGCGTCGGCAAGACGACCTTCGTCGGTGCCGTCTCCGAGATCAACCCGCTGCGCACGGAGGCCGTGATGACGTCCGCCAGCGCGGGCATCGACGACCTCACCCACACCGGGGACAAGACCACCACCACGGTGGCCATGGACTTCGGCCGCATCACGCTCGACCAGGACCTGATCCTGTACCTGTTCGGCACCCCCGGCCAGGACCGGTTCTGGTTCATGTGGGACGACCTGGTGCGCGGCGCCATCGGCGCCGTGGTCCTGGTGGACACCCGCCGGCTCGCGGACTGCTTCCCCGCGGTCGACTACTTCGAGAACAGCGGTCTGCCGTTCGTCATCGCGCTCAACGGCTTCGACGGCCACCAGCCGTACACCCCCGACGAGGTGCGCGAGGCGCTGCAGATCGGGCCGGACACGCCGATCATCACGACGGACGCCCGGCACCGGTCCGACGCCAAGAGCGCGCTGATCACTCTGGTCGAGCACGCCCTGATGGCACGGCTGAGGTAGCGATCAAGTCAGCAGTGACATACGGCAGTTGTCGTACGGACAGCGGAGCGGGCTGTGGCTTTTGACACGGTCGGCTCCGCTGTTCATAACGTTTCGGCAGAGGAATCGGATGGTACGGCCACGCGTCGCGGTCGACCGGTGCCGCTGCGCTCACAAAGGCCCCGTCTTTTGACGGGGCTCGCTCTTTATGACCGTTTTATCTGCGGTCCGGATCACTCGGAATCCCTGGTTTCCACTGTTTGGAAGTGCGCTGGTCGACGTGCTGGAATGCCTGAACTGCCCATTAGTCAAAGACGTACTCAGTAGCTGAGTGGGGCTGGGTGGTCCCTGACCTACGGGGCTCTGAGAGACTGCGGCACGACGTAGGTGCCCGCCGCCGAGAGGTTGTTGGTCGAGTGAGGCGAAGCAAGAGCGGTCCCGAGCCGTCGGCCCGGGGAAACTTCACCCCGCCGCCGCGCGCTGCGGCGCCCACCCCTGTGCCCGGCCCGGAGCGGTCGGCGGCCCCCGCCCCGCGCGGCGGCCGCCTCTCTCCGCGCAACTGGCGGGTGCCCACCCGGCTGAACGCGATCCTGCTGATACCCGTGGTGGTCGGCCTCGTCATGGGCGGCTTCCAGGTGAAGAGTTCGATCGACACCTGGCAGGAGGCCCGGGACGCGGAGAGCACCGCCCGCCTGGTCCGCGCCGCCCTCACCTATGCCGACGCCCTCTACGTCGAGCGTGACGTCTCCGCGGCGCCCCTGCTGCTGAACACCGACAAGGACACCGTCGCCGAGACCCGCAAGAAGACCGACCAGGCCGCCGCCGCCTTCGACGAGGCCGCCCAGGGCATGCCGCACAAGGCCGGCCTGGAGCGCCGTCTGAAGCTGTTCCGGCAGGAGGAACCGAAGCTCCAGGGCCTGCGCGCCAGCGCCTACACCACCAAGCTCACCGGCGTGAACACCGAAGAGGGATACGTCGGCATCGCCCATCCCCTGATGGAGTTCGCCAACGAACTCGGTCTGGGCACCGGCAACATCACCTCCTACGGCCGTACCGTCTACGCCATCTCGCTGACCAAGGCCGCGCTGTCGCTGGAGCGTTCCATCGGCATGCATCTGCTGGTCAAGCCCGGCCCGGACGCGCCGAACCTGGCCACCCAGCGGGTCGCCCTGTCCTCCTACGCCTACCTGGAGCGGGTCGCCGTCGAGGAGTACCGCGCCGGTGGCACCGACGCGGACGCGCAGAAGCTCGTCGACGCCGAGAAGAAGATCAAGGCCGACGGCGCCGCGCTGGCCCAGGAGGCCAGGGCCAAGGACCCGAAGTACGTGGCCCCGCCGTCCAACACGACCACGATGGTCTCGGCCGTGGCCACGCTGCCGGACACCGGCGCGCCCGCCCGTGAGCAGCTCGCCCAGAAGGGCATCACCGCGCAGAACTGGTGGGCGGTCAACACCCTCAAGTTCAACGCGTACCGCCAGATCGAGTCGGACCTGGCCGACAAGGCGGTGAGCGAGGCCTCCGGCATCGCCGACGACGCCCGGACCTCCGCGCTCATCACGGGTGCCGCGGTCGTGGTCGCGCTGCTCGTCGCGTTCATCCTGGCCGGTGCCGTCGCCCGGCAGATGAGCCGCTCCATGCGGCAGCTGCGCAACGCCGCCTTCGGCATCGCCGAGCAGCGCCTGCCGATGCTGGTCGACCAGCTCTCGCGCACCGACCCCGGCCGCGTCGACACCCGGGTCGCCCCGATCCCGATCGCCTCGACCGACGAGATCGGCGAGGTCGCCCGGGCCTTCGACCAGGTCCACCGCGAGGCCGTCCGGCTCGCCGCCGAGCAGGCCCTGCTGCGGGGCAACATCAACGCGATCTTCACCAATCTCTCGCGCCGCAACCAGTCGCTGATCGAGGGCCAGCTGACCCTGATCACCGACCTGGAGAACAACGAGGCCGACCCGGACCAGCTGGAGAACCTGTTCCGGCTGGACCATCTGGCGACCCGTATGCGGCGCAACGGCGAGAACCTGCTCGTCCTCGCCGGCGAGGAACCCGGCCGCCGCTGGGACCAGCCCGTCCCGCTCGTCGACGTGCTGCGCGCCGCCTCCTCCGAGGTGGAGCAGTACGAGCGCATCGAACTGTCGGGCGTGCCGGAGGCCGAGATCCACGGGCGCGCGGTCACCGACCTCGTGCATCTGCTGGCCGAGCTGCTGGAGAACGCGACGACGTTCTCCTCTCCGCAGACCAAGGTTCGCGTCACCGCCACCCGGCTGCCGGACGGCCGGATCATGATCGAGATCCATGACAAGGGCATCGGCCTGACCGCCGAGGACTTCGCGGACATCAACCACAAGCTCGCCAACCCGCCGACCGTGGACGCGGCGGTCTCCCAGCGCATGGGCCTGTTCGTGGTCGGCCGCCTGTCCGACCGGCACGGCATCCGGGTCCAGCTGCGGCCCTCCGGAGAGCAGGCGGGCACCACCTCCCTGGTCATGCTCCCCGACGCCATCACCCATGGCGGTGGCGGTGAACAGCCCCTGGACCGCGAGGAGTTCACGGTCTCGCAGATCATCCCGGAGCAGCAGTTCCAGGGCGAGAACTTCACCCAGCCGGCGCCGATGCGCACCGCCGCCGAACTCGGCTTCGACGACAGCCGCTACCCCGACGTCCCCGACGACATCCGCGAACTGGACCCGGTGGGCCGCTCGCTGATGCGCGAGGAGCGCCGCGCGGCCCTGGAGTCCCAGGCACAGGACCCGGCCCAGCCCGCCCAGGCGCAGCAGGAGACCCCCGAGGCGCCGTCCTACGTCGAGGAGTTCGGCACACCGGGCTACGACACCGGCGGTAGCGGCTACCAGGAACAGCCCGCGGCCTACGACCCGCAGCCGGCCTACGAGGAGCCGGGCCGTGCGGCGTACGACGAGCAGTACTTCGCGACGGGCGGCGGCCTCCCGCAGGGCGACGCCTTCCCGGCGGGCGGCGGCCTCCCGCAGGGCGACCCCTACCCGGCGGGCGGCGGCTACCCCGAGCCGTCCTATGCGGAGCCCGTGCCGGAGCAGCAGGCCGGCGCCCACGCCGCCGCGGCCGACTCCTTCCGCCCCTTCGAGGAGCAGCCCCAGCAGGGTGGCTGGCCGCAGCAGGACGGTTACCACAACGGCTATCCGGCCCAGTACGCTGCCGAAACGGAATCCGCGCAGGCCGGTGACGTGACGGAGCGGGACCGCGTAGGCTTCGACCGTCCGGGACCGGCTTCCTCCGCCGCCCACGAGCTGACCGACGCCGGGCTGCCCCGCCGCGGATCCACCGCGAGCGGTCCGAACGGCAACGGCGCGGGCGGCGCGGCGGGCGCGCACCAGGAGCCGTCGGCTCCCGCACCGCAGAGCAACGGCGAAGACGTCTGGCGTTCGGCCAACGACGAGCGCTGGCAGCAGGCGTCGCAGCTGCGCAAGCCCAAGGCAGGCGGGGTCACCGCCTCCGGTCTGCCTCGGCGGGTGCCCAAGGCCAACCTGGTCGAGGGCGCCGCGGAAGCCACCCCGCAGGGAGGCCCACAGGTCTCCCGTGCCCCGGAAGACGTCCGGGGCCGGCTGAGCAACCTGCGTCGGGGCGTCCAGCGCGGACGCAACGCGGGCGCAGGCAGTGAAACGAACGGCCAGGGCTTCGGTCCTGACAGCACCTACGACCAGGAGCGTTAGTGTGAGCCCGATGAGCCAGGCGGCACAGAACCTGAACTGGTTGATCACCAACTTCGTGGACAACACCCCGGGGGTGTCCCACACAGTGGTGGTCTCCGCCGACGGACTCCTTCTGGCGATGTCCGAAGGCTTTCCCCGCGACCGCGCCGACCAGCTCGCGGCCGTCGCCTCCGGTCTGACGTCTCTGACGGCAGGCGCCTCCCGGATCTTCGAGGGGGGCAGCGTGAATCAGACGGTTGTGGAGATGGAGCGGGGATTCCTCTTCATCATGTCCATCTCAGACGGCTCGTCCCTCGCAGTCCTGGCACACCCGGAGGCGGACATCGGCCTCATCGGGTACGAGATGGCGCTTTTGGTGGACCGCGCGGGCACGGTTCTCACCCCGGATCTCCGCGCGGAGCTCCAGGGGAGCCTTCTCAACTAACAGACAGACGGTGCGTTTTCGGGTCCCGGGGCCGTAAGGTTTCGGGACGCGGCTTCCCAGGGACGGGTGCCCGGCACGGTCGGAGGAGGAGAAAAGTGGCAACACCCCCAAACGGTTCGTCTGCGGGTAACTGGTCGTACGGCCCTGCCCAGGGCCAGGGCGACGGTTCGGCGAACCGGTACAACTTCCCCTCCACCCCGAGCCACCAGCAGCCGTACGCACCGCAGGGCCCCGGCCCTTCGCCGTACGACCAGCCGCCGGCGCCGCGCATCCAGCCGGTGCAGCCGCAGCGCCGTCCCGAGCCGGCGCCCGCCTCGGCGGCGAACAACCCCCTGGTGCGTCCGTACGCCATGACCGGCGGACGGACCCGCCCGCGGTACCAGCTCGCCATCGAGGCGCTGGTGCACACCACCGCGCAGCCGCACCAGATGCAGGGCCAGTTGCCCGAGCATCAGCGGATCTGCCACCTGTGCCGAGAGATCAAGTCGGTCGCCGAGATCTCGGCGTTGCTGACCATCCCCCTCGGCGTGGCCAGGATCCTCGTCGCCGACTTGGCGGAGGCGGGCCTGGTCGCCATCCATCAGCCCGGCGGCGACGAGAACGCCGGTGGCCAGCCAGACGTGACACTGCTCGAAAGGGTGCTCAGTGGACTTCGCAAGCTCTAGCGGCGGTCCTTCCCGCTCCACCACCTCCGCGAAGATTGTGGTGGCGGGCGGCTTCGGCGTGGGTAAGACCACGTTCGTCGGCGCTGTCTCGGAGATCAACCCGCTGCGCACAGAGGCCGTCATGACGTCCGCTTCGGCAGGCATCGACGACCTCACCCACACCGGGGACAAGACGACCACGACGGTCGCCATGGACTTCGGCCGCATCACCCTGGACCAGGATCTGATCCTGTACCTGTTCGGCACCCCCGGCCAGGACCGGTTCTGGTTCATGTGGGACGACCTGGTGCGTGGGGCCATCGGCGCGATCGTGCTGGTCGACACGCGTCGGCTGGCCGACTGCTTCCCCGCGGTCGACTACTTCGAGAACTCGGGTCTCCCCTTCGTCATCGCGCTGAACGGCTTCGACGGCAATCAGCCGTACTCGCCCGACGAGGTGCGGGAGGCCCTGCAGATCGGGCCGGACACGCCGATCATCACGACGGACGCGCGGCATCGGGCGGATGCCAAGAGCGCGTTGATCACTCTCGTGGAGCATGCGTTGATGGCTCGGCTCCGCTGAGTTGTTTTGGCGGCGTTCGGCCACCGGGGTGCCACTCGTGGTTGTGCGCCGGGTGCGGGTGCTTCGTGGCCGCTCGCGCCGTTCCCCGCGCCCCTATCGGGGCGCGTTCCCCTCTGCGTTCGAGACGTCCCGGCTCCGGTGGTACGGCCACCGGGGTGCCACTCGTGGTTGTGCGCCGGGTGCGGGTGCTTCGTGGCTGGTCGCGCCGTTCCCCGCGCCCCCTTCGGGGCGCGTTCCCCCAAACCCAATACCAAGAAGGGGCCCCTCTCAGTGGAGGGGCCCCTTCTTGGTGTTGGGGGGGGTCAGTGCCAGCTGTGGGGGGCTCGGAAGGTGGGCTCGCGGTCCAGGCGGCGCCAGCCTGCCTTGGCGCGGCCTCGGTGCGCGGGGGCAGCCGCAACGCTGCGGGCGGCGGCACGGGCCAGCAGGATCGCCGTTATCGCGGCGACCTCCTCGGGCTCGGCGTGGCCCTTCTCGACGCGGATGTCGGGAGTGTTCATGGCTGTCAGTCTCCGTGAGAGAGGTTTCCGCGCGGGAACCAGTGGGTTACCGCGGGTCCGCCGGGGTCACTGCGGGGGGTTGCCGTGCTTGCGCGAGGGCAGGTCGGCGTGCTTGGTGTGCAGCATCGCCAGGGACTTGGCCAGCACCTCACGGGTCTCGGCCGGGTCGATGACGTCGTCCACCAGGCCGCGCTCCGCCGCGTAGTACGGGTGCATCAGCTCGGCCTTGTACTCCTTGACCATCTTCTGCCGCATGGCCTCGGGGTCCTCGGCCTCGGCGATCTGCCGGCGGAAGATGACGTTGGCCGCGCCGTCCGCGCCCATCACCGCGATCTCGTTGGTGGGCCAGGCGTAGGTGAGGTCGGCGCCGATGGACTGGCTGTCCATGACGATGTACGCGCCTCCGTACGCCTTGCGGAGGATGAGCGAGATCCTCGGCACGGTCGCGTTGCAGTAGGCGTACAGCAGCTTCGCGCCGTGCCGAATGATCCCGCCGTGCTCCTGGTCGACACCGGGGAGGAATCCAGGGACATCCAGGAAGGTGACGATCGGGACGTTAAAAGCGTCACACATCTGAACAAAGCGCGCAGCTTTTTCACTCGCCTCGATGTCCAGCACGCCCGCGAGCACCTGCGGCTGGTTGGCGACGATGCCGACGACCTGTCCGTCGATGCGGGCCAGCGCGCAGATGATGTTGCGGGCCCAGCGCTCGTGGACCTCCAGGTACTCGCCGTCGTCGACGATCTCCTCGATGACCTTGGCCATGTCGTAGGGGCGGTTGCCGTCCGCCGGGACCAGGTCGAGCAGGGCCTCGCCGCGCCGGTCCACCGGGTCGGCCGACTCCACGCGCGGCGGGTTCTCGCGGTTGTTCTGCGGCAGCAGCGACAGGAGGTAGCGCACCTCCGCGATGCAGGTCTCCTCGTCGTCGTAGGCGAAGTGGCACACCCCGGAGGTCTCGGCGTGCACATCGGCCCCGCCCAGGCCGTTCTGGGTGATCTCCTCGCCGGTGACCGCCTTGACCACGTCGGGCCCGGTGATGAACATCTGCGAGGTCTCACGGACCATGAACACGAAGTCGGTGAGCGCCGGGCTGTAGGCGGCGCCGCCGGCGCACGGCCCGAGCATCACGCTGATCTGCGGGATGACGCCCGACGCCTTGGTGTTGCGCTGGAAGATGCCGCCGTAGCCGGCCAGCGCGGAGACACCCTCCTGGATCCGGGCGCCCGCGCCGTCGTTCAGGGACACCAGCGGGGCACCGGCCGCGATGGCCATGTCCATGATCTTGTGGATCTTGGTGGCGTGCGCCTCGCCCAGCGCGCCGCCGAAGATCCGGAAGTCATGGGCGTAGACGAAGACCGTACGGCCCTCCACCGTGCCCCAGCCGGTGATCACACCGTCCGTGTACGGCTTCTTGGCCTCCAGGCCGAACCCGGTCGCCCGGTGCCGGCGCAGCTGCTCGACCTCCTGGAAGGACCCCGCGTCCAGAAGCAGCTCGATCCGCTCCCGCGCCGTCAGCTTGCCCTTGGCGTGCTGGGCCTCGGTCGCCTTCTCGCTGGGGCCCGCCAGCGCCCGCGCACGGATGTCGTGCAACTCGGCGACCCGCCCGCGCGCGTCCGCCGGTTCGCCGGCCGGCTCACCCGTCGTCTCTTCCAAAACGGTCATGTAGTGACCTTACGAAGGACACCAAGAAAAGCGAGCCGTCGACTCCGTACAGTCTCCGGCCCGTTTTCCTGGTACCCCTGAACAGAACCTCACCGCCATGCAGCCGTTCCGACTGCTCAGAGGGTGTCGCGCTTGTGGAGAGGCAACAAAGTCGTCACCGGGGAGCCACCCCGCATTCGCGCACGGCACATGCCATCGCCGGAGTGACGGGGACCCTCGGACGGCGGTCCGCGGAGAGCCTAGCGGTACGGCCGTCCCGTCGGGGAATCGCGTGACACAGCGTAGAAGGGGCGACACGCCGACGAATGATGTTGAATATTGAACCGGATGGGTCTACGGTCTTCACCGACAGCTCATTGAACATTCAACATCAATGATCTCTTCGTCCCCAAGGAGCACGAAATGGGCATCTTCGGCAGCAAGCACGCCGACCAGACCACCGCCGCGGCGGTGAGCCCCGACCTGGCCTCGGTCACCGGCGACTACACGATCGACCCCGCCCACACCACGATCGGCTTCGTGGCCCGCCACGCCATGGTCACCAACGTCAAGGGCAGCTTCACGGAGCTGTCCGGCACGCTGCACCTCGACGGCACCGACCCGACCAAGTCGACCGCCTCGCTGGACCTCACGATGGACAGCATCGAGACCGGCAACGCCGACCGGGACGGCCACCTGAAGTCGGCCGACTTCTTCAAGACCGACGAGTTCCCGACGATGACCTTCCGCTCCACCAAGGCGGAGTTCCTGGGCGGTGACGAGTACCGCATCACCGGTGACCTGTCCATCCTCGGTGTCACCAAGCCGCTCTCCATCGACCTCGAGTTCAACGGCTCCGCCAAGGACCCCTTCGGTAACGAGCGCGTCGGGTTCGAGGGCAAGGCGGAGATCCTGCGCTCCGAGTGGGGTCTGACCTGGAACGCGACCCTGGAGACGGGTGGTGTCCTGGTCTCCGACAAGATCAAGCTGAACTTCGACATCTCGGCGATCAAGAACGCCTGAGCCGCCGGTCCCCTTTGGGGCCCGGCCTCAGAACCCACCGCCGAAGTCGCCGCCGCCCCCTCCCCCGTCGAAGCCGCCGCCGTCGCCGAACCCGCCCCCGAAGTCGTCGGGGTCGAAATCGGCGCCCGACACATCACCGCCCTGGTAGCCGCCCGCGCCGAAGTCGCCGGAGCCGGTGCCGTAGTCGGCCGCGTACGCCGGGGCGGCCAGCGCGCTGCCGAGCAGCGTGCCGACGAGGAGGCCGGGCAGGATGCCGCCGCCGAAGTAGCCGCCCGCCCAGGGGCCGTAGACCGGGCCCGCGTCCCAGTAGGGGCGGCGGCCGTGGTCGGTGTCGACCTCGCGGACCGCCGGGTCCCGGCCGTCGGCCAGGCGGCTGGCGTCGGCCGCGCAGACCGGGACCTCGCGCGCGGTGCCGCCCGGCGGGGTCCAGGCGGCGTCGGTGACCGAAGGCCCGTGGCGGGGGTCGAAGAAGCAGGGCGGGCGGCGGGCCGGCAGCGGACGGCCCGCACGGCGGGCGGACAGCTGCGCCAGCGAGAAGCGGCCGTCCTCCAGGGCCTGGGTGACGGCGCGTACGTCCTCGGGTCCGCGGGCGTCCGCCATGTACTGCTTCGCCTGCTCGTAGGCGTCCAGCGCCCGCTCGTAGTCCGCGCGCATCGCGTCGTCGGCGCCGGCCTCGGCCGGGTGGAAGTCCAGCCGGTCCAGCTCCTCGCCGAACGCGGTGATGTCCTCGTCCACGACCACCCGCAGCCGGTCGAGGGCGGCCCGCCGTTCCTGCTCCTGGTGCCGACGGCCGCGCCGCACGAGGGCGTAGGCGCCGAGCCCGCCGGCGACCAGCACGGCGGCCGTGACGATCAGCGCCGTACCCGATGAGCCGCCGGCGCCGCCCGAGAAGCGCCAGGACGCCGGGGCCCGCCCGCCCATGTGGGCGAAGGCGCGGTCGGTGAAGTCGGTCAGCTGGGTGCCGGCACTCTCGCCCTGGACGCTGGTGACGAGGTTGCGCACGGCTGTGCGGGACAGGACGGAGGAGTCGGCGCGGGCGTCGAAGCGGTCGCCGAGGCGGACGGCGTACAGGCCGGTGACGCCGGTGGCGGTGCGCAGGTCGGTGAACAGGTTCCGGGTGGGGTAGCCGGCCGGCAGGACGGCGATGAAGACGGGCTTGCCGGCCGCCTCGATCCGGCCGGTCAGCGTCCGCGCGTCCGCCGTCGACAGCTGTCCGGTGGCCGCCGGGTCGACGTACACCGGGCCCTTGCGGAGGGCGTCCGCGATGGACGAGACGCTGGTGGCCGCGGTGGCGCCGGGCGCGAACGTGGTCATGGCGATGAGCGCCAAGGCGGCCAGCAGCAGTGCCGGGAGGCTTCGGGTCCGTCGTACGGCCGCGGGTGCGGCCCTCGGAACGGCCTTCATCCTTCGAAGCTACCCGAAGCCTGCCCTACGGGGTTGTCCGTGGGCATTAGGCACCGGCGCGGAGGTGCCCGGGCGCAGCACGGGTAGGGGCGTGACGGTTGTCGGGCGGCTGCGGCCCTGGTGTGGCTGGTCGCGCCGTTCCCCGCGCCCCTGTCGGGGCGCCGGCGCCAAGCCGCCCGGGCGCAGCACGGGTAGGAGCGTGACGGTTGTCCGGCGGCTGCGGCCCTGGTGTGGCTGGTCGCGCCGTTCCCCGCGCCCCTGTCGGGGCGCGGGGGTTGGGGCGTCTGGGGTTACTTCGCTGGTTCTACTCCTGCTCGGAGGAGGCCGTAGGTGTAGGCGTCCTCCAGGGCCTGCCAGGAGGCTGCGATGACGTTTTCGGCTACGCCCACCGTGGACCATTCGCCGCTGCCGTCGGAGGTGGCGATCAGGACGCGGGTCGTGGACTGGGTGCCGTGCTTGCCTTCCAGGATGCGGACCTTGTAGTCGACGAGGTCGAGCTTGGCGAGCTGCGGGTAGATCTTCTCCAGCGCAACGCGCAGGGCCCGGTCGAGGGCGTTGACCGGGCCGTTGCCCTCCGCCGTGGCGACGATGCGCTCGCCCTTGGCCCAGAGCTTGACCGTGGCCTCGTTGGCGTGGGTGCCGTCGGGGCGGTCCTCAACGATGGCCCGCCAGGACTCGACCCGGAAGTAGGTCAGGGGCCTGCCCTCCGCCTCCGCGCGCAGCAGCAGCTCGAACGAGGCGTCCGCAGCCTCGTAGGTGTAGCCCTTCAGCTCGCGTTCCTTGACCCGCTCGACGACCCGGCCGACCAGTTCGCGGTCGCCGCTCAGGTCGATGCCGAGTTCTCTGCCCTTCAGCTCGATGGAGGCGCGGCCCGCCATGTCGGAGACCAGCATGCGCATGGTGTTGCCGACCCGTTCGGGGTCGATGTGCTGGTACAGGTCCGGGTCGACCTTGATGGCGGAGGCGTGCAGGCCGGCCTTGTGGGCGAAGGCTGAGACGCCGACGTACGGCTGGTGGGTGGACGGGGTGAGGTTGACGACCTCGGCGATCGCGTGCGAGATGCGCGTCGTCTCACGCAGCCGGCCCTCCGGGAGGACCTTCTTGCCGTACTTCAGCTCCAGGGCCGCGACCACCGGGAACAGGTTGGCGTTGCCGACCCGCTCGCCGTAGCCGTTCGCGGTGCACTGCACATGGGTGGCGCCGGCGTCCACGGCCGCGAGGGTGTTGGCCACCGCGCAGCCCGTGTCGTCCTGGGCGTGGATGCCGAGCCGGGCGCCGGTGTCCGCGAGGACCGTGGCGACCACGGCCTGGATCTGGGCGGGCAGCATGCCGCCGTTGGTGTCGCACAGCACCACCACGTCGGCGCCGGCCTCCGCGGCGGTCCGCACGACCGCCTTCGCGTACTCGGGGTTGGCCCGGTAACCGTCGAAGAAGTGCTCGCAGTCGACGAACACCCGGCGGCCCTGCGCGCGCAGATGGGACACGGTGTCGCGGACCATCTCCAGGTTCTCGTCGAGCGTGGTGCGCAGCGCCAGCTCCACGTGCCGGTCGTGTGACTTGGCGACCAGCGTGATGACCGGGGCGCCGGACTCCAGGAGCGCCCTGACCTGCGGGTCGTCCGCGGCCTTGGCGCCCGCGCGACGGGTCGAGCCGAAGGCGACGAGCTGGGCGTGCCGGAAGTCGATCTCCTGCCGGGCGCGGGCGAAGAACTCGGTGTCGCGGGGGTTCGCGCCGGGCCACCCGCCCTCGATGAAGCCCACTCCGAAGTCGTCCAGGTGCCGTGCGATGGCGAGCTTGTCCGCGACGGTGAGGTTGATGCCCTCGCGCTGCGCGCCGTCGCGCAGCGTGGTGTCGAAGACGTGGAACGAGTCGTCGAGCTCGCTGGTTTCCGTCTCGGTCATGGTCTCAAGGCTCCTGTTTGGGATCTCGGTCGTACCGGAATGACCGGCTCCACCGTCCCCCCAATACTCCCCCGCGCTCCGTTCCCGGCTGACGATGGGCCAGGAAACGAAAAAACCCCTCGCGGGTGCGAGAGGTCTGCGCGCGGGTCGAGGACGACGGTGGCCACCCGTACCTGGTCGTACGTGGTGGTCACTGCGGACCGGCGCGCCTGCTGCCAATAATCATGGCGAACGAGAGCACGGGGGCAGTGTGGCACATTCCGCCCCCGGCTCACCGCCCGTCTCAGGATGCGGTCGTCACACGAGACGCCTCGCGAGACGGCACCCGGGTCAGATCCAGGTCCTTCGTCTCCCGCATGGTGATGTACACCACGAGGGACACCGCGGCACAGCCGGCCACGTACCAGAAGAAGCCGGACTCCGCGCCCGCGTTCTTGAACCACAGGGCGACGTATTCCGCCGTGCCGCCGAACAGGGCGTTGGCGATCGCGTAGGGCAGCGCCACGCCGAGCGCGCGTACCCCGGTCGGGAACAGCTCCGCCTTCACGCACGCGTTGATGGAGGTGTAGCCGGTGACCACGACGAGCGCGAGCAGGGTGAGGCCGAGGGCGGGCCAGTAGCCGTCCGCGTGCTTCAGCAGGGTCATGATCGGCACGGTGAGCACGGTGCAGCCGACCGCGAAGGTGATCAGCAGGGGGCGGCGGCCGATCCGGTCGGAGAGCCGGCCCGCGAGGGGTTGCAGACAGGCGAAGACGATCAGCGCGGTGAAGGAGACGAGGGTGGCGGTCTCCTTGGCCAGGCCCGCCGAGTTCGACAGGTACTTGGTGAGGTAGGTGGTGTACGTGTAGTAGGCGACGGTGCCGCCCATGGTCAGCGCGATGACCAGGAACGCCTCCCGCCGGTGCCGCCACAGGGCGCGCAGGGTGCCGCGCTCCTCGCTGCCCGAGGTGTCCTCCGCGTACACCTCGGTCTCCAGCATGGTGCGGCGCAGGTAGAAGACGA
This sequence comes from Streptomyces sp. NPDC102462, assembly GCF_044765425.1. NCBI lineage: Bacteria > Bacillati > Actinomycetota > Actinomycetes > Kitasatosporales > Streptomycetaceae > Streptomyces > Streptomyces sp. NPDC102462. The sequence continues at coordinate 28,339 of NZ_JBIWKB010000012.1, read as the reverse complement.
CCGCGGCGCCGAGCGCGCCCACCACGAACGGGATGCGCCAGCCGTAGCTGTGCAGCGCGTCGTCGGACATGGTGCGCTGCAGGACGATCAGCAGGCCGAGGCCGACGATCTGGCCCGCGGTCATGGACACGTACTGGAAGCTGGAGGCGAAGCCGCGTCTGCGCGGGTCCGTCGCCTCGGTGAGGTAGGTGGCGCTGGCCGCGTACTCGCCGCCCACCGAGAGCCCTTGCAGCAGACGGGCGACGAGCAGGACGAGCGCGCCGCCGTAGCCGGCCACCGCGTAGGTCGGCGCGACGGCGATGAGCACCGCGGACGCGGACATCAGCGTGACCGTCAGGGTCAGCGCCGCCTTGCGTCCCCTGCGGTCGCCCACCCGGCCCAGCAGCCAGCCGCCGACCGGGCGCATGAAGAAGCCGACGGCGAAGATGCCGGCGGTGTTCATCAGCTGGGCGGTGGGGTTGCCGCTCGGGAAGAACGCCCCGGCGAAGTAGGTGGCGAAGCTCGCGTACACGAACCAGTCGAACCACTCGACCATGTTGCCCGCCGAGCCGATCCAGATCCTTTTCCAGTGCTCTCGTCCCATGGACGTAACGTGCCGGGGGTTCGCAGGTGCGACAAGAGTGAACCGCATTGTGTTCATTGCGTTCACGACCGCGTGGGCCTCCGGCGGTTGTGGGGGCGCCCAAGAGACCGGGGGTTCGGACACGTTGGCGGGTGCGGGAGCGTCGTGGTTGCTCGCGCCGTTCCCCGCGCCCCTTTGGGGGCGCGCCTGCCTCCGGCGACGGGCGCCCAAGAGACCGGGGGTTCAGGTTTGCCGACGGGTGCGGGAGCATGGTGGTTGCTCGCGCCGTTCCCCGCGCCCCTTTGGGGGCGCGCCTGCCTCCGGCGACGGGCGCCCAAGAGACCGGGGGTTCGGACACGTTGGCGGGTGCGGGAGCGTCGTGGTTGCTCGCGCCGTTCCCCGCGCCCCTTTGGGGGCGCGCCTGC
>NZ_JBIWKB010000012.1:0-27254 GCF_044765425.1 Streptomyces sp. NPDC102462 | reverse complement strand
GCCTCCGGCGACGGGCGCCCAAGAGACCCGGGGGCTCGGGTTTGCCGACGGGTGCGGGAGCGTCGTGGTTGCTCGCGCCGTTCCCCGCGCCCCTTTGGGGGCGCGCCTGCCTTCCGCGGCGGGCGCCCAAGAGACCGGGGGTTCGGACACGTTGGCGGGTGCGGGAGCGTCGTGGCTGGTCGCGCCGTTCCCCGCGCCCCTTTGGGGCGGCGGCAGCTGCCGCCGCCCCAAAGGGGTTGGGGGTCAGGCTAGGGGGTGCATCCAGGTGTGGGTGTCCTCGGTGATGCCGCGCTGGATGTCGAGGAGGGCCTGGCGGAGTTCCAGGGTGACCTTGCCGGGTTCGCCGTCCGACTGCTTCCACTCGGCGCCCGCGCGCTTGACCGTGCCGACCGGGGTGATGACGGCGGCGGTGCCGCAGGCGAACACCTCGGTGAGGGTGCCGTCCTCCGAGTCCCGCTGCCACTGCTCGATGGAGACGCGGGACTCCTCCGACTCGTAGCCGAGGTCGCGGGCCACGGTCAGCAGGCTGTCGCGGGTGACGCCCTCCAGGATCGAGCCGCTGAGGATCGGCGTCACGATCTTGTTGCCGTACACGAAGTACAGGTTCATGCCGCCCAGTTCCTCGACCCACCGGTGCTCGACCGCGTCGAGGTAGCAGACCTGGTCGCAGCCCTCGGCCGCTGCCTCCGCCTGCGCGAGCAGCGAGGCCGCGTAGTTGCCGCCCGTCTTGGCGTCGCCCATGCCGCCCGGGACGGCGCGGACCCGGTTCTCGGAGACCCAGATGGAGACCGGCTCGACGCCCCCGGGGAAGTACGCGCCGGCCGGGGAGGCGATGACGAGGAACAGATACTCGTTGGCGGGCTTCACGCCCAGCCCGACCTCGGTAGCGATCATGAAGGGCCGCAGGTAGAGGGACTCCTCGCCACCGTGTGCGGGCACCCAGTCCTTGTCCTGCCGGACCAGGGCGTCACACGCCTCGATGAAGGTCTCGACCGGCAGTTCGGGCATGGCCAGCCGGCGGGCGGAGCGCTGGAAACGCTTGGCGTTCTGGTCCGGGCGGAAGGTCGCCACGGAGCCGTCGGGGCGGCGGTATGCCTTGAGGCCCTCGAAGATCTCCTGCGCGTAGTGCAGGACGTTGGTGGCCGGGTCGAGGGGGATCGGCGCGTACGGAACGAGCTGGCCGTCGTGCCATCCCCGGCCCTCGGTCCACTTGATCGTCACCATGTGGTCGGTGAAGTGGCGGCCGAATCCGGGGTTGGCGAGGATCGCCTCACGCTCCGCTGCGGGCAGCGGGTGGGCGGAGGGCTTGAGCTCGATCGTGGGCGTCGTCATGAGTGGTAGTCCTTCACCGGTTGTAGTGACGGGCCGCGCTCACGTCCGCCCGGCCGGCGGCCGGTGCTAGGACGTCCGAGCATTCCCTCATACCGCGGCTCCGCGTCCGATTATCGCGCGGGGCACAGGCGGAAGGAATCGGGGTGAATGCGGCCCAGGGGTCGATGGTGGCACCCGGCGGGGACATGGGGAAGCCGCCGGGCGCCTGAGCGACCCGACGGCTTGGTGCAGCGCGGCGGGGCTCAGCCGGCTACGCGTACGCGGAGCGCGTCGCCGATGTCCGAGGTGCTGCGGGCGGGGCCCGCGGCGCGCTCCGCGAGGTCGGCGGAGACGGCGTCCTCGATGCGGTCCGCCTCGGTGTCGTAGCCGAGGTGGCGCAGCAGCAGCGCGACGGACAGGACGGTGGCGGTGGGGTCCGCCTTGCCCAGGCCGGCGATGTCCGGGGCCGAGCCGTGCACCGGCTCGAACATGGACGGGTACGCGCCGCTCGGGTTGATGTTGCCGGAGGCGGCCACGCCGATGCCGCCGGAGACGGCCGCGGCGAGGTCGGTGATGATGTCGCCGAAGAGGTTGTCGGTGACGATGACGTCGAACCGCTCGGGCTGGGTGACCAGGTAGATGGTGGCGGCGTCGACGTGGATGTACTCGGTGGCGACCTCGGGGTACTCCGCGGCCACCTTGTTGAAGATGTTCGTCCACAGGTGCCCGGCGAAGGTCAGCACGTTGTTCTTGTGGACCAGCGTGAGCTTCTTGCGCGGGCGGGCCTGGGCACGGGCGAAGGCGTCGCGGACCACGCGCTCCACACCGAAGGCGGTGTTGACGGAGACCTCGGTGGCCACCTCGTGCGGGGTGCCCGTGCGGATGGTGCCGCCGTTGCCCGTGTAGGGGCCTTCGGTACCCTCGCGGACGACGATGAAGTCGATCTCGGGCTGGCCGGCCAGCGGGGTGGCGACGCCGGGGAGCAGCTTCGACGGACGCAGGTTGACGTGGTGGTCGAAGGCGAAACGGAGCTTGAGCAGGAAGCCGCGCTCCAGGACGCCGGAGGGGACCGACGGGTCGCCGATCGCGCCGAGCAGGATGGCGTCGTGCTGCTTCAGCGCGTCGAGGTCGGCGTCGGTCAGGGTCTCACCGGTGGCGTGGTAGCGCTGGGCTCCGAAGTCGTACTCCTTGGTCTCCAGCTTCACATCCTGCGGAAGGACGGCGGAGAGGACCTTGAGGCCCTCGGCCACGACCTCCTGGCCGATGCCGTCACCGGGGATCACTGCGAGATTGATGCTGCGAGACATGTCGGCACCCTACTCCTCGTCCCATGAGATGACACGATCCGTCCGCCATACGGACACCCCGGGGCCGCTCGGACGGGTGAAGACTGCGTGTTTCGGCGGGTGTTCACCCGGATGTGGGGCAGCTGTCGGCTGCCGGTGGGAAATTCGTCGTCATGGAGACCCCCGACTTCGGCATCCCGCGGCGGCTGGCGAGCCGGATGAGCATGGCCGAGCAGCACGAGTATCTGCGGACCCGGCTGTCCCGGCGCCGCACCCTGGTGACGGCGGGCGCGGTGGCCGGCGGGCTGCTGACCGGCTGCTCGGGCCCGTCCGGCCCGGCGTCCGTGCCGGCCTCCGGTCCCGCCGCGGCGACCTCGCGGGTCGCGGGCGCCGCCATCGCCCCGTTCGGCCGTCATCTCGCGTTCGGCGCCGATCCGAAGACCCGGATGCGGATCTCGTGGCAGGTGCCGTTCGCCGTCCGCCGGCCGTTCGTACGGGTCGGGTCGCGCCCCGACCAGCTGAGCCGCCGGATCGACGCGGAGCTGCGCGACCTGCGCACGCCGGGACGGGAAGGAGTGCGTCCGGCGGTGGAGCAGTACTACGTGCACGCGGCCCTGGACGGTCTGCGTCCCGGCACGACGTACTACTACGGCGTCGGCCACGACGGCTGGGACCCCGCCTCCCCCGCCCACCGCTCGACGATCGCCTCCTTCCGCACCGCGCCCGCCACCCCGGAGCGCTTCGTCTTCACGGCCTTCGGCGACCAGGGCGTGAGCCGGAGCGCGAGCGCCAACGACGATGTCCTGCTGCGCCGGCGGCCGGCCTTCCATCTGCACGCGGGCGACATCTGCTACGCGGACGCCAACGGCACCGGCAGCACGTCGGACGGCTACGACCCGCGGTACTGGGACCTGTTCCTGAAGCAGACCGAGCCGGTCGCCCGGTCCGTCCCCTGGATGGTGACGACCGGCAACCACGACATGGAGGCCTGGTACTCCCCGGACGGCTACGGCGGCCAGCTCGCCCGCTTCTCCCTGCCGGACAGCGGCTTCGATCCGCACGGAACACCGGGCGCGTACGCCTTCGTCTACGGCAACGTCGGCTTCGTGGCGCTGGACGCGAACGACGTGTCGTACGAGATCCCGGCCAACCTCGGGCACACCGACGGCCGGCAGACGAAGTGGCTGGACCGCACCCTCGGCGAGCTGCGCTCGGCGCGGGACGTCGACTTCGTGGTCGTCTTCTTCCACCACTGCGCGTACTCCACCTCCACGCACGCCTCCGACGGGGGCGTGCGGGACGCGTGGCTGCCGCTGTTCACGCGGCACCAGGTGGACCTGGTGATCAACGGGCACAACCATGTGTACGAGCGGACCGACGCGGTGCGTGACGGCGCGGTCGGCCGTGCGGTGCCGATCGGCGGGTCCACGGATCCGACCCGGGACGGGATCGTGTACGTCACCGCGGGCGGCGGCGGCCGGAACCTCTACTCGTTCCCGTCCGGGGTCGGGGACAGCTATGAGGGGCATGTCACCCGGCACGACGCGGTGCAGAGCTTCCACTGGACGAAGTCCCGGGACACCGAGGCGGAGACGGTGGAGTGGTCCCGGGTGCGCTACACCGGCTTCTCCGTCCTGGAGGTGGCGGCCGAGGCGGGTACGGCCGCGCGGCTGACGGTGTCCGCGCTGGCGCAGAACGGCGACCGGATCGACCACTTCGAGGTGCGGCGCGGCCGGTAGGGCCGCGGCGCCCCCCCGGCGGGGGGGGGGGCGGGGGGGGGGGGGGGGGGGCCCGCCGCGCGGGGCCCGCGGGGGGGGGGGGGGGGGCGCCCGGGGGGGGGGGGGGGGGGGGGGGGGGGGGGGGGGGGGGGGGGGGGGGGGGGGGGGGGGGTGGGCTCTCGTGCGGCCCCCTCCCGACCTGTGTGGGGGGGGGGGGGGGGGGGGCCCCCCCCCCCCCCACCCCGTGCGGGTGCGGCTCCCGGCTTGTGGGGTGTCACGCGCGCCGCGCGGTCCCGGTTCAGTGGCCGGTCTGGCCGCCGTTGTCGCGGCGGTCGAGGGCGCGCTGAAGGGCGGCGGCGGCGTTCTTGCGGTCGGACTCGCTCGTGCGGGACACGTGGCGGACTCGGCGGCGGACGGTCGTCTCGGCCATGGGGATCGACTCCTTCGAGATACACCTGGAGTACGGCAAAAGGGGGTTACGAGACGCCGGAGGGGCGGGGAGCGGTGCCGCAGGGGTTGCCTGCACGGGCCCGGCTCACGACCGCCATTCGCTGGATCGAGCGAGACGTTCGGCTCCTACAAAACTAAGGGAGGAGCGCGCTGGTGTCTCCATAATTAGTCGGACTTCCTACTATCTGAGACGGCGGATCGGGCACCACCCCTGTGACCTGGGGTTTCGTCATCCGCGGGTCAGAGCACATCCCCGTCGCGCCAGTCGAAGACCAGTTCGTGAGCGGGGTCGGGCGGCGCGGCCAGCGCGGGGCGTACCAGCAGGCCGCCCTCCTCGTCCGCGAGCCGCACGATCCCGTCCGGCGAGAGGGCGTGGATCCGGCCGGTCCAGGGGCGCCAGCCGCGTGGCCCGTAGAGCAGTGCGCCGTCCTCGCTCGCCGACAGCGCCCCGAGGTCGTACGCCCGGTCGACCACCCGTTCCAGGGCGCCCATCACCTGCCCGCCCAGGCCCCGGCGGCGCACGGCGGGCCGCACCACGACGGCCTCGACATACCCGATACGCAGCCACCGCCCGCGGTGCCGTGCCCGGCGCATGACGACCGAGCCGTGCGCGACGATGCCGTCCTCGCCGTCCACCAGGGCGTGCATGCCGCCGAGCGCGTGCTCGAAGTCCGCGTCCTCGAACTCGCCCGCGAAGCCGTCGTGCAGCAGGGAACGGACGGCACTGAGTTCGGCGGGGGCCAGCTCGGCGGTGTGGGCGGTACGCAGGGTGAAGGTCATGCGTCAATCATCCGCGCCCCGGCCGGGCACGGTCAGCGCCTCGGCGACCGCCGTCCGGAAACCGTCGGGGTCCTCGGTCCACGGCAGGTGCCCGGCGTCCGGCAGGACCACCCGGCGGACCCGGGGCAGGGTCCGCTCCAGCGAGTCCACGGCGGTGCGCGGACGGATGTCCCGGGCGCCGTCGACGATCACGACGGGGACGCCGAGGGCGGCGCAGGCCGCGGCCGTCCCGGGGGTGCCGCAGATCCGCGCGCGCTGCTCGTCGAGGCCCCGGCGGCACGCCTGGTTGATCCCGAACCACGGGTCGGCCATGCCCCGGGCGCGCTCCAGCGCCCCCTCGCGGTCCTCGAACTCGACCGACCACTGGAGCACCGCCCGCCGGCGCTCCTCGTCCTCGGTACGGTGCCGGCGTCCCGTCAGGTCCCGCCAGTGGGCCAGGCGTTCGGGGTGGTCGGCGAGCCGGGCGCGGAAGTTCTCCCGGTAGGCGGGGTGCCAGTCGGCGTCCGGGCCGATGCCGGTGCCGGACGCGTACACCAGTGTGCTCACCCGCTCCGGGTGGACCAGCGCATAGGACAGCGCGAGATGCGCGCCCCAGGAGTGACCGAACAGTGCCATGCGGTCCAGCGCGAAGTGACGCCGCACGGCGTCCAGGTCGGCGACGAAGCGCGCGATGGTCCACGGTCCCGCGCACCGCTCGGAGCGTCCGCAGCCGCGCTGGTCCCAGCGGATCACCGGGGTCACGTCCGCGAGGAGCGCGGCGAGGTCGCCGAACATGTCCCACAGGCCCGGCCCGCCGTGGCACAGCACGAGCGGTGCGCCGGGCCCCGTGCGGGCCGCCCACAGGCGCACCCCGTCGTCGGTCTCCACCGTCGCGCCGTCCGTCCGGGCCATGACGGCAGTGTGCCCCGGCCGGGCCCGCAGAGGGGCCCGGACATGGAAACGGGCCGGGAAGCCTGCTTCGGGGGGTCAGGCTTCCCGGCCCGCGTTCGGGGGGCCGGTCAGCCCATGTGCGGGTACGTGTAGTCGGTCGGCGCGACCAGCGTCTCCTTGATGGCGCGGGTCGAGGTCCAGCGCAGCAGGTTCTGCGGGGCGCCGGCCTTGTCGTTGGTGCCGGAGGCACGGCCGCCGCCGAAGGGCTGCTGGCCGACCACGGCACCGGTCGACTTGTCGTTGATGTAGAAGTTGCCCGCGGCGTAGCGGAGCTTGTCCATCGTGTACGCCGCCGCCGCACGGTCGTTGGCGATGACCGAGCCGGTGAGGGCGTAGTCGGAGACCGACTCCATCTGGGTCAGCATCTCGTCGTACTTGTCGTCGTCGTAGACGTGGACGGCGAGGACCGGGCCGAAGTACTCGGTGCGGAAGACCTCGTTGTCCGGGTCGGTGCACTCGATGACGGTGGGACGCACGAAGTAGCCGACCGAGTCGTCGTAGGAGCCGCCCGCGACGATCGTGCAGGCCGGGTCCTGCTCGGCACGGTCGATCGCGGCCTTGTTCTTGGCGAAGGCACGCTCGTCGATCACGGCGCCGATGAAGTTCGCCAGGTCGGTGACGTCACCCATGGTGAGGTGGTCGACCTCGGCCGCGAACTCCTCCTTGAAGCCGGAGTTCCACAGGGACGCCGGGATGTAGGCGCGGGAGGTGGCCGAGCACTTCTGGCCCTGGTACTCGAAGGCACCCCGGGTCAGGGCGGTCTTCAGCACCGCGCGGTCGGCGCTCGGGTGGGCGACCAGGAAGTCCTTGCCGCCGGTCTCGCCGACCAGCCGCGGGTAGGTGCGGTACTTCTCGATGTTCTCGCCGACCGTCTTCCACAGGTACTGGAAGGTCCTGGTGGAGCCGGTGAAGTGGATGCCGGCCAGGTCGCGGTGGACGAGGGCGACCTCGGAGACCTCGATGCCGTCGCCGGTGACGAGGTTGATGACGCCCTTGGGCAGGCCGGCCTCCTCCAGCAGCCGCATCAGCAGTACGGCGGCGTGGGTCTGGGTCGGCGACGGCTTCCACACGACGACGTTGCCCATCAGGGCCGGCGCGGTGGGCAGGTTGCCCGCGATCGCCGAGAAGTTGAACGGGGTGATCGCGTAGACGAAGCCCTCCAGCGGGCGGTGGTCGAGGCGGTTCCACACGCCCGGGGAGTTGGCCGGGGGCTGCTCGGCCAGGATCTGGCGGGCGTAGTGGACGTTGAACCGCCAGAAGTCGACCAGTTCGCACGGGGTGTCGATCTCGGCCTGCTGGGCGGTCTTCGACTGGCCCAGCATGGTCGAGGCGGCGATCGTCTCGCGCCACGGGCCGGCCAGCAGCTCGGCGGCGCGCAGGATGATCGCGGCGCGGTCGTCGAAGGACATGGCACGCCAGGCGGGCGCGGCGGCCAGGGCGGCGTCGATGGCGTCCTGGGCGTCCTGCCGGGTGGCGTTGCGGAGCGTGCCGATGACCGCCTTGTGGTTGTGCGGCTGCACGACCTGGAAGGCCTCGCCGCCGCCCATCCGCTGCTCGCCGCCGATGGTCATCGGCAGGTCGATCGGGTTCTCGGCCAGCTCCTTGAGCTTGGCCTCCAGACGGGCGCGCTCGGGCGAGCCGGGGGCGTAGCCGTGCACCGGCTCGTTGACGGGGGTGGGGACCTGGGTCACAGCGTCCATGAGATCCGTTACTCCTTGACGTGAGCGGTGTTGCGAGCGGGGAGCTCAGCCCTTGCTGACCATCGAGCGGGCGAAGAAGCGCAGGTTGGCCGGCTTCTCGGCGAGGCGCCGCATGAAGTAGCCGTACCAGTCGGTGCCGTAGGCGGTGTAGACGCGCATGCGGTGGCCCTCGGCGGCGAGCCGCAGATGCTCCTCGCTGCGGATGCCGTAGAGCATCTGGAACTCGTACTCGTCCAGCTTGCGGCCGGCCTTGTGCGCGAGTTCCTGGGCGATGGAGATCAGCCGCGGGTCGTGGGACCCGATCATCGGGTACCCCGCGCCGTCCATCAGTGTCCGCAGGATTCGCACGTACGCCTTGTCGATCTCGTGCTTCTGCTGGTAGGCGACCTCGGCGGGCTCCTTGTAGGCGCCCTTCACGAGCCGTACCCGGCTGCCGCTCGCGGCGAGCCGGCGGGCGTCGGCCTCGGTACGGAAAAGGTAGGACTGGATGACGCAGCCGGTCTGCGGGAAGTCCTTCCGCAGTTCCTCGTGGATCGCGAACATCGAGTCGAGAGTGGTGTGGTCCTCGGCGTCGAGCGTGACGGTGGTGCCGATCGCGGCGGCGGCCTCGACCACGGTCCGTACGTTCTTCAGGGCCAGTTCATGGCCGCCGTCGAGGGACTGCCCGAACATGGAGAGCTTGACGGACATCTCGGCCTTCCGGCCGAGCTCCAGCTCCGCGAGCCGGCCGGTCAGTTCCAGATAGGCGTCACGGGCCGCGGTGGCCTGCTCGGGGGTGGTGATGTCCTCGCCGACGACGTCCAGGGTCAGTTCGAGGCCCTTGGCGGTCAGGTCCTCGATGACGGGCACGATGTCGGCCACGCTCTCGCCGGGGATGAAACGGTCGACGACCTGCTTGGTCACCGGGGCCGCCGAGATCAGGCGGCGCATCCGGTCGCTGCGTGACGCGGCGAGAATGACGGGACCCAGCACGGGGCACCTCCACAACAGAGCACCAAAGGGCCGTCAGCCGACGATTCGGGTACGGCACGGAGAACCACCGTGAAACCTAAGGATCCCTCCGATCGTCGGCCATCGACAGCTGTCACGCATCCGCTCACCGGATCTCAGACAGATGTATGAAAGCGGCCGGGACATGCGGGAGAATGCCTGGGTGGCGGCGGATTACAACGGTGACTACCAGGAGCTGGTGGACGAGATCTCGGAGCTGCTGGGCGCGCCGGCGACCCTGGAGAACCGCGACTTCGAGCTGATCGCCTTCGGCGCGTACGACAGCGAGGGCGAGCTGGACGCCTCGGCCCTCGACCCGGTCCGCGCCCGATCGATCCTGACCCGGCGCTCGACGGCGGCGGTCCGCGCCTGGTTCGAGGGCTTCGGCATCACCCGGGCGACCGGACCGGTGCGCATCCCGCGCACCCCGGAGGCCGGGGTGTACCGGGGCCGCATCTGCCTGCCGGTACGCCATCGCGGTGTCGTCCTCGGCTACGTATGGCTCCTGGACGACGATCCGGGCCCCAGCGAGCGTCAGCTGGCCGCGGCGATGGCGGTCACCACGCGGATCGGCGCGCTGCTCGCGGACGAGGCGCAGGCCGGGGCCGACCTGACCCGGGAGCTGCGGGCCGTGCTGACCGCGGAGCGGGGTTGGCAGGCGGACATGGCGGTGGCGGAGCTGCGCACCGCGCTGGGCGCCAGGTCGGACGGCCCGCACACGGTGGTGTGCGTGGCTCCCTGGCCGTCGGCCGACCCGGACGACGCCCCGTCGGTCCGTACGCTGCCGGGTGCGACCGCGTTGTGCACGGTGCCCTGGGGCACCGCCGGGCAGTCGCTCGCGCTGCTGGTGCGGCTGCGGTCCACGGACACGGCGGGGCCCGCGGTGTCGGCCGCGGGGCGGCTGCTGGAGCGGGCGGGCGGCAGGCGGCGCGGCCGGGGCGGCGCGTCGGACGCCGCGAGCGGGAGGCGGGCGGCCGGGGTCGCGGTCGCCCGCACGGGGCTCGCCGAGCTGGGGGCCGCCTGGCGGGAGGCGGTCGGGGCGGCCCGCGCGGCGCTGGCCGAGCCGGGGCTCGGACCGGTGGCCGAATGGGCGCACATCGGACCGTACCGGCTGCTGACCTCCCTGCCGCACGAGGCGGCGCACGATCCGGCGGTCGCCCCGCTGCTCGCCCCCGCCCACCACGAGCTGGCCCGCACGGCGGAGGTGTTCCTCGACTGCGCGGGCCAGGCCGGCCGTACGGCGGCCGAACTGGGCATCCACCGCCAGACCCTCTACTACCGCCTGTCCCGGGTCGAGCATCTGACGGGCCTTGACCTGGACGACGGCGAGGACCGGCTGCTGCTGCACATGGCACTGAAGGGGGCACGCCTGTAGCGCCCCGTCACCGCAGGGCGGTCACGGGGCGGCGACCCCCGCGGCGGCCGGGGAACCGGCCGCGGCGGTGACACTGCGCCGGACCAAGGCGGGCGACGCGTCATCGCCCCCGCGGAAAACGCCAGCTCACCACCGGTCGTCGGTCGTCCGTCGTCCGTCGTCCGTCGTCCGTCGTCCGTCGTCCGTCGTCCGCGAGGAACGTCGTGGCTGGTCGCGCCGTTCCCCGCGCCCCTGCGGGGCGTGACCGAGCCCGTCCTGCGTCTGCGGACGAGGGCGTTCGGGCCGAGCGGGGGTGCCGGGGGCGGAGCCCCCGGGCACGGCGTGCTCAGACCAGGTTCACCGAGCGGGCGGACGTCGCGCCGATCTCCGCCGCGACCTCGCCCAGCACACCCGCACCCACCGTGTCGTCCACGGTCAGCACGGCCAGCGCCTCGCCGCCCACCGTGGCGCGAGCCACCTGCATGCCGGCGATGTTGATACCCGCCTCGCCGAGGATGCGGCCGACGGTGCCGACCACACCCGGACGGTCCTCGTACCGCAGCACCAGCATGTGGTCGGCGAGCGCGAGGTCGACGTCGTACTCACCGACGGCGACGATCTTCTGCACGTTCTTCGGGCCGGCCAGCGTGCCGGAGACCGACACCTCCTCGCCGCCCGCGAGCGTGCCGCGCACGGTGACCACGTTGCGGTGGTCCGCCGACTCGGAGCTGGTGGTCAGGCGCACCTCGACGCCCCGCTCCTGGGCGAACAGCGGCGCGTTCACATACGACACCGTCTCGGCGACGACGTCCTCGAAGACGCCCTTGAGGGCGCTCAGCTCCAGCACCTTCACATCGTGCTGGGTGATCTCGCCGTACACCTCGACGTCGAGCCGGACGGCGACCTCGCCGGCCAGCGCGGTGAAGATCCGGCCGAGACGTTCGGCGAGCGGCAGACCCGGCTTGACGTCCTCGGCGATGACACCGCCCTGCACGTTCACCGCGTCCGGGACCAGCTCACCGGCGAGGGCCAGGCGCACCGACTTGGCGACCGCGATGCCCGCCTTCTCCTGGGCCTCGTCGGTGGAGGCGCCGAGGTGCGGCGTGCACACGACCTGGTCGAACTGGAACAGCGGGGAGTCCGTGCACGGCTCCTTGGCGTACACGTCGAGGCCGGCGCCGGCGACCCGGCCCTCCTTCAGCGCCGCGTACAGCGCCTCCTCGTCGACGATGCCGCCGCGCGCCGCGTTGACGATGCGCACGTTCGGCTTGACCTTGTGCAGCGCCTCCTCGCCGATCAGCCCGAGGGTCTCGGGGGTCTTCGGCAGATGCACGGTGATGAAGTCGGACACCTCGAGCAACTCGTCCAGGGACAGCACCTTCACGCCCATCTGGGCGGCCCGGGCGGGCTGGACGTAGGGGTCGTAGGCGACGACCTTCATGCCGAAGGCGGACATGCGCTGCGCGACGAGCGCGCCGATGCGGCCGAGGCCCACGACGCCGAGGGTCTTCTCGGCCAGTTCGACGCCCGTGTACTTGCTGCGCTTCCACTCGCCGTTCTTCAGCGCGGCGTTGGCCTGCGGGATGTTGCGGGCGGTGGCCAGGATCAGGCCGCAGGCCAGCTCGGCCGCGGTGACGATGTTGGAGGTGGGGGCGTTGACGACCATCACGCCGGCCTTGGTGGCGGCGGAGACGTCGACGTTGTCCAGTCCGACGCCGGCTCGTGCGACGACCTTCAGCTGGTGCGCGGCGGCGATGGCCTCGGCGTCGACCTTGGTGGCGGAGCGGATCAGGATCGCGTCCACGTCGGCGATGGCGGGGAGCAGTTCGGCTCGGTCCGCGCCGTTGCAGTGCCGGATCTCGAAGTCGGGGCCGAGCGCGTCCACGGTCGCGGGCGACAGCTCTTCGGCGATGAGTACGACAGGTTTCGAGCTCACGTGAGTCCTCACAAGTCCAAGCGTGCGGACGGCCGTCCCGACGGCCGCAGGCGGAGGAGAGGGGGCTAGCCGCGGAAGACGCACGACGCTGTGGGCCTGACGCGTTGTTGTGCAGCAGTGTAGTGGCGTGGCGAAAGCCGTTCTGCGCCTCTGCGGAAGGATCACCCGTCCGGGCTGGGACGGGATGGACAACGGGGCCGGAGCGATCCGCCCCGGCCCCGTCTCATGAGGCTTACGCCTCCTCGTTCACCCAGCTCATCAGCTTGCGCAGCTGCTTGCCGGTGGTCTCCAGCAGGTGCTCGGAGTCCTGCTTCTTGTACTCGTTGTACTTCTTCAGACCGCCGTGGTACTCCTCCATCCAGTTCGTGGCGAAGGAGCCGTCCTGGATCTCGGAGAGGATCTTCTTCATCTCGGCCTTGGTGGCGTCGGTGATGATCCGCGGACCGCTGACGTAGTCGCCCCACTCGGCGGTCTCCGAGATCGACCAGCGCATCTTCTCCAGGCCGCCCTCGTACATGAGGTCCACGATCAGCTTCAGCTCGTGCAGGCACTCGAAGTAGGCGATCTCCGGCTGGTAGCCGGCCTCGGTCAGCGTCTCGAAGCCCGCCTTGACCAGCGCCGCGGTGCCACCGCACAGCACGGCCTGCTCACCGAACAGGTCGGTCTCGGTCTCCTCGGTGAAGGTCGTCTTGATGACGCCCGCGCGGGTGCCGCCGATGCCCTTGGCGTAGGACAGGGCCAGCGCGAAGCCGTTGCCCGTCGCGTCCTGCTCGACTGCGACGATGCAGGGGACGCCGCGGCCCTCCTCGTACTGGCGGCGCACCAGGTGGCCCGGGCCCTTGGGGGCGACCATGCACACGTCCACGCCGGCCGGGGGCTTGATGAAGCCGAAGCGGATGTTGAAGCCGTGGCCGAAGAACAGCGCGTCGCCGTCCTTCAGGTTGGGGGCGATGGACTCCTCGTAGACCTGGCCCTGGATCGGGTCCGGCACCAGGATCATGATGACGTCGGCCTCGGCTGCGGCCTCCGCGGGCGTCACCACGCGCAGGCCCTGCTCCTCGGCCTTCGCCCTGGACTTGGAGCCCTCGTGCAGGCCGACCCGGACGTCGACACCCGAGTCGCGCAGGGACAGGGCGTGCGCGTGGCCCTGGCTGCCGTAGCCGATGACCGCGACCTTGCGGCCCTGGATGATGGACAGGTCGGCGTCAGCGTCGTAGAACAGCTCGGCCACTTTGGGTTCTCTCCTTGTGTGCAGGTGTTGCTTCCACCGTATGACGGTGAGGGGTGAGGGCGATTCGGGGTCTCGGCATACGGGCGGCCGGGTTCCCCCGACCGCCCCAATGCCTCGTCAGGCCGACCGGTCCAGTGCGCGCAGCGACCGGTCCGTGATGGAGCGGGCGCCGCGCCCGATCGCGATCGTGCCGGACTGGACCAGCTCCTTGATGCCGAACGGCTCCAGCATCTTGAGCATGGCGGTCAGTTTCTCGCTGGACCCGGTGGCCTCGACGGTCACGGCCTCCGGGGAGACGTCGACCGTCTTCGCGCGGAACAGCTGGACGATCTCGACGATCTGGGAGCGCGTCTCGTTGTCGGCGCGCACTTTCACCAGGACGAGTTCGCGCTGCACCGCCTGCGCGGGCTCCAGTTCGACGATCTTCAGGACGTTGACGAGCTTGTTGAGCTGCTTGGTCACCTGCTCCAGCGGCAGGTCCTCGACGCCCACCACGATGGTGATGCGGGAGATGTCGGGGTGTTCGGTGACGCCGACCGCGAGCGAGTCGATGTTGAAGCCGCGGCGGGAGAACAGGGCGGCGATCCGGGCGAGGATGCCCGGTGTGTTCTCCACCAGGACGGAGAGCGTGTGCTTGGACATGGGTGTGTGCTCTTCCTCGCTCAGTCGTCTTCGCTGTCGCCGAAGTCGGGGCGGACGTCCCGGGCGGCCATGATCTCGTCGTTGGAGGTTCCGGCGGCGACCATCGGCCAGACCATCGCGTCCTCGTGGACGATGAAGTCGACGACGACCGGGCGGTCGTTGACCGCGTTCGCCTCCTCGATGACCTTGTCCAGGTCCTCGGGGGACTCGCAGCGGATCGCGTAGCAGCCCATCGCCTCCGACAGCTTCACGAAGTCGGGGACACGGGTGCCGGCGCTCGGCTGCCGGCCGGCCCCGGTGGCGGAGCCGCCGTTCGCTGCGGCGGGGCCGGAGTGCAGGACGGTGTTGGAGTAGCGCTGGTTGTAGAACAGCGTCTGCCACTGGCGGACCATCCCGAGGGCGCCGTTGTTGATGATGGCGACCTTGATCGGGATGTTGTTCAGGGCGCAGGTGGTCAGCTCCTGATTGGTCATCTGGAAGCAGCCGTCGCCGTCGATCGCCCAGACCGTGTGGTCGGGCCGGCCGGCCTTGGCGCCCATCGCGGCCGGGACCGCGTAGCCCATGGTTCCGGCGCCGCCGGAGTTCAGCCAGGTGGCGGGCCTGTCGTACTCGATGAAGTGCGCGGCCCACATCTGGTGCTGGCCGACGCCCGCCGCGAAGATCGTTCCCTCCGGTGCCAGCCGGCCGATCCGCTCGATGACCTGCTGCGGGGAGAGCGAGCCGTCGGCGGGCTGGTCGTAGCCCAGCGGGTAGGTCTCGCGCCAGCGGTTGAGGTCGTTCCACCAGGCGGTGTAGTCGCCCGTGTGGCCCTCGCTGTGCTCTTTCTGCACGGCCTGGATCAGGTCGGCGATGACCTCGCGGGCGTCACCGACGATCGGCACGTCGGCTGCGCGGTTCTTGCCGATCTCCGCGGGGTCGATGTCGGCGTGGACGATCTTGGCGTGCGGGGCGAAGCTGTCCAGCTTGCCGGTGACGCGGTCGTCGAAGCGGGCTCCGAGGGCGACGATCAGGTCGGCCTTCTGCAGCGCCGTGACGGAGGCCACCGAGCCGTGCATGCCCGGCATGCCCAGGTGCTGCGGGTGGCTGTCGGGGAACGCGCCGAGCGCCATCAGGGTGGTGGTGACGGGCGCTCCGGTCAGCTCCGCGAGGACCTTCAGTTCGGCGGTGGCCTGCGCCTTGAGGACGCCGCCGCCGACGTAGAGGACGGGGCGCCGGGCCGCGGTGATCAGCTTGGCCGCCTCGCGGATCTGCTTGGCGTGCGGCTTGGTCACCGGGCGGTAGCCGGGCAGGTCCATGACCGGCGGCCAGGAGAAGGTGGTCCGGGTCTGGAGGGCGTCCTTGGCGATGTCGACCAGGACCGGGCCGGGGCGCCCGGTGGAGGCGATGTGGAACGCCTGCGCGATCACCCGGGGGATGTCCTGGGGGTCGGTGACCAGGAAGTTGTGCTTGGTGATCGGCATGGTGATGCCGACGATGTCGGCCTCCTGGAAGGCGTCCGTGCCGATCGCCTTGGACGCGACCTGGCCGGTGATCGCGACCAGCGGGACGGAGTCCATGTGCGCGTCGGCGATCGGTGTGACCAGGTTGGTGGCGCCGGGGCCCGAGGTGGCCATGCACACGCCGACCTTGCCGGTCGCCTGCGCGTACCCCGTGGCCGCGTGCCCGGCACCCTGCTCGTGGCGGACCAGCACATGACGGACCCGGGTGGAGTCCATCAGCGGGTCGTACGCGGGCAGGATCGCACCGCCGGGAATGCCGAATACGGTGTCGGCGCCGACCTCCTCAAGCGAGCGGATGAGGGACTGCGCACCCGTGACGTGCTCGACGGGCGCGGACTGCTGTCCTCCGGAACGGGGCCGCGGCTGCGGATGATGGGCCCCGGTGGCCTGCTCGGTCATCGGCATTCTCTTCTCGATGCTGAGGGTTTTTGCGAGGTTTGTGCGGTGTCGGTCTGCTGTACGGCAGGTGCCCGTGCAACAAAAAACCCCTCGTGCCGTAGGGCAAGCGAGGGGAGCGCGCCGGTAAGGTCGCTGGGGTTGCCGGATCGTCCTCCGGTGGGTCCCAGCTCAGCCGACGCGCTGTCCAAGTACGAGAATTCGGGTACGCATGGCACCGACCCTCCCCCCGGCACACACCACGTGTCAAGTGGGT
The DNA here is from genome assembly GCF_044765425.1 of Streptomyces sp. NPDC102462. Classification (NCBI taxonomy): domain Bacteria; kingdom Bacillati; phylum Actinomycetota; class Actinomycetes; order Kitasatosporales; family Streptomycetaceae; genus Streptomyces; species Streptomyces sp. NPDC102462. Next base: position 10,775 of record NZ_JBIWKB010000012.1, on the reverse strand, counting down.
GGGATGGGAGTCTCATTATGTGAGCCTACGCGCTCCGCTGGAAATGCCGCGATAGGCCGTCGGTCGTCTGCGGCACCGTTGCGGCTGGTCGCGCCGTTCCCCGCGCCCCTTCGGGGCGCTGTCGAACCGCAGGGGACTTCATTGGACCTGCTTGGGCCACGGCCTTTCCGGACACGGCGGACACACCACCCGCGGACGTGCCCGCGTGTCCTTTCATGACTCGTTCACCTCCGGGGCGCCGCGGTCGGGGGCGAGGCCACGACCGTGCTCAGCCCTTCGGGCATCCGTGCTCCCCCGCTCTCGGCCTCGGCCGGGCGGGTGGACACCCAGGTGCCCTCGACCCCGACGTGTCCGTTCGGCTCCCTCGCGCCGCCCGCGAACGCCGGTTCGGCCGGTCCGTGCGGCACCGGATAATGGCCGGATCCGAGCGCCCGGCGCAGCCGGTACTCGTCCAGCGGCCCGGAGAACGCCATGCCCTGCCCATGGGTGCAGCCCATCGCGCGCAACGCCACGACCTGCTCCGGAAGGTCCACGCCGTCGGCCACGGACTGCAGCCCGAGGTCGGTGGCGATCCGCAGCAGCCCACTGGTGATCTTGTGCAGCCGCGCGGACTCGACGACGCCTTCGACCAGACTGCGGTCGAGTTTCAGTACGTCGACGGGGAGTCTGCGCAGGGCCGTGATCGCCGCGTAGCCGTTGCCGAAGCCGTCCAGCGCGATCCGGACGCCCAGCCGTCTGAGCGCGCCGAGCCGGTGCTCCAGCTCGTCCAGGGAGACCCGGGGGTCGGTGTCCGCCAGCTCGATCAGCAGCGACCCCGACGGCAGCCCGTGCCGGGTCAGCAGGGCCTCCACCGAGCCGAGCGGCATCGACCGGTCCAGCAGCCGGCGCGCGGACATCCGCACGGCCACGGGTACGGCCAGTCCGGTCGCGGCCCGCTCGGCGGCCTGGGCCACCGCCTCCTCCAGGATCCAGCGGTCCAGCTCCGAGGTCCGGTCGCTGTCCTCGGCCACCCGCAGGAACTCGGCCGGTGTGAACAGCACGCCCTGGGAGGAGCGCCAGCGCGCCTGCGCGGCGGCCGACATGACGCGGCCGCTGCCGAGGCACACCACCGGCTGGTGCAGCAGCGTGAACTCGCCGTCGTGCAGTGCCGCGCGCAGCCGGGTGGCCAGTTCCGCCTTCCGTACGACGTCCTGCTGCATCTGCGGCCGGTACAGCTCGACGCGGCCCTTGCCCGTCGACTTCGCCCGGTACATCGCCAGGTCGGCGTTGCGCAGCAACTCGCCGGCGCCGAGGCCCGGTTCGGCGAAGGCGACCCCGATGGAGGCGTTGACCCGGACATCGTTGCCGTCGATGAGGTAGGGCTGGGAGAGCGTGGTCCGCAGGCGGTCGGCCAGTTCCAGGATGTTCCGCTCCCGGGCGCCGCGGTCCCGGACGCCGTCCCCGATGATCAGGGCCGCGAACTCGTCGCCGCCCAGCCGGGCCGCGGTGTCCCCCTGCCGGACCGCGTCCTGGAGTCTGCGGGCGGCCTGGACGAGCAGTTCGTCCCCGGCCTGGTGTCCGATCGTGTCGTTGACGGCCTTGAAGCCGTCCAGGTCGATGAAGAGGACGGCCGTGCCGTGCAGCGCGGCGGCGCGGTCGGAGGCACGGCGGCCGGACAGGGCCTGCTGCACACGCCGGGTGAACAGGGCGCGGTTGGGCAGGTCGGTGAGCGGGTCGTGTTCCGCGCTGTGCTGCAGTTGTGCCTGCAGACGCACTCTTTCGGTCACGTCCCGGCTGTTGAAGATGAGGCCGCCGTGGTGACGGTTGACGGTCGACTCCACGTTGAGCCAGCCGCCGTCGCCGGACCGGAAGCGGCACTCGATGCGGGTGGTGGGTTCTTCGAGGGGGCTCGCGGTGAGGAAGCGGCGCACCTCGTGCACCACGCAGCCCAGGTCGTCCGGGTGGATGAGCACGGCCAGTTCGCTGCCCACCAGTTCCTCCGCGGGCCGCCCGTAGACCCCGGCGGCGGCCGGGGAGACGTACCGGAGGGTGCCGTTGGGCGCGGCGATCATGATGACGTCGCTCGACCCCTGCACCAGGGAGCGGAAGTGGTTCTCCTTCTGCGCCAGTTCCTGGGTGAGGGTGATGTTGTCGAGCAGCATGATGCCCTGGCGCACGACGAGCGCGAGCACCACGCAGCCGGCGGTGACGAGCACGACGTGGTCGGGGCTGCGCCCGTTGAGCACGTTGTACAGGATGCCCAGGGTGCATACCGCGGCGGCCAGATAGGGGGTGAGCGCGGCCAGCGAGCCGGTGATCGGCCGGCCGGCCGGATACCGGCTGTGCTCGACCCCCTGGCCGGGCGGCGGCACCTGACCCGGCAGCGACACCGGGCCGGGCAGTGGCAGTTGCCCGGGCTCGCCGGTGCGCGGCCCTGGCGGACGCCGGTGGGCCGGGCGGGCGTGCCCGCCGCCGGACCGGTCGGGTTCGTGCTGTTGCTGGCGCGGGGGCGCCGCCCAGGGCGCGTAGGCGAGCAGCAGCGAGCCCGCGAACCAGCCCGCGTCGAGCAACTGTCCGGAGCGGTAACTGCTGTGCAGCAGCGGCGAGGTGAACAGCGCGTCGCACATCACGGTCAGGGCGAGCGCGCCGATCGCCGTGTTGACCGCCGTGCGGTTGCCCGGGGCGCGTCGGAAGTGCAGCGCGAGCACCATGCTGACCAGGGCGATGTCGAGCAGCGGGTACGCGAGGGACAGCGCGGTGTGCGCCACGCTCGGCCCGTCGAACCTGGCGGCCTGCGCGAGCGCGAGGCTCCAGGACAGGGTGAGCAGCGAGCCGCCGATCAGCCAGGCGTCCAGCGCCAGGCACATCCAGCCGGCCTTCGACACCGGCCGCTTGGCGAGGACCAGCAGGCCCACGATGGCGGGCGGCGCGAAGCACAGGAAGAACAGGTCGGCGAAGCTGGGGCTCGGCATGGGACGCCGCAGCACGACCTCGTACCACCCCCAGACCGTGTTGCCCAGGGCCACCATCGCCGAGGAGAGGGCGAACAGCATCCAGGCGGGTCGAAAGCGGACCTGGCGCCTGTGGGCGTAGAGGAGACATGAGACCGCGGCGCAGCCCGCCGCCGCGGCCAGCCCGAAGTCACCCATGATCAGCGCGATTTCGCTGGAACCCCAGTCGAGCGCGGAACCGACGGCGTATCCCGCGCACACCAGGGCCAGCACGAGCTGATGGACCATGCTGGACCCGCCGCCGACGGCCGGCGGACGGGACAGCGGCGGCCCTGCCGGGTGCTGCCTGCGCAGCGCCCCGCGCGGGGTGGTCGTCACCGTGGGCGGCGAACTCACCGGTCCCTCCCGGTCCGTGCCGCTCCCGGGCCCCGGGGGTCCCGGTGCGCATGCCTCCTGCGCCCGCTGTGCCTGCGGTGGTGGCTGGTGTGATGGCCGCGTCTGTGCGCCGCCGTGCGCCAGGGCCGCCGTCGGCGGCTCCGCCGCGTCGGATCGTTCGTCCATAGGCCGTGCATCGCCCGTCGCCCCCCTCACATCTCTGAAATGTCCATCCCTGGCGCCGAACGGTGCGCGGCGCAGCCCCTGTCGGGACGATACACCAGTCTCGTCACTCAGGGACATAGCTTCTCTACGCTCCGTGACGACCGCGGAGATATGGGTACCCCCCGCGTCCGGAAGGATGCGGAGGGTGCCCGAAACGGATTACACGCCTGCCATGTCGCCCCTCACGCGCGGGTGGAGCCCGTCGTAAGGATCACGTTTCGCAGCGGCTCCCGGTTCACGAAACGGCTCAACTGGTCCGTCAGCAGCCGCTTCGCGCGCGGCAGGAAGGCCGACGTGGGCCCGCCCACGTGCGGGCTGATCAGCACACCGGGCGCCTGCCACAGGGGGTGGCCCGGCGGCAGCGGCTCCGGGTCCGTGACGTCCAGGGCGGCGGTGATACGGCCGCTCTCCAGCTCCGCGAGCAGCGCCTTGGTGTCGACGACGGGGCCGCGCGCGACGTTGACCAGCAGCGCTCCGTCCTTCATCCGCGCGAGGAAGTCGGCGTTGACCAGGCCCCGCGTGGTCTCGGTCAGCGGCGTGGACAGGATCACGACGTCCGCTTCCGGTAGCAGGGAGGGCAGTTCGGTGAGCGGATGCACCGGACCGCGCGCCGAGGTGCGCCCAGAGCGCGCGACGCGCGCCACCCGCGCGAGTTCAAATGGCGCGAGCCGGTCTTCGATGGCCTCGCCGATGGAGCCGTAACCGACGATGAGGACGTTCTTGTCGGCGAGTGCCGGGTGGAACCCGCCGCGCCACTCCCCTCTGTCCTGGGCGCGCACGAAATCGGGGATGCCGCGCAGCGAGGCGAGGATCAGGGCCAGCGTCAGCTCGCCCGTGCTCGCCTCGTGCACACCGCGCGCATTGCACAGCAGGACGCCCGGACGCAGCCGGCCGAGGCCCGGCTGGACGTGGTCGATGCCCGCGGACAGCGTCTGGACGACCCGCACACCGCTCATCCGCGGCAGCGGCCGGACACAGACGTCGCTGGGCTTCATGTAGGGGACGACGTAGAAGGCGCAGTCGGCCGGGTCCGCGGGGAACTCCTCTTCCCCGTCCCAGAACAGGTAGTCGGGCCCGACGGGAAGCCCCTCGATCTCCTCCGGCGGGATGGGCAGCCATACGTCAGCAGTCATGGTCTGGAGGCTATGTCAGGCTCGTGAACAGGCAGAGGTTAGGTTGGGGGCCGACGAGGGAGGTTCACGACCAGGTGGAGCGCAGGACGATCGGCGCGGGGGCGCTCGCGGTGGGGGCCGTCGGACTCGGCTGCATGCCGATGAGCTGGGCGTACAGCGGGTCGCGGCAGCGGGGGGACGAGTCGGTCAGGGCCGTGCACCGGGCCCTGGACCTCGGCTGCACGCTGCTGGACACGGCCGACATGTACGGCCCGTTCACCAACGAACTGCTGATCGGCCGGGTCCTCAAGGAGCGGCGCGCGGAGGCCTTCGTGTCGACCAAGGTCGGGCTGCTGGTGGGCGAACAGCACGTCGTGGCCAACGGCCGCCCCGGGTATGTGCGGCGGGCCTGCGACGCGTCGCTGCGCCGGCTGCAGACCGACGTGATCGATCTGTACCAGTTGCATCGCGCCGATCCCGAGGTTCCCGTCGAGGAGACGTGGGGCGCGATGGCGGACCTGGTCCGGGCCGGGAAGGTCCGCACGCTGGGCCTGTGCGCGGTGGGTGCGCGCGCAGGGCGCCGCTCGGGGACCGGGCTGCACGACGCGACGCTGCGCCAGCTCGGGCGCGTCCAGCAGGTCTTCCCGGTGAGCGCGGTGCAGGCGGAGCTGTCGGTGTGGTCGCCGGAGGCGCTGGACGCGCTGCTGCCGTGGTGCGCGGCGCGCGGCGTCGGCTTCCTCGCCGCGATGCCTCTCGGCAACGGCTTCCTGACCGGCACGCTGACCCCGGGGGAGGGCTTCGAACCGGACGACGTACGGGCCCGCCATCCGCGTTTCACGGCCGAGATGATGGCCGCCAACCAGCCCATCGTCGCCGGGCTGCGCCGGGTGGCCCGGCGGCACGGCGAACACGTCACACCGGCGCAGGTGGCGCTGGCCTGGACGCTGGCGCAGGGCCGGCACGTGGTCACGGTGCCGGGGACCAAGCGGGAGCGCTGGGTGACGGAGAACGCGGGCGCCCCGTCCGTCCGGCTGACCCCGAAGGACCTGGCGGAACTGACCCGGCTGCCGTCGGCCCAGGGCTCCTGGGACTGACAGCGCGGATCTGCGGGGGCGCATGGGAACCCGGGTGGGGCGAGCGGTGTAAGAGATAGAGAAGGCGCCGCCGGAACCACCGCGTCGAAGGGACCATGATCGTGCAACGTCGAGCTGTGTCGGCCGTGCTGGCCGCAACCGCGCTCCTGCTGACGGCCGGCTGCTCCTCCGACAGAGGCGGCCCACCGGGCGGTGACGGGAGCGCCGCCGCGCGGGGGACGACGTCGGGGGCCGCCCCGTCCGCGGGGTCGACCGCACCGGCCCCGCCCGCCAAGGGCTCGGTGAAGGTGGTGCGGACGGTCACGGAGAATCTGAAGTCGCCCTGGGGCCTGGCGCCCCTGCCCGGCGGCGGTCTGCTCGTCTCCTCCCGGGACGAGCAGACGATCACCCGGGTCGACGAGAAGACGGGCAAGCAGACCGGGCTGGGCAAGGTCTCCGGGGTGTCCCCGGACGGTGAGGGCGGTCTCCTGGGCATCGCCCTCTCCCCCGGCTACGCCTCCGACCACATGGTCTACGCGTACTTCACCTCGGCCTCCGACAACCGGATCGTCCGCATGCTGTACGACGAGCGGAAGCCGCCCGGCGAACAGCTCGGCGCGCCCGACACGGTCTTCCGGGGCATCCCCAAGGGCTACATCCACAACGGCGGCCGGATCGCGTTCGGCCCGGACGGCATGCTGTACGCGGGCACGGGCGAGAGCGGCGAACGGGGTCTGTCCCAGGATGTGAAGTCCCTGGGCGGCAAGATCCTGCGGATGACCCCGGAGGGCGAGCCCGCCCCCGGCAACCCCTTCAAGGACTCCGTCGTGTACAGCTACGGCCACCGCAATGTGCAGGGCCTCGCGTGGGACGACAAGCAGCGCCTGTTCGCATCGGAGTTCGGCCAGGACACCTGGGACGAGCTGAACGCGATCAAGCCGGGCGACAACTACGGCTGGCCGGACGCCGAGGGCAAGTCGTCAAACCCCCGGTTCCACAACCCGCTGGCCCAGTGGCACACGGACGTCGCCTCCCCGAGCGGCATCGCCTATGTGAACGGGTCCATCTGGATGGCCGCGCTCAGAGGCCAGCGGCTGTGGCGCATCCCACTGAAGGGCACTGAGGCCGCTGCGGCACCCCAGGCGTTCCTTAAGGGCACCTACGGCCGGCTCCGTACCGTCGTCGCGGCGGGCGGCGACAGGCTGTGGCTGGTCACGAGCAACACGGACGGCCGGGGCGAGCCGAAGAAGGGAGACGACCGGATCCTGGAACTGCGGGTGACATAGCGCGACGGCGGCCGGGCGTCCCGTCCCGCCCGCGCCCTGAAGACCGCCGTCGGCTACGGCCGTGGCCGCGCGGTGAGCCGGTCGTCAGTCCCGGGAGGCAGCGGGAACAGCTCCAGCCGATGGGCCACCGCCGCCGCCTCGCCCCGGCCCGAGACTCCGAGCTTGCCCAGGATGTTGGAGACATGGACGCTCGCGGTCTTCGGGGAGATGAACAACTCCTCGGCGATCTGACGGTTGGTGCGGCCGGCGGTGACCAGGCGGAGCACATCGCGCTCCCGGCTGGTCAGGCCCAGCGCCTCGACCGGGTCGGCCGGGGCGGGCGTCCGCCGCGGGGCGCAGGTCAGCACGAGGCGGGCGCGCTGGGCGAGGAGCGCCACACCGTCGGCGAGCGGGCGGGCGCCCAGATGATCGGCGACGGCCCCGGCCAGCCGAAGCAGCTCTGTGGCGCGGTCCCGCTCGTCGTCCCCGCCGCCGGGTGCCTCGTGCGGGCGTCTGCCGCCCGAGGACAGCAGGGCCGCCGCGAGCCGGTGACGGACACGGGCGAGGTCGTAGGGGCGGTCCAGGGACTCGAAGGCGGTGACCGCCTCGGACCACAGGTCGGGGGTGTCCTCGCCCGCGGCGCGCCGGAGTTCGGCGCGGACCCATGCGTCGTGGGCGAGCCACAGAGGTGCGCCGGTGGTGAGGTCCTTGGCCGCGTCGGCGATGCGATCGAGGGCTTTGGCCCGGCCGGGTTCCGCCGCGGGCAGGGCGCGGGCGTCGGCCTCCGCGGTGGCGGCGGCCCTGACCAGCGGCCAGGCGTAGCGGTGGCTGCCGGGCGGGACGCCGGCGTCCAGGGCGCGGTGCAGTTCGGCGCGGACGTCGAGCAGCCGGCCCTCCGCGGCGGCGAGGCCGACCGCGACCCGGGCCGGCGGCAGCCACTGCTGGGGCATGACGTCACGGGTGCCGAAGTAGCCGCGGGCCGCAGTGAGTTGGCGGGCGGCCTCGGCCAGGTCGCCGCGGCCGAGGGCGAGGCGCGCCAGGGACAGCGCGGCCGAGCCCAGGGGCTTGGTGCTGGGGCCGCGGCGGGTCGCGTGCGCGGCGGCGGACGCGACCTGGCTCCAGTTGCCGAGGGCGTACTGGGACTCGGCGAGGTTGGCCCACAGCAGGGCCTCGGAGCCGAGCAGGCCGAACTTCCGGGTGTAGTCGATCCCTTCGTCCAGGAGGGGGACGGCCTCCCGGGAACGGCCGACCGCGTCGAGTTCGGAGGGCAGATTCACATAGGCACGGCCCGCGACCTGGGTGTAGCCCTCCTGCACGGACCGGTCCTTGACCCGGCGCAGCTCGACGAGTCCGGCCTCGATGTCGCCCGCGTCGACCCTGAGGGCGCCGAGCGTGAGGCACGCGTCCAGTTCGATCTCGCGGGCGTCGATCATACGGGCGTACTCGACGGCCCGTTCGGCGGCGGCCAGGGCGCCCGGGCCCGGCTCGTGCAGCATCGACCAGTTGGCGACGCCGGCGAGCACGTCGGCGTGCACCTCGGAGGGGGGCAGTCCGCGCACCAGCTGCTCGGCGGTGGCCAGTTCATGCCGTCCGTCGCCGCGTCCCAGCGCCTGGACGAGGCCGGAGCGCTGGGTCCAGAACCAGGCGGCGCGCAGCGGGTCGTCCTCGTCCTCCAGGAGTTGCAGCGCCCGCTTGGTGATCTTCAGGGCGCGTTCGCGTTCACCGCACCTGCGTCCGGCGACGGCGGCCTCCGCCATCAGGTCGAGATAGCGCAGCGGGGTGGCGGCGTCGCAGGGCGGGTACACCTCGGCGCAGTCGACGGGGCGCAGGGCCGCCCGTACCGGGTCCGGTGCGGTGTCCCACAGTTCCATCGCCCGCTCCAGGAGCCGCAGTTGCTCGCTGTAGGCGTAGCGGCGGCGGGCGGCGACGGAGGCGTCGAGGACGGCGGGCAGGGCCTTGGCGGGGTCGTGGGCGTGGTACCAGTGGCTGGCCAGTCGCATGACGCGTTCGTCGGCGGGGACGAGCGCCGGGTCGCTCTCCATGGCCTGTGCGTAGCGGCGGTTGAGGCGGGAGCGTTCGCCGGGGAGCAAATCGTCGGCGACGGCCTCGCGGACCAGGGAGTGGCGGAAGCGGAAGCCGTCGCCGCCGGGGGCGGTGAGGAGGATGTTGGCGTTCACGGCGGCGCGCAGCGCCTCGATCAGATCGTCCTCGGCGAGCCCGGCGACGGCGGCGAGCAGCGCGTACTCGACGGTGGCGCCGCCCTCGGCGACGATCCGGGTGATCCGCTGGGCGGCCTCGGGCAGCGCCTCCACCCGGACCAGGAGCAGGTCGCGCAGCGAGTCGGTGAGTCCGGTGCAGCAGCCCTCGCAGGCCGCGACGGCCAGTTCCTCGACGAAGAAGGCGTTGCCGCCGGAGCGTGCGAAGATCTCGTCGACCTGGGCGGGTTCCGGTTCCGCGGCGAGGATGCCGGCGATCTGCCGGCCGGCCTCCTCGCGGTTGAAACGGGCGAGTTCGACGCGGCGGACGGTGCGCAGCCGGTCGAGTTCGGCGAGCAGGGGGCGCAGCGGGTGGCGGCGGTGGATGTCGTCGGAGCGGTAGGTGGCGAGGACGACGAGGCGGCCGGTCCGCAGGGTGCGCAGAAGGTAGGAGAGCAGGTGGCGGGTGGAGGCGTCGGCCCAGTGCAGGTCCTCAAGGGCGAGGACGACGGTGCGGTCGGCGGCGACGCGTTCCAGCAGGCGGGCGGTGAGTTCGAAGAGGCGGGCGGTGCCCTCCTCGTCGTGCCGCCCCGGGGCGCGGGCGGGGGTGGCCTCGCCCAGCTCGGGCAGGAGCCTGGCCAGGTCGTCCTCCTGGCCCGCGGCGGCCGTGGCGACTTCGTCGGGCAGGGCGCCGCGCAGGGCGCGCAGGGCGGTGGAGAAGGGGGCGAACGGCAGTCCATCGGCGCCGATCTCGACGCAGCCGCCGAGGGCGACGACGGCGCCCTGACGACCGGCGGCGGTGGCGAACTCCTCGACCAGCCGGGTCTTGCCGACGCCCGCCTCGCCGCCGAGCAGCAGCGCCTGGGGCTCACCGGCGTCGGCACGGGCGAGCGCGTCGTTCAACGCGTGCAGTTCGTCGGTACGGCCGACGAACACGGGACTGACGGACCTGGTCTCCACGGGTTTGAGCATCGCACGGAGGTCCGACGGCGCGGCATCCGTTTTCCACAGGGAGGACGGGTCGGTGCCCGGGCCGGGTGCGGGCGGCCGGGGCGTAGGGCGGACCGTGCGGGGGCGCGGGCGCCCGTGGACCGGGAGCGGGCGGCCGTCCCCGGTGCGGGCGCCCGCCCCCGCCGATGCGCTCACGCGGTGCGGGGATGCCGATGACGGCCGGGGTGCCCGGTATCGGAGGGAGACTCGCGGCCGGCGCGGCGGCGGGCGGCCGGTGCACGGCGGGCCGCGCGGCGTTGGCGCAGCGCCTCGCGGACCAGGCGCTCGTGCTCGGCCCGGCGGCGCAGTTCGGTGGCGCGGATCAGATGGAGTTCGTACTCGATCATGGCTGGCCCCTTCGGAGAGTCCGGTGTCGGCATCGCTTCCGGCGATGCCCCCACCTTCGTCGGCCAGGGGGGCGCGGCACATCGGGAGAGTTCCGCATCTTGCGGCGGGCGGCGGTTTCCCGGGGCGCTTGACGTGCTCCCTGGCCTAAAGTCCAGGGATTCCGGCCCGGGTCGTCTGACCCTTCCGGTGGCTTCCTGCTTCACCGCGCTGTGCGGGCACGTGTGCCCGTCTTACCGGCGCTCCACAGGCATTTGGCGTCTCC